>NZ_JAQJCJ010000016.1:0-169258 GCF_030182485.1 Rhizobium atlanticum
CAGTAGGAGTGAATGCGGGCTCGACGCCCGCGTTCACTCCCGATACCGCCCGTAACAAATCGCGAAACGGCGAAGGCGGCCCCGATCGCTCGGGGCCGCTCGAGTCGCTCTTCAGTTCGGGCTGTTCCAGAGGATGACTTTCTTGCCGGGATCACCGCCAGGAGCCTGGGCGACGTTGCCGAAGATCACGCCGATCTCAGGGGCCTCCAGCTTGACGGAGAGATATTCCTCGCCGGTCTGGCGGGCAATGCGGTTCCACGCCGCCCCGATTTCGAAGCCGGTCTTGCGGTGGATGATGCGGTAGTCGGGTGCATCGTCGCTCGCCTTGCTGGCGTTGGGAACGATGGCGATCGGGGCGTTGACCCGGATGGTGGCAAAGATGCCTTCAAGGCTGCCGTCGGTCTTTTGCGTAAGCGTTGCGATCGTGGTTGCCATTGTATGTCTCCTTCGGTTGCTCGGGACCATTCCCGATGGCGCCCGAAGAAGGGACCGAGCCGCAGGCGTCACCGGAGCGCCAGCGCAGGGGAACCCCTTGCGGGTTGACGCTGACGGCGGCCGGTCCCTTAGAAAGGCGACACAAGAGAACGGGAATGGTCCTGAACGGCGACCGAAGCCGGTGACAACCATCACGGCAGCCCAATTCTGCGCTGAGCAAGAGGGCGAGGATCAGTGGCGCGGTGCAAGACGGCGATAGAGATGCCGACGAGACCCCGGATCGGCAAGCTCGATCGGCTCGAGCAAAAGGGGAGAGTGTCCGGCGCCTCGAATCGAGCGTCGGCAGGTCGTCTTTCGCCAGCAGCGCGGCGAGCAGGGCGGTGTTAATCCACAGGCGGACCAGGTCGGCATCCCTTGCGCGAAGGTCTTCCAAGCGATCGGCGACTTCATGCGTTTGAAGCTCAGCTCGATCTGCCATCGCAGCCGATCGGCCGAGGCGAGCCGTTCGGCGGCCAGTCGTCGGCTGTGAGCGACGTCAGCAGCAACAGCCAGCCCGCCATCTCGATGCCAGCCTGGCTGGGCTGCTATTGTGCCTTGGCGGCCAACCGGCGCTCCCGTCCCCGGGCATTCTTGGCGGCCTCGGGCGGTATTTAGACCCCTCCTCCGGGGGGTGTGGCCGAAATGCCCCGGCGGCAGCTTTTGCTGCAACTTCGACGCACAAAAGAGTCCGGGTCCCATTGTTTCGCATATGCAGCATCCCTATCTGAGTTGGATATTGAACCACCGAGAAAGGACCTCCCGTCCGATCCCCCAGCCGGGGGGCGCTGCTGCCGGGCTTTCGGCAGATCGTTGACAATTATTACCGCTCGTACATCCTGATTTCCTTGTGGACCTGCGCATGAAAATGCGTCGGCCAGGGGATTTTTGGCTCTTGGGGATGGCGTGCCTTATGAGGATCATACCGAGAATGAGCACGATCGAATCCAGCGTGTCCTCCATCCTGTTGGACCGGGTCGCCGAATGGCTGACGCATTCCTCGCTGGCCGGCGACGACCTCGAAAACATCGTGCGCGGCTTCTGCGAAAGACTTGCCGCCGCCGGCCTGCCCATCGCGCGCGTGCACCTGACCTTTTCGATGCTGCATCCGCTCTATGATGCGCTGAGCTTCACCTGGCGGCGCGCCAGCGGCGTCACCATCGAGGGCTTCCGAATGCCCGCCGGCCAGAAGCCAGACCGCTTCCTGCAGAGCCCCTATTATTACCTGCTCGACAACAACCTGCAGCACATCCGCCGGCGGCTGATGCAGGAAGGGCCGGCCGAATTCCCGATCTTCGAGGATCTGCGCAAGGACAGGATGACCGATTATCTCGCCTTCGTGCAGCCCTTCGGCGACGATTCGGTGCAAGGCATGATGGGCTCCTGGTCGACCGACCATCATAACGGTTTTACCGACGACATGATCGACGCGCTGCTCCGGATGCAGAACCATCTGGCGGTCGCCGCCAAGATGGCGGTGCTCGGCAAGCTCGCCAACAACATGCTGACCACCTATCTCGGCGGCGACGCCGGCAAGCGGGTGCTGAACGGCCAGATCCGCCGCGGAGACGGCGAAACGATCCGTGCGGCCCTCGTCATGGGCGACATGCGCGAATCCACCATGTATGCCGAAAAGGAAGGAAGGCAGGCCTATATCGATACGCTGAACCAGTTCTTCGACGCGATCGCCGCCCCCTTCAACCGCAATGGCGGCGAGATTCTGAGCTTCCTCGGCGACGGCTTTCTGGCCGTCTATCCCTGCGGGCGTCACAAAGACCCGTCCAAAATCGCCTGCGAGTCAGCACTTTCGGCCGTCTACCAGGCGCAGGCGCGGGTGGCCGAACTCAACCGCGACCGCGAGGAAAAGGGTCTGGCCAGGATCGGTTACGGTATCGGCCTGCATGTCGGCAACGTCATGTTCGGCAATGTCGGCCTCAAGGACCGGTTGACCTTCTCCGCCTTCGGATCGGCGGTCAACGAGGTGCAGCGTCTGCAGATCCTGACCAAGAAATACGGCCGAGAGGTCGTCGCCAGCCAGGCCTTCGCCGGCTATTGCGGCGGCGAATGGACGACCCTCGGCGAGGAGAAGCTGCGCGGCATCCGCCAGAAGGTGACGGTGCTACAGCCACGTGCCCCGGCCCCGGAGGTCCATGTCGACGAACATTTCCGCGAGGCCGTGCAGAACGGACTTTCCGAAGCCGAACAGGTCATTCTCCTGCACCGCGACGCCAAGAAACAGGTCAAGCGCACAAGTATGGAGAAGTTCGTCCAGTAAAACGCCAGATTGCGGCCGCTGAAATGGCGTGTTTCTTCCGGACAGAGGCGGTGAAACGCGGCAATTTCCCCTTGATTGTCATCAGCTAGACACCCCGTTTGCGGTACGATAGTGTTGCCTTAACGGGAACATAGAAGACTGGGGAATTTCGTTGGTATGGCGTCCGCTGCCGATCTGTTGCGTATTGAGAATCTCGACGTCTCCTTCTCGGTTTTCGGCGACCGTCTGCGTGTCGTAAAGGAAGCCAATCTCCGCATTCTTCCGGGCAAGGTCACCGCTCTCGTCGGTGAGTCCGGTTCCGGCAAATCGGTGATCAGCCAAGCCATCATGGGCATTCTGCCCAATCCGGCCAAGGCGTCGGGCAGCATCCTCTTCACTGACCCGCTCGACGGCAGCACGACCGATATCCTATCGTTGCCGCGCGACAGTGAAGAGATGCGCGATCTGCGCGGCAAGCGCATGGCAACGATCTTCCAGGAGCCGATGACCTCGCTGTCGCCGCTGCACACCGTCGGCAACCAGATCAGCGAAGTGCTCCTGATCCATACCGACGTCGACAAGCAGGAGGCGCGCGCCAGGACTGAGGAGATGCTCGGCCTCGTCGGCTTCTCCAATCCGCACCGCACCTACGACATGTATCCCTTCGAACTGTCGGGCGGCATGCGCCAGCGCGCGATGATCGCCATGGCGCTGATCTGCAAGCCGGCGCTGCTGATCGCCGACGAGCCGACGACGGCGCTCGACGTAACGATCCAGGCGCAGATCCTGGAATTGCTGCGCGATCTGCAGGCCAAGCTCGGCATGGCGATGCTGCTCATCACTCACGACCTCGGCATCGTCGCCAATATGGCCGACGAGGTGGTCGTCATTTATCACGGCGAGATCATGGAAGCCGGGCCGGTCGAAGCGATCTTCCGTAACCCGCAGCATCCCTATCTCAAGGCCCTGATGGCCGCCGTGCCGCATTTCGACATGAAGCCCGGCGAGCGGCTGAAGGCACTGCGCGACGTGCCGGTCAATCTCGAGACGCTGGTCGGCAAGAAAAAGCCGCTGCAGGCCGAAACCCCGGGCACGCTGCTTTCCGTCGCCAATCTGTCGAAGACCTTCAGGACCCGTAGGCGCAGCCTGTTCGGCAAGCACGAGGCCGCCGTCGTGCATGCGGTCGACGATGTCAGCTTCGACATCCGCCGCGGCGAATGCCTCGGCCTGGTCGGCGAATCCGGCTGCGGCAAGACGACACTCAGCAAGATTTTGATGCGCGCCGTCACCCCCGATGGCGGCTCTGTGGTGTTCAACGACGGCAAGGACGTCATCGACGTGCTCACCGTCAAGGGCGCCGAGCTGCAGGACCTGCGCACCAAGATCCAGATGGTGTTCCAGGATCCGGTCTCCTCACTCTCGCCGCGCATGACGGTGCGCAACATTCTGAGCGAGCCGCTCGAGATTCACGACCGCGGCGACAGTGCCGAGCGCAAGCGCAAGGTCGAGGGGCTGATGGGTGCGATCGGCCTCGACAAGCGTTACCTCAGCCGGTACCCGCACAGCTTTTCCGGCGGCCAGCGCCAGCGCATCGGCATTGCCCGCGCGCTGGCGCTCGGCCCGAAGCTTGTCATCCTCGACGAGCCGGTCTCGGCGCTCGACGTCTCCGTTCAGGCGCAGATCCTCAACCTCTTGAAGGACCTGCAGAAGGAACTGGGGCTGACCTATCTCTTCATCTCGCACAATCTCGCCGTCGTCGACTACATGGCCGACCGCATCGCCGTCATGTGCAAGGGCCGTATCGTCGAGATCGCGCCACGCGAGATCATTCTGCGCGATCCGGTGCACCCCTATACGAAATCGCTGCTCGCCGCCGTCCCCTTCCCCGATCTCGACCGGCCGCTCGACTTCAGGGCGCTCCGGGAAAACGGCGCCGCCGACAAGCAGAACTGGGGCAAGACCTTCACCGCCGAGCATGACGACGCGGCCGAGCTTGCCTATGCCGATCTCGGCGACGGCCATCTGGTGCGCGCCCGCAAGGGCGCCGATATCCGGGAGTTGCGCTGATGGTGACGCGTCGCACCTTTCTGGGCGGCCTCGTCGGTGCTGCGATCGCGCCCGCAGTGCTGCGGGCCGAGCAGGCCGGCGAGCCGGAATTCCTCAAGGAGCGGCTGGCATCAGGCAGCCTGCCGCCGATGGCAGAGCGCATTCCGCTGCGCCCGCGCATCTTCAACCTGAAGGAGATGGGGCTCGAACCCGGCGCCTATGGCGGCACGGTGCGCACCATCATCGGCAGCCAGCGCGACATCCGCTTCATGACGATTTACGGCTATGCCCGCCTGATCGGCTACGACAAGCACCTGCAGTTCCAGCCCGACATTCTGGCTGATTTCCGTTCCGAGGAAGACACGATCTTCACCTTCAGGCTGCGCGAGGGCCATAAATGGTCGGACGGGGCGCCGTTCACCGCCGATGATTTCCGCTACTGGTGGGAAGACGTCATCCTCAACGACAAGCTGACGCCGGGCGGCGGTGCGCTCGAGCTTCGTCCACACGGCAGCCTGCCGCGCTTCGAGATGCTCGATCCGCTGACGGTGCGTTATACCTGGGAAAAACCCAACCCGATGTTCCTGCCGAGCTTGGCAGGCCCGCAACCCCTCGTCATCTTCGGGCCGGCGCATTACCTCAAGCAGTTCCACAAGAAGTATCAGCCCGACCAGGCGAAGATGGAACAGATGATGCAGGCCAACCGCGCCAAGAAATGGCAGGACCTGCACATCAAGATGGCGCGCTCCTACCGGCCCGAGAATCCCAACCTGCCGACGCTGGATCCCTGGCACAATACGACGGCGCTGCCAGCCGAACAATTCGTCTTCGAGCGCAACCCGTTCTTTCATCGCGTCGACGAAAACGGCAGGCAGCTTCCCTATCTCGACCGTTTCGTCCTCAACGTCTCTTCCTCGTCGATCATCGCCGCCAAAGCGGGTGCGGGCGAGGCCGACCTGCAGGCGACCGGCATCGATTTCAACGACTACACCTTCCTTAAAGAGGCGGAGAAGCGCTTTCCCGTAAAGGTCAATCTCTGGAAGGTCGCGCGCGGCTCGCGCATCACGCTCTTGCCGAATCTCAACTGCGCCGACGAGGTGTGGCGCGGCCTTTTCCGCGACGCGCGGCTGCGCCGGGCGCTGTCGCTGGCGATCAACCGGCACGAGATCAACATGGTCGCCTTCTATGGCTTGGGCACGCCGAGCGCCGATACCGTGCTGCCCGACAGCCCGCTCTTCAAGCAGGAATATGCCGACGCCTTCGTGAAGTTCGATCCCGATGAGGCCAACCGCCTGCTCGACGAGCTTGGCCTAACCACGCGCGGCGACGACGGCATAAGGCTGCTGCCGGACGGACGGCGCGCCGAGATCACCGTCGAGACCGCCGGCGAAAGCAATCTCGATACCGACGTGCTGGAACTGGTGCACGATCACTGGGCCGATATCGGCCTTGCGCTTTATACCCGCACCTCGCAGCGCGACGTCTTCCGCAACCGCGCCATGAGCGGCACGATCATGATGTCGATCTGGTATGGTCTCGACAACGGCGTGCCGACGGCCGACATGTCGCCGTCCGGTCTTGCGCCGACGCTCGACGATCAGCTGCAATGGCCGCTCTGGGGCATGCATTATCTCTCCGCCGGCCAGGAAGGCGTCGCACCAGACCTGCCGGAAGCTGCAGAGCTGGTGGACCTGCTCGGCCAATGGGGCTCGACGGCGAAGTTCGAGGAGCGTCAGGCGATCTGGCACAAAATGCTGTCGCTCTATACGCAGCAGGTCTTCTCGATCGGCCTCATCAACAGCACGCTGCAGCCGATCCTTCGCGCCGCCAAGCTGCAGAACCTGCCGGAGAGAGCGCTCTACGGCTTCGATCCCACCTCCTATCTCGGCGTCTACATGCCGGATGTTTTCTGGTACAAGGAGGCCTGAGGCGTGCTCAGATATATTCTCTGGCGCATCGCCGCCATGGTGCCGACACTCTTCGTCATTTCGGCGCTTGTCTTCACGATCATCGAGCTGCCGCCCGGCGACTTCTTCGAGAGCCAGATCGCCGAGCTGCGCGCCTCCGGCGAGACCGCCAACCTCCAGGAAATCGAGGAAATGCGGGAGCAATACGGCTTCGACAAGCCGGAAATCGTGCGCTATTTTTACTGGGTCGCCGGAATGCTGCACGGCGATTTCGGCTATTCCTTCGAATACCAGCTGCCGGTCTCGGACGTCGTCGGCGAACGGCTGTGGCTGACGATCCTCGTCTCCTTCACGACGATCCTGCTCACCTGGCTGATCGCTTTTCCGATCGGCATCTATTCGGCGACGCATCAGTATAGCTGGGGCGATTACGGGCTGACCTTTCTCGGCCTGCTCGGCATCGCCGTTCCGAACTTCATGCTGGCCCTGATCCTGATGTATTTCGCCAATGTCTGGTTCGGGCTGTCGATCGGCCACCTGATGGACCAGCAATATCTCAACGCGCCGATGAGCTGGGAAAAGGCGAAGTCGATCCTTGCGCATCTTTGGATCCCCGTCATCATCGTCGGCACGGCCGGCACGGCCGGCATGATCCGGCGGCTGCGCGCCAATCTTCTCGACGAGATGCAGAAGCAATATGTGACGACGGCCCGCGCCAAGGGCCTGCATCCGATGCGGGCCCTGGTCAAATATCCGCTGCGCATGGCGCTCAATTTCTTCATCGCCGACATCGGCTCGATTCTGCCGTCGATCATCTCGGGCGCCGAGATCGTCGCCATCGTCCTGTCGCTGGAGACGACCGGGCCGATGCTGATCAAGGCGCTGCAGAGCCAGGACATGTATCTGGCCGGCTCCTTCCTGATGTTCCTCGCTTTCCTCAACGTCATCGGCGTGCTGATCTCCGATATCGCCCTCGGCTTCCTCGATCCCCGCATCCGACTGCAAGGCAGGAGCACCAAATAATGTCGCCCCTTCCCGCACCCGGCGCGCCGCTGCCGCATTACGTCTCCACCGCGCCCTTCGATCCGCACGGGACCGAGAGCATGACGGCGGCGCAATCGCGCATCCATCTCGCCTCGCAGAAACAGCTGATGTGGTGGAAGTTCAAGCAGCACAGGCTCGCCTTGATCTCCGGCATCTTCCTTGCCGCCATCTACCTGATGATCCTGATCGTCGAGTTCCTGGCGCCCTACGGCCTGCACACGCGCAATGTCGATTTCATCCACGCGCCACCCCAGCCCGTCCATTTCTTCGACAAGGGTGAGTTCGTCGGTCCCTTCGTCTACGGCCGCAGCATGACGCTCGATCTCGACACACTGCACCGCGTCTATACCGACAGGCCGAACGACGTGCAGCCGATCCGCTTCTTCTGCCGCGGCGACTCCTACAAATTCTGGGGTCTCGTCGCCTCGGACTACCATCTCGTGTGCCCGGCGATCGGCGGCCAGATGTTCCTGCTCGGCACCGACCGGCTCGGCCGCGACGTGCTGTCGCGCATCCTCTACGGCGCGCGCATATCGCTGACGATCGGCCTGATCGGCATTTCGATCAGCTTCGTCCTCGGCATCGTCATCGGCGGCCTTGCCGGCTACTGGGGCGGCGTCTTCGACCTCATCGTCCAGCGCCTGATCGAGGTGCTGCAATCGCTGCCGAGCCTGCCGCTGTGGATGGCGCTCGCCGCCATCATGCCTGTGACCTGGAGTCCGATCGTCATCTATTTCGGCATCACCGTCATCCTCGGCATCATCGACTGGACCGGACTGGCGCGGGCCGTGCGCTCCAAGCTTCTCGCGCTGCGTGAGGAGGATTACGTACAGGCCGCGCAGCTGATGGGCGCCAGCACGCCGCGCATCATCGGCCGGCATCTGGTGCCGGGCTTCATGTCGCATCTCATCGCTTCGGCGACAATTTCGATCCCCGGCATGATCCTCGGCGAGACGGCGCTCTCCTTCCTCGGCCTCGGTCTTCGGCCGCCGATCACCAGCTGGGGCATTCTGCTGACCGAGGCAAAAAGCGTCAGCGTCATCGCCTTCTATCCTTGGCTGCTCTTTCCGATCATTCCTGTTGTTCTTGTCATTTTGGCGTTCAACTTTCTGGGAGACGGCTTGCGCGATGCGGCAGATCCCTACAAATAGCGGGAAGCTCGGCGGCGCCTTCCGGCACCGCGCCCGCCTCTTGGCCTCCGGACGGTGGGGGTACTAATTCATGTTGTTCACCCCGGAGGGAACACCCATGGCCAGACGTCTCGAAGATGCTCGCATCCTCATGTACAGCCACGACACCTTCGGCCTCGGCCACCTTAGGCGCTGTCGCACCATCGCCCATGCGCTGGTCGAAGACTATCGCGGCCTCAACATCCTGATCATTTCGGGGGCGACGATCGCCGGCGCCTTCGATTACCGCGCCCGCGTCGACTTCGTGAAGATCCCGAGCGTCATCAAGCTGCGCAACGGCGAATATACGTCACTCGCCAGCCATATCGATCTCCACGAGACGCTGAAGATGCGCGAATCGAGCATCCGCCATACGGCCGAGACCTTCCAGCCGGATATCTTCATCGTCGACAAGGAGCCGATGGGATTGAAGGGCGAGGTCGAGGATACGCTCGCCTATCTCAAGGCCCGCGGCACCGTGCTGGTGCTCGGCCTGCGCGAGATCATGGACGCGCCGCATCTGCTCGAGGCCGAGTGGAAGAAAAACAGCATCATGCAGAAGATCGACCAATATTACGACAGCGTCTGGGTCTACGGCCCGCCTGACTTCTACGATCCGCTCGTTGGTCTCGACGTGCCGGCCAGCCTGCGCCGGAAAATGGATTTTGTCGGCTTCCTGCAGCGCAGCGTTTCCAAGGGCAAGAGCTCGATCAACGCACGCAAGGACAATTACCTGCTCGTCACCACAGGCGGCGGCGGCGACGGCTCCGATCTCGTCCACGACGTCATGAACGCCTACGAGGCCGATCCGACGCTGACGCAGAAGGCGCTCGTCGTGCTCGGGCCCTATATGCCGGCCGCCGAGCGCGCCAAGCTGGTGCAGAAGGGCGAAGCCATTCCCTATATAGAGGTGATCGAGTTCGACAATCATATGGAAGAGTTGATCGCCGGCGCCACCGGCGTCGTCGCCATGGGCGGCTACAACACCTATTGCGAGATCCTCTCCTTCGACAAGCCGGCCCTTATCGTGCCGCGCGTCAAGCCGCGCGAGGAACAGCTGCTGCGCGCAAAGCGGGCAAGTGAGCTAGGCCTCGTCGACATGCTGCTGCCGGAACAATCGGCCGATCCGGCCATCATGGCCGCGGCGCTGAAGCGCCTGCCCTCCCGGCTGCCGCCGTCGAAAAGCGGCAGCAATATGCATCTCGAAGGGCTGGACCACATCTCGCAGACTGTCGGCCGATGGCTCGACGGCCGCGCCACCCACCTTGCCGTCGTCGGCGCAGAATAGGGCACAGCCTTGCCGCCACGCCGCAAGATCCTCGTCGTGCTGAAAGGCTATCCCCGCCTTTCCGAGACCTTCATCGCCCAGGAACTGCTCGGCCTCGAACGGGCCAGCTTCGACCTGACGCTGATTTCCATGCGCCGACCGACCGACAAGAAGCGCCATCCGGTGCATGACGAGATCAAGGCGCCTGTCCTCTATCTGCCCGAATATCTGCACGATGAGCCGATCCGCGTACTGAAAGGCCTCGCCGCCGCCTACGGCAAACCCCGCTTCAAAGCGCTGATCAAACGCTTCTTTGCCGACCTCAAGCGCGATCTCTCCCGCAACCGCTTCCGCCGCCTTGGTCAAGCGCTGGTGCTGGCGCGCGAATGGCCGGATGGAGGCGAGTGGCTGCATGCCCATTTCATCCATACGCCGGCCTCGGTGACGGAATATACGAGCATCCTGACGGGCACGCCCTGGACCTGTTCGGCCCATGCCAAGGACATATGGACCTCGCCCGACTGGGAATTGAAGGAAAAGCTGAAGAGCGCCCGCTGGACCGTCACCTGCACCCGGACCGGCTACGAACACATGCGCATGCTGACATCGCGCAAGCAGGCCATACATTTGAGCTATCACGGCCTCGATCTCGCCCGCTTCGGCCATTTTTCCGGCGCGCATTCTGAGAGAACCGGCAACGACCCGGCCGATCCGGCCTTCATTCTCAGCGTCGGCCGCGCGGTCGAGAAGAAAGGCTACGACGTGTTGCTGCGGGCGCTGGCGCTGCTGCCGGCTGATCTCCATTGGCGCATGGAGCATATTGGCGGCGGCGACGAGCTTGCCCGGCTGAAGGCGCTCGCAGCCGAGCTCGGCCTCTCCCGCCGCATCGTCTGGAAGGGCGCCATGGCACAGGAAGACGTGCTCGATCACTACCGCCGCGCCGATCTCTTTGCGCTCGCCTGCCGCATCGCCGCCAACGGCGACCGCGACGGTTTGCCGAACGTGCTGGTCGAGGCCTCGAGCCAGCGCCTCGTCTGCATCTCCACGACGGTATCCGGCGTGCCGGAGCTGCTGACGGACGGCGAGAATGGCCTCGTCGTGCCGCCGGAGAATCCGGCGCTGCTCGCCAGCGCGCTGGAGGCGGCGATCCGTGATCCGGCGCTGCGCCAGCGCCTTGGCGACGCCGCGGAAAGGCGGGTGCGCGAGGAGTTCGATTATCATTCCAGCATCAGGCAGCTCGCCGGCCTGTTCGAGGCCGAATGGCAGAAGGCGTCATGATGGCACCGCGCATCTTTTTCTATGTCCAGCATCTGCTCGGCATCGGCCACATCGCCCGCGCCAGCCGCATCGCCAATGCACTCGTCAGGGACGGCTTCGACGTCACCGTCGTGACCGGCGGCCTGCCGGTGCCGGGTTTTCCCGGCGAGGGTGTGAAGACCGTCGCCCTGCCGGCGGTCGTCGCCAGCAATGCCGGTTTCTCTGGCCTTGCCGATGCTGATGGCCGGCCGGCCGGCGAAGAATTCCTGGCCGCTCGCCGGAACTTGCTGCTCGACGCCTTCCATGCCGCAAGGCCCGATGTCGTCATCATCGAGGCCTTCCCCTTCGGCCGGCGGCAGATGCGCTTCGAACTCCTGCCCCTGCTTCAAGCGATCGAACAGGCCGAACCGCGGCCAAAACTCGTCAGCTCGGTGCGCGACATCCTGCAGGAAAACCGCAAGGCCGGCCGCGACGCCGAGACGGTCGCCCTGGTCAAGGATCACTTCGACGCCGTGCTTGTCCATGGCGATCCCGGCTTCGTCAGGCTCGAGGATACCTTCCCGCTGACGCCTGAGATCGCCGACAGGCTGCGTTATACCGGCCTCGTCGCGCCGCCGCCGGCGCCCGAACCGACGGAAACCTTCGACATCATCGCATCGGCCGGCGGCGGCGCGGTCGGCGCCGAGCTGATCGGCGCGGCGAAGGAGGCGGCGGCGCTGCTGCCGGTCGATCTTCGCTGGCTGCTGATCTCGGGTCCCAACCTGCCGGAGGCCGATTTCGCCAGACTGTCGCGGGACGCAGCCCCGAATGTGACGCTGGTGCGCTTCCGCAGGGATTTTCCTTCGCTCTTGCGCGGTGCCAGGGTATCGATCTCGCAGGCCGGCTACAACACCGTCGGCGACCTCTTGCGCACCGAGTGCCGGCCGATCCTCATCCCTTTCGTCGCCGGCGGCGAGACCGAGCAGACGGTGCGCGCCGAACGGCTGCAGGCGCTGGGTCTTGCCGATGTCCTGCCGGAACAGGGGCTGACCTCGGCCCATATGAAAGAGGCTGTCGAAAAGGCGCTGGCAGCGCCTCGGCAGGAGCCGGTCTCGCTCGATCTCGACGGGGCGGAGAAGACGGCTGCCATCATTCGCTCCCTGATTGCCGAATCGCTCGCCTAATTTAAAAGTCCTGTGATATAAGCAGAGTTCCGGCGAGAATCGGCCTTTCTGCAGCCGGTCCCTTCGCCTTGTTTTCATTGCGATATCGGCGGTCCGGCTGCATGGTCCTGTTCTCGACAATTCCTGCCCTCCCCGCGCCCGGATCGCGCCTTCGGAATTTCCCAGCACGCTGACGGTTAGCCATGGAAAAGAGCCTCGCCCGCTATATCTGGAAGAACACGCGGCTGCAGCAGCTGTGGATCCTGGCTGTCGTCGCGGCCTCAATGCTCCCCTATTTCCTGTCCTTCGATCTGCCGAAGCAGATCGTCAACGGACCGATCCAGGGCGACGGCTTTGAAGGCCCCGGCGCAACCCAGACCTTCATGCATATCGCCTATGACATTCCGCTGATCGGCCATGTCGAATTCTTCAAGGGCGTGCAGCTCGACCGTTTCCAGATGCTGATGGCTCTCAGTCTGGTATTCCTGGCGCTGGTGGTGCTGAACGGGCTCTTCAAGTTCTACATCAACACCTATAAGGGCCGGCTCGGCGAACGCATGCTGCGGCGCATCCGCTTCGAACTGATCGACCGGGTGCTGCGGTTTCCGCCGGCCCATTTCAAGCGGGTGAAATCGGCCGAGATCGCCACGATGATCAAGGACGAGGTGGAGCCGATGGGCGGCTTCACCGGCGACGCCTTCGTCTCGCCTGCCCTGCTCGGCGGCCAGGCGATCACCGCGCTCGCCTTCATCATCGTGCAGAATTTCTGGCTCGGCATGATCGCCGCCGCCATCGTCGGCGTCCAGGCGGTCGTCATCCCGCGCATGCGCAAGCGCCTGCTGGATCTCGGCCGCCAGCGGCAGCTGACGGCGCGCGAGCTTTCCGGCCGCGTTGGCGAAATCGTCGAGGGCATCGGCACGATCCACGGCAACGACACATCTAACCTCGAACGCGCCGATATCGCCTGGCGGCTCGGCCGCATCTTCTCGATCCGCTACGACCTTTACCAGTGGAAGTTCCTGGTGAAGTTCATCAATAACTTTCTCGCCCAGGTCACGCCTTTCCTGTTCTACGCGATCGGCGGTTATCTCGCGCTGCAGGGCCGGCTCGACATCGGCCAGCTCGTCGCCGTCATATCAGCCTACAAAGACCTGCCCGGGCCGCTGAAGGAACTGATCGACTGGGACCAGATGCGCCAGGACGTGCAGGTGAAATATCAGCAGGTCTACGAGCAGTTCAACGTCGAGCCCTTGATCGAGAGCCACATCCAGGAATTGGCGACCGCACCCGTGGGCCCACTGACCAGCGCACTCGTCGTCACCAATCTGACGCTCTCCGACGACAGCGGCGCCCGCCTCGTCGACCACGTCTCGGTCGAAATCAAGCCGAACGAGACGGTTGCGATCGTCGGTCCGAACGGCAGCGGCGCCGAAGCCTTCGCCGAAGCGCTCGGCCGGATGATCTGGCCCGACTCCGGCCGCATCACCATCGACGGACGCGACCTGCTCGAGCTGCCGGAATCGATCACCGGCCGCCGCATCTCCTATGCCTCGGCCGACACCTTCTTCTTCCATGGCACGCTCGCCAGCAATCTGCTCTACGGCCTCAAGCACGCGCCGATGATCGACGCCGTCTACGACGAGAAGGAAGCGCAGGAGTATAAATGGCATTCCATCGAGGCGGTGAAGGCCGGCAACCCGACGCTCGACCTCAACAGCGATTGGGTGGATTACCAGGCGGCCGGCGCCAATGGACCGGAAGATCTCCTGAAAGCTATCCGGCCGGTGCTCGACGCCGTGCAGATTTCGCAGGACATCCTCGATCTGGCGCTGCGCTCGAACGTCAATACCGAGGTGCATGTGGCGGTCAGCGACCATGTCGTGGCGCTGCGCGCGTCGCTGCGCGACCGGCTGCGCGACGAAGGTCTTGATGGCATCGTCGTGCCTTTCGATTTTGACGCCTACAACGCCCAGGCGACGGTCGGTGAGAACCTGCTCTTCGGCACGATGAAGCGGCCGCTGATGACCAATCGCCGGCTTGCCGCCCATCCCTATTTCCAGCAGCTGTTCCGCGAGACGGGCCTAAGCACCGATCTCTACGCCATGGGCCTCGAGATCGCCGAAAACGCCGTCGAACTCTTCCATGACCTGCCGCCGGATCATCCTTTCTTTCAGCAGCTGACCTTCATGACGGCGGACGACATTCCGACCTATCAGGCGCTGCTGCAGAAGCTGCAAAGCCGCCGCTTCGAGGATGCGACACCTGAGGAGCGCTCCGCCATCATCCGGCTGAGCTTCGCCTATATTGAGCCGCGCCATCGCTTCGGCCTTTTGACCAACGAGCTGATGGACAAGATCGTCAGCGCCCGCAAGCAGTTCCATGCGCATATTCCGGCCGATCTCGCCGAGCTGATAGAGCGCTACGACGCCGAGCGTTTCACCCCGTCGGCAAGCCTGATGGACAATGTGCTCTTCGGCCGTATCGCCTATCAGCAGGCCGACGCCTCCGACCGCATCCGCGCCATCATGGGCGAGCTCTTCGACGCACTCGACCTTTATGACGATGTTCTGTCGATCGGCCTCGAATTCGACGTCGGCTCCGGCGGCAAGCGGCTGACCATGGTGCAGCGCCAGAAGCTGAACCTGGCCCGCGCGCTTCTGAAGCGCTCGGACTATTTCGTCTTCAACCGGCCGCTGTCGGCACTCGACCAGCGCGTTCAGGATCAGATCACCCGCAACATCATCGAAGACCTGCATAAGGAAGGTGAGCGCCCGGCGATCATCTGGGTGCTTTCGAATGCGCGGCTTGCCGAAATGTTCGACCGGATCTTGCTCTTCGACCGCGGCGGGCTGGCGGAAGCTGGAAACTATCCGGAACTTTCCGAGAAAAACGGTATGTTCAAGGAACTGTTATCGTAATATTCTATGGGGGCGGCGATGGTAGGCGTTCCCGGGGGAACGCCCGGAATTGAGACGCCTGGTTCCAAGAACCCTGCGTCAGGGGATTGAAACGCTCATGCTGTTGAGAGACGAAGTCGAAATGCTGCGCCGGGTGCCGATCTTTTCCAGGATTGCACCAGCGAAACTCAAGCTTTTGGCCTTCACCTCCGACCGCATGACCTACAAAGCCGGTCAGGATCTCTTCCACCAGGGCGATGTCGGCGACGCCGCCTATGTCATCCTCTCCGGCAGCGCCGATATCATCGTCTCCTCGCCGGCAGGCGAGATCAAGGTCGCCGACGTAGAGCTCAATTCCATCGTCGGCGAAATCGCCATTCTCTGCGATGTCTCACGCACGGCGACAGTGCGGGCCACCTCGCCCCTCGAAGTATTGCGCATCAGCAAAGAGCACTTTTTAAAGCTGCTCAGCGACTTCCCCGAAATGGCCGTGGAAATCATGCGCGTGCTCGCCGACCGCCTTAATCACACGACGGCGGAATTGACCGCAGCGCGGGCGGCAAAGCAGCCGCAGATGGCGCAGTAAGATCAAATCAAGATTTCGGCGGCCATTTCTGCGCGCCATGGACGAGGCGCAGCATTTCCGTTTGATGTCCTGACGTGTTGTATTTGCAATGGCCAGCAGATGCAGGCGGCAGGCCACCGCTGCTGCAGCCTTTGTGCCGCGTGGCTGCCCCTCACCCTAACCCTCTCCCCGTAAACGGGGCGAGGGGACGTGCACAGCGAGAGGCTGGCGGGGAACAGAGGGCTCGCGGCTTGCCCCCTTCGCCCCGCAGGCGGGGAGCAGGTGCTGGCAGGCGGATGAGGGGCTGGTGTCCGAGGCGCGAGCCCGTGTCCAAATTCGCCTATTCACGCTGCTCCAGTGCCCTGCTGAAAGGCGAGTGCTGCCGCGGGCAGATGGCGCCGGACAGTAGTAATCGACGAAATTCAGGCCGAAGCGGCCAAGCGACTCAGAATACGCCTATTCAAACGGGCCTCGGCCTTCGACGAAGGCGGCAATATCCGACCTCAACGGAGATCGCGCTGTAAGCGCATCGAGCCGATAAAAATCATGCTGCTTGCCGGCGTAGATTTTCCAGCACTGGGGAACAGCGTTGTTCCAGCTTTCAGTTGGCCGGTATGGATCGAGCTCTCCCCAGAAGACCATGGTGGGTATATCGAGGGGAGACGTTTCGAAGCGCAACCTGGTTGATGACACGCAGATCAGCGCCTGGAGTTCAAGACCCTCTCTGACCGCATTCCACAGAGCCGTTCCACCGGCGCTAAAACCGATCCCCAAGCACCCGCGTCCGTCGATCTCACGAAGTGCCCGGATCGCATGCCGCATGCCTTCCTGGTTGAAGAGATGGTCGTGAAGCGCGTTCCCACGTAGATCAGGACGCCCACTCAGGTCGGCCAGTTGCAAACCATGGCGCTGAAAGCTGCCAGCATCCAGCAGCTCGACAAAGGTTTCGGGAAAGCCGTGGATATCGCCAACGACCAAATGTTGCATTTCGACGATGCCGCTCTTCTCTGCGATAGATGCTAAGGCAGCCGCCGGTTTCCCGGCGGACTGTCTCGATCCTATTCCCGCTGTTCCAGCGCCTTGCTGAAGGCCAGCGCGGCCAGCGTGCAGATGGCGCCGGAGAGAAGGTAGTAACCGACGAAGGTCAGGCCGAAACGGCTGGAGAGGCTGAGCGCCACCAGCGGCGCAAAGCCTGCGCCGACCAGCCAGGCGAGATCCGAGGTGAAGGCTGCACCGGTATAGCGATAGCCGCGGCCGAAGCGCGACGAGATCGAGCCTGTCGCCTGGCCGAAGGACAGGCCGAGCACGCCGAAGCCGATGATGACAAAAGCGTCGTGGCCATTATTGCCGGAGGCGATCAGGATCGGCCCGATAAAGCTGAAGACGGCGATGATGACGGCGCAGATGGCAAGCTGGGCGCGGCGCCCGATGCGGTCGGCGATCAGGCCCGAGGCGATGATGGCGATGACGCCGACCATGGCGCCGATCACCTGCACCACCATGAAAGTGCCGATCGGCTGGTTGCCGTAAAGGCTCATCCAGCCGAGAGGGAAGATGGTGACTAGGTGGAACATGGCGAAACTGGCGAGCGGCACGAAGGCGCCGATCAGGATGTCGCGGCCGTGAACGCGCAGCACCTGGAGGATCGGTGCGGCCTCCAGCTCATGCTGCTCCAAAAGCGTGCCGAATTCCTTGGTCATGACCAGGCGCAGACGCGCAAACAGCGCCACGACGTTGATCGCGAAGGCGACGAAGAAGGGATAACGCCAGCCCCAGGAGAGGAAATCCTCGCTGGACAGGTTGGCGACGAAATAACCGAAGAGCGTGCTTGCCAGTGCAAAGCCGATCGGTGCGCCGAGCTGCGGGATCATCGCGTACCAGCCGCGGTGATTGGGCGGCGCGTTGAGCGCGAGCAGCGATGCCAGACCGTCCCAGGCGCCGCCGAGCGCGAAGCCCTGGCCGAGACGGAAGAGCGCCAGCAGGGCGATCGACCAGACGCCGATCTCAGCATATCCGGGCAGGAAAGCGATCGAGGCCGTGGAACCGCCGAGCAGGAAGAGTGCAATCGTGAGCTTTGTGCCGCGCCCGTACATCCGGTCGATGGTCATGAAGACCACGGACCCGACGGGGCGGGCGAGGAAGGCGAGCGAGAAGATGGCGAAGGAATAGAGCGTCGCCGTCAGCCTGTCCGGTGCGAAGGGAAAGACGAGCTGCGGAAAAACGAGGACCGAGGCGAGGCCATAGACGAAGAAATCAAAGAATTCCGACATGCGGCCGATCACCACGCCGATGGCGATACTGCCCGGCGAAACCGGCTTGTCGTCGTGAATGCGCCGCGCGTCGCGTTCGAGCGACGACGATGACGGTCCGTAATGCGATGTTGTAGCCATGAAAAACGCCTCCTCGTTAAGGCGCTTCCGGCAAGGCGCCCCAGGCTGATCTTGATCAAACCCGCAGGCTTATCAAGTCCGCAATATGGAAATAGTTCATCATCGCGGCGCAAATCGAGCCGTGTCAGGAAAAATTGCGTTGCCCCAGCCGCTATTTTTCCGGTGCAAAAGCTGGCCTGGCCGGCTCTTGCGGATATATTGAGGGGACATGCGCGCGCAAAAAATCCTTCTCAATTTTATCAGGATTTCAAAGCAATAGCGCAACATGATTTCTGCCGCACTGCGGCATCTTTGCTGCACTGCGACTTTCCGCCTCATGTCGCTATCGGGTTCAGTGCTTTAGTCGCGGTCAAAACGAAACAACAAGAGCTTAGAGACGTGCAAAAACTCGTGAAGTTTTCCCGCCTTCTATCCGTCTTGCCGCTGCTTTTCCTGGCAGGATGCAACATGGTGGTCATGGCGCCCTCAGGCGACATCGCCGTGCAACAGCGCGATCTCATCGTCATCTCGACGGTGCTGATGCTTTTGATCATCGTCCCGGTGATCTTCCTGACGCTGCTCTTCGCCTGGCGCTACCGCCGCTCCAACACGGCCGCCGCTTACGCGCCGGAATGGCATCATTCGACCCGCCTCGAAATCGTCATCTGGGCGGCCCCCCTGGCGATCATCATTGCGCTCGGGGCCGTCACCTGGATTTCCACGCATAAGCTCGATCCCTACCGACCGCTCGACCGCCTCGATGCCGAGCGCGCCATCCCGGCCGATACCAAGCCGCTGACCGTCGAGGTCGTGGCGCTCGACTGGAAATGGCTGTTCTTCTATCCCGAACTCGGCATCGCCACAGTCAACGAGATGGCCGCCCCTGTCGACACGCCGATCAATTTCAAGATCACCGCCTCCTCGGTGATGAACTCCTTCTACATCCCGGCTCTTGCCGGCCAGATCTACGCCATGCCCGGCATGGAGACGAAGCTGCACGCCGTCATCAACCGGGAGGGCGAATATGAAGGCTTCTCCGCCAATTACAGCGGCGCCGGCTTCTCGCACATGCGTTTCAAGTTCCATGGCCTAACCCGCGAAGGCTTCGACGCCTGGATGGCCAAGGTCAAGCAGCAGGGCACGATGCTCAACCGCGACGCCTATCTGACGCTTGAGAAGCCGAGCGAGAAGGAGCCGGTGCGCTACTATGCAGGCGCCGACGCCGATCTCTACGACGCCATCCTCAACATGTGCGCCACGCCAGGCAAGATGTGCATGAACGAGATGATGCACATCGATATGATGGGTGGCGGCGGCAAGGAAAGTGCTGAAAACCGCGAGAAGCTGCAATACGACAACCGCCATGCCGGCGAAGGCGTCGTCGAGCCTGGGGCCACCGTGCCGGCAACAGGCGTCCCGGCAAAGGCAGAGCCGCCGCGTAATCCCGGAGGCAGCATGCAGCACGACATGCCCGGCATGAAGGGCATGCCCGGGATGGATATGCAGCATGACGGCCATTCCATGCCCGGCTCGGGCAACGGCGCCGATCCGGCGCCGACGCAGCTCAACAACAACAATTAACCTGGCGCTTTGCGTCGCAAGACATAATGAACGGGTTGTTCCATGTTTTCCAATCCTGACCTCCTGAAGTTGATCTTCGGCCGGTTGACCCTCGACGCCATCCCCTATCACGAGCCGATTCTGGTCGTGACCTTCATCGGCGTCGTCATCGGCGGTCTCGCCGTGCTCGGCGCCATCACCTATTTCAAATTCTGGGGTCCGCTCTGGCACGACTGGATCTGCAGCGTCGATCACAAGAAGATCGGCATCATGTATGTGATCCTCGCAGTGATCATGCTGCTACGCGGCTTTTCCGACGCGATCCTGATGCGAGTCCAGCAGGCGATCGCCTTCAACGGTTCGGAGGGCTACCTGCCGCCGCACCACTACGACCAGATCTTCACCGCCCACGGCGTCATCATGATCTTCTTCGTGGCGATGCCCTTCGTCACCGGTCTGATGAACTTCGTGGTGCCGCTGCAGATCGGCGCGCGCGACGTCTCCTTCCCCTTCCTCAATAACTTCTCCTTCTGGATGACCACCGCCGGCGCGATCATCATCATGCTGTCGCTGTTCATCGGCGAATTTGCCCAGACCGGCTGGCTCGCCTATCCGCCGCTGTCGGGCGCCGCCTACAGTCCGGGCGTCGGCGTCGACTATTATATCTGGGGCCTGCAGGTGGCGGGTGTCGGAACGACGCTGTCGGGAATCAACCTGATCGCCACCATCGTCAAGATGCGCGCGCCCGGCATGACCTTCATGAAAATGCCGGTCTTCACCTGGACAGCGCTCTGCACCAACGTGCTGATCGTCGCCTCCTTCCCGATCCTGACGGCAACGCTCGCGCTGCTGTCGCTCGACCGCTATGCCGGGACGAACTTCTTCACCAACGACCTCGGCGGCAATCCGATGATGTACATCAACCTCATCTGGATCTGGGGCCATCCCGAGGTCTACATCCTGGTGCTGCCGGCCTTCGGCATCTTCTCGGAAGTCGTCGCCACCTTCTCCGGCAAACGCCTGTTCGGCTATGCCTCGATGGTCTACGCCACCTGCGTGATCATGATCCTGTCCTACATCGTCTGGCTGCACCATTTCTTCACGATGGGCTCGGGCGCCAGCGTCAACTCCTTCTTCGGCATCACCACGATGATCATCTCGATCCCCACGGGAGCGAAGATCTTCAACTGGCTCTTCACCATGTATCGCGGCCGTATCCGCTACGAGGTGCCGATGCTGTGGACGGTCGGCTTCATGGTGACCTTCGTCATCGGCGGCATGACCGGCGTCATGCTGGCGGTGCCGCCGGCGGACTTCGTGCTGCACAATTCGCTGTTCCTCATCGCCCATTTCCACAACGTCATCATCGGCGGCGTTCTGTTCGGCATGTTCGCCGGCGTGAACTACTGGTTTCCGAAGGCCTTCGGCTTCAAGCTCGATCCGTTCTGGGGCAAGATGAGCTTCTGGTTCTGGCAGATCGGCTTCTGGTTCGCCTTCATGCCGCTCTACGTGCTCGGCCTGATGGGCGTCACCCGCCGCATGAGCCAGTTCGAGGACCCGTCACTGCAGATCTGGTTCATCATCGCCGCCTTCGGCGTCGGACTGATTGCGCTCGGCATCGCCGCTTTCCTGATCCAGATCGTCGTCAGCTTCATGAAACGCGAGGAACTGCGTGACGACAGCGGCGATCCCTGGGACGGCCGTACGCTGGAATGGTCGACCTCCTCGCCGCCGCCGGACTACAACTTCGCCTTCACGCCCGTCGTCCACGACCATGACAGCTGGTACGACATGAAAAGGCGCGGCTACGAGCGCCCGCTCGGCGGCTTCAAGCCGATCCACATGCCGAAGAATACCGGCACCGGCGCCATCCTGTCGGCAATCAGCGTCGCGCTTGCCTTCGGCCTGATCTGGTACATGTGGTGGCTGGTGATCGTTTCCGCCATCGCGCTGCTTGCCGTGGCGATCGGCCATACCTTCAACTACAAACGCGACTTCTACATTCCCGCCGGCAAGGTGACCGAAACGGAAGGCAAGCGCACGGCGCTGCTTGCCGAGCAGGTGTAATGACCATGAGCGATCAAACCATCGATACGGCCGAAAAGCCTGAATTCTACCTGACGGAAGACCATCATCCGGAGGGGAGCACCAATCTCGGCTTCTGGCTCTACCTGATGAGCGACTGCCTGATCTTTGCGGTGCTGTTTGCGACGCACGGCGTGCTCGGCCGCAACTATGCCGCCGGCCCGTCGCCGGCCGATCTCTTCGATCTGCCGATCGTCGCCCTCAACACCTCGATGCTGCTCTTCTCCTCGATTACCTACGGCTTCGCCATGCTGCAGATGGAGCGGAACGCCAAGGCGGAAACACTGTTCTGGCTCGCCGTGACCGGCCTGTTCGGCGCGACCTTTATCGGGTTGGAACTTTACGAGTTCATCCACCTGATCCACGAGGGAGCCGGGCCGACCCGCAGCGCCTTCCTCTCCTCCTTCTTCACGCTCGTCGGCACCCACGGGCTGCACGTCACCTTCGGCATCATCTGGCTGATCACGCTGATGGTCCAGGTGTCGATGCATGGGTTGATCGAGGCCAACCGCCGCCGCCTGATGTGCCTTTCGATGTTCTGGCACTTCCTCGACGTCGTCTGGATCGGCGTCTTTTCCTTCGTCTATCTGCTCGGAGTTCTCGGATGAGTTCGCAAGCACCCACCCATGAGGATGCCCACGAGGCGCATCACGGCCACAGCCACGGCCACCAGGCGGGCCATGGCACGTTCCGCAGCTATATGGTGGGCTTTGCGCTCTCCGTCGTCCTGACCGCCATCCCCTTCTGGCTTGTTATGGCCGGCGTGTTCGCCAGCCCGGCGCTGACGGCGGTGCTGGTGATGGGTATCGGCGCCATCCAGATCGTCGTCCATATGGTCTTCTTCCTGCACATGAATCCCAGGAGCGAAGGCGGCTGGACGATGATGGCGCTGATCTTTACCCTCATCATCGTCGCCATCGCGCTCTCCGGTTCACTCTGGGTCATGCATCATCTCAACTCCAATATGATGCCGATGAGCCCCGAGATGATGAAGAACATGCCGTAACGGCAAACGAAGGGCGGCGGCAGCGCCGCCCTGAGACCAATGAGCGAAGCCTCCACGCAAAAATCGGAAAGACCGCATTTCCGGGCAAAACGCGCGCTCTTCGCCGTCTGCCTGGCACTGCTCGCCGCCATCCTGTTTGGTCTCGGCGCTTGGCAGGTTCAACGCCTGGGCTGGAAGCGCGACCTCATCGCCCGCGTCGACCAGCGCGTGCACGCAGCCACCGTGCCGGCCCCGGGGCGCGCCGACTGGGACAAGGTCAATGCCGGCAGCGACGAATATCGCCGTGTGACCGTCGAGGGAATGCTGGCAAACGACAAGGAAACGCTGGTCTACGCCTCGACCGTTCTCGGTCCGGGTTATTGGGTGATGACGCCGCTGATGCTCGCCGACGGCACCGCCATCCTCGTCAATCGCGGCTTCGTGCCGACGGAGAGGCGCGACCCCGCCTCGCGCCGCGAGGGTCAGCTGTCTGATGTCATCGAGATCACCGGGCTGCTGCGGATGACCGAGCCGAAGGGATCGCTGCTCCAATCAAACGACGTCGCCGCCGACCGCTGGTATTCGCGCGATGTCGCTGCGATCGCCCAAAAGCGCGGCCTCGGCGCGGTCGCGCCCTATTTCATCGATGCCGACGCCGCTGCCAATCCCGGCGGTCTGCCGGTCGGCGGCCTGACGATCATTCATTTCCCCAACAACCATCTCGTCTATGCGATCACCTGGTACGGGCTGGCGGTGATGGTGCTGGTATTGCTGGTGTTTGTTGTTCGCGGCGAGATCGGAAGAGGCCGCCCGACGTAAGTCGCTGCCGCTTTGCAGCGGTGCAAGCGCTCCGGCAAGCAACAGTTGCACAGCGGTCGTCTCCGCGCTTCGGATTAATCTCTTGTAAAGCGATGTCCGATACTGCTTGCCTGAACAGAACATATAAAGCTGCACATGAGCCGGCCGGATTACATCCCCAGTCTCGATGGTCTGCGCGGTCTCGCCGCGCTTCTGGTCGTGCAAGCGCATATCGGGCTTGTCTTTCCAAACACAGGTTTGCATTTCATCACAATGGGCAGCGAAGCCGTCGGCCTGTTCTTCGCCCTCAGCGGCTTTCTGATGGCCCATCTCTACGGCTCACGACCGGTCACCAAGGAAACAGTCCTGGATTTTCTTGTCAGCCGCTTTGCCCGCATCTATCCGGTCTATCTGGCTGCAGTCCTGCTCGTGGCGGCGCTGTCCGGCATGCAAAGTCTAAACTTCGTTCAGCCGATCATCGGCGGCACGGAGTTTCTCCGCCATGTCTTTCTTATGGGCTCGAGCGGGGTTTTCTGGTCAATTCCACCCGAAATTCAATTCTATCTGTTCTTCCCGATCCTTTGGCTCTGCTTGACCCGCCCGCAGCGCTATAGCGGTGTGATCGCAGGTTTGGCGGTGCTGGTCGTGGTGGATGGCCTGCTCGAGCTGCCGGGACCAGGTATACTGCTTCTTTCCAAGCTCCCCTATTTTCTGTTCGGCGCGCTTGCCGGGGCGATGCATTCCTGCTGGGACAGGTGGAGGCCATCCGCCTCCACCGGCGCTTTCACGCTGTTCCTTCTGGCGGTGTTCTTCACGTACAGGCATGTCTTGCCCGGTTTCTCCCATGAATTCTGGGGGCTTCAAAGTGCGCTCGCGGCAGCCGTCATCGTGGCGCTCGCCGCTCGACAGCCTCCGATCGCAGCCCATGTCCTGGCAGCGGCACCCATGCGGTTCTTCGGCGCGATCAGCTTTTCGCTCTATCTTTTCCACGTCCCCATCACGTTCCTTGTACGCCGGGCTTTCGACGGTCTGATTCCGGAACCGGTACTCGTCCTGGTGGCGCTTGGCGTTGCGGCGGCAGGAGCATGGTTCATTCACGAGACGATAGAAGTCCCGAGCCGACGCCTGCTCGTCGCGTGGTGGCGGCATCATCGGCGGCGCGCAGCCTCGCGCGAAACTCCGGCTGAGACGATCGAACAGGCGATCTTCGACCTGCAAGAGACCGAAAAGCGCTTGCTGGACGGCGCAACTGCGGCCACGACGGGTAAACAGCAAATTCCGACGACCTCAGAACTCGGACCCGGCCGCACTGTCATTCAGGATAATGGCGACGAGAAGCTTCGCGCCTAAGCGCCGGTCAGCTTACGGCTAAACCGCAATCCGGCTGATCGCTTCGGCAAGCTGCGCCTGCGAGAAGGGCTTGCCCAGGCGGGGCAGATTGGCGGCGCCGTCGCCGTCGGGCAGATCGGCGTAACCGGTGGCGAGAATGATCGGCATCTCAGGCCACTCGCTGCGGATCGCCTCGGCGAGCTGCGCCCCCGTCATTCGCGGCATGGCGTGATCGCAGATGACCAAATCGACAGGCTCCTTGCGCAGAATATCGAGCGCCTCCGGACCGGCCATCGCCTCGAAAACGGTGTGTCCGAGATCCTCCAGCATCAGCGTCGTATTCATCAGGACCAGGCCGTCGTCATCCACGGCGACGATGCGCAGCCCCTGCTGCGGGGTATCCGGTTTTTGCGGGATGTCGGCCGGTGCTTCGGCAGTCTGTTCGGCAGTGACGACAGGAAACCATAGCTCGGCCGTCGTGCCTTCGCCCAGCGTGCTCTTCAGGATGAGCCGGCCGCCGGACTGGCTCGCGAGACCCTGCACCATGGAAAGGCCGAGGCCGGTGCCCTTGCCGACACCCTTGGTGGTGAAGAACGGTGTGACCGCCTGCTCCAGCGTCTTCGCATCCATGCCCTCGCCTTCATCGATCACCGCGATTCTTATATAGCGGCCGGCCGGCAGCGGCCCCTTGCCTGCGGCTATCGTTTCCTCGGATGCGCGAAGCATGATGCGGCCGCCGGAAGGCATGGCGTCTCGCGCGTTGACGACAAGATTGAGGATCGCCATCTCCAGCTGGTTGGGGTCGGTGAGGATTGTCGGCAGCCTGACTGGGAAGGAAGTCTCGATCGTGGTGAGGGGGCCGAGCGACCGGCTCAGAATTTCCATCATGCCGCGCACCAGGCCCGAGACGTCGATCGGCTCCATGTGCAGCTCCTGCCGGCGGGAAAAGGCAAGCATGCGCTGCGTCAAGGCAGCACCCCGCTGAGCGCCCTGCATGGCATTGTCGACCAGCGACGTCAGCGAGCGGTCCTGCGGCATGCGCTTCTTCAGGAGTTCGAGACTGCCGAGCACGGCCATCAGCAGATTGTTAAAATCATGGGCGATACCGCCGGTCAATTGGCCGATCGCCTCCATCTTTTGCGATTGGAAAAGCTCTTCGCGCGCCTGCTCCAACGCCCGCTGCGTTTCCATCTTTTCGGTGATGTCGCGGGTAATCTTGGCGAAACCTAGCACTTCACCGTCTTCGTCGCGAATAGCGTCGACGACGACGCTCGCCCAGAAACGGCTGCCATCCTTGCGGACACGCCAGCCCTCCCTTTCGAATCGGCCTTCGGCGCGCGCGACCCGCAGCGCCTTCTCCGGCAGGCCGGCCGCGCGATCCTCGGGCGTATAGAAGGTCGAGAAATGCCGGCCGATGATTTCATCAGGCCGATAGCCCTTGATGCGCTCGGCGCCGAAATTCCAGCTGCTGACATTGCCGTCAGGATCGAGCATGTAGATCGCATAGTCCGAAACACCCTGAACCAGACGGCGAAATTGCTCCTCGCTCTGGCGGATCGCGTGTTCGGCAGCCCTGCGTTCGGTCAGGTCGCGGGTGATCTTGGCAAAGCCGACCAGTTCGCCGGAGGGGTGGCGGATGGGATCGATGACCACGTGCGCCCAGAAGCGGCTGCCGTCCTTGCGCCGGCGCCAGCCCTCCCCCTCGTACCGGCCCTCCTCCACCGCCGTGGTGAGCGCGCGCTCGGGGATGCCCGCGGCTCGATCCTCTTCCACATAGAAACGGGAAAAGTGCTCGCCGAGAATTTCCGAAGGTTTGTAGCCCTTGAACCGTTGAGCGCCGGTATTCCAGCTGGTGACGATGCCTTCCGGGCTCAGCATGTAGATGGCATAGTCGGTGATGGCATCGACTAGAAGGCGAAAGCGTCCCTCTTCATCAAGAGACGTATCATGTCGATCCAGCACTTCCATCTGCCCCTCTCGGTTACCAGCGCTGTTAACGCTACACCCGGCAGAAGGTTCCGAAAATATCACACTTTTCACATGGCCCTGACCTGTGGATGGAACCGCTCACCGATGTGCTCGGCAGCGGCATAGGCCTGCGAGACGATCTCCGGCACGAGATCGATATCGGGAAGACTGCCGAGGCCGAGCGGGCCGACGGCAAAAAGCCCAGCGACCGTCGAACCGTCCGCCAGGAAGGGCTCGCCGCGCGCATTGACCGCCAGCCCGAGAGAAAGTTCGTCCGGCATGGCGAGACCGGCGGAAAACAGGCTCTGCATCAGCGGCGCGGAAAGATCCGGCGCCCGGCAGCGGCAATCGATGATGCGCTCGGCATGGATGACCTCTTCGACAGAGGAGCCGGCCGGCGTGAAGAACAGGCCGCTCAGCCCCCGGCGGCCGGCCCGGCCGCGGCGCAGCACCGTGCGGCCTTCGGCAAGCTCGCGTTTCAGGCGCAGGTGCATGGCCTCCGGGAGGCGATTACGGTGGCTGTCGTAGATCGCCCGCAAATGACGGTTGAACTGATGTTTGTCGCGGGCCGGCAGCGATCTCCACAGAGAGCGGGCATGTTTCCTCAGACCGTTCATCACCGATTGCCAGCTTCGCCCCTCTTCTTCCGCCTCGCGACAGGCCTGACGGATGAAACGCACAATGTCGGGCAGGCTCTCCGGCAGCGCTTCGGCCGGAAACATTGGATCGGCGGAATTCGGCGTATGGCTCTGGGGCAGGAAGCCGCGCCGGGAAATGATCGTCACCTGGCCGGCATAACCGGAATCGCGCAGCTGCAGCAGCTGATCGACGACGCGAATGCCGCTGCCGAGCAAAACGGTATGCGGCCGCGCGACGAGGCGCTGGGCCCTGACCGGCGACGCGCCCGGCTCCTCAGCATCCGGATCGCCCAGGCCGTAGCCGGTGGCGAGAATCACCGTATCGAACAGCGGATTGGCTGGATTGGCGCTTTCGAGCAGGAAGCGGTTGCCGTGGCTGCGGCGGATCGCCACCACGGGATCGTTGCAGACCTGGACGGTGATGTCCCGGCGCGCGGCGAGCGCTTCCGAAAAGCGCTGGTAGACATAATCGCTGAAGATCTCCTTCGGCACGAAGATCTGCCGGAAACCGGGAATGGCGGCCGGCACGGCGGCGCGGAAAGCGGCGTTGCTACAAAGCCAGTCGTTGAAATCGTCGCTGTCGCCGACCGAAACAGAGAGATCACGCACGCGGGTGTTGAGGATCGTCGAGGCGCGGGCCGAGACCAGCGCCTGGCCGCCGCTGACCGACGAATTCGGATCGAACAGTTGCAGATGGAAGGGTGCGCGCACCGTCTTCATCAGCGCAATGGCCGTCATCATTCCGGAGAAGCCGCGCCCGACGATCGCTATGCGCCGCACGGCCGAGATCTGCGCTGCCGCCTTGGCTCTTCCGGAAAAAAGTCCCTGAACCGTCATCGCAACTCCTTTGCGCTTCATTCGCAGCCTGGGGTCGATCGAGGTTTCAACGCGTAAACAGCGGATCACGCGTTGATGAGGGTCACGCGGCCATTGACGCCGCAGCTCGGGGTCCAACCGGGGAACCCCGCCAAGAAAACGAGGGATCCCCTCGCCGATAGTCTATTAAACTAGTCGTGTATGAAAGCGCTAAACGGCACCCCTGGCAAGGGCTTTATTATTTCTTACCATAAATCACTGATATAATTGCAAGTTTTGTGTGAAGCCCTCAGCCGCCCTCGCCCGGATATTGCTTCGCCTTCAGGAGACCCGCCAGATGCGCCGTGTTGCGCGCCAGCATATCGACGGCTTTCGTCACGACCTTCGGCACCTTGTCGAGATCGACGAAATTGGTGGAGCCCATCGCCTCTCCGACCCAATAGGCGACGGCATTCGCCGGAATGGTGAAGCCGACATCGTTCAGCGCCTGGTAGAGTTCGGCCGACACGTGATGGGCACCGTCCTCGTTGCCTACGACGGCAACGGCCGCGACCCTGCCGTAGGACACCATGCGGCCCTGATCGTCCGTCTCGTCGAGGAAGGCATCCATGCGCTCGAGCACCCGCTTGCAGACGCTGGATGGCTGGCCGAGCCAGATCGGCGTCGCCATTAACAGGATATCCGCGGCGAGGACCTTGGCGCGAATATCGGGCCAGTCGTCATCAGCGCCTTCGTCCGAGGTGACGCCCGGCTTGATGTTGAAATCGGCAAGCCGCAGCACTTCGGTCGTAACGCCGTATTCAGCCATCGCCTTGTCGACGAGAGCGATCATCCGCTCGGTCGACGACGGATCCTTGGCATCGCTGGCCTTCAGCGTCGCGTTGAGAGCAAGGGCTTTCAGCGGCATCGGTCTCTCCTTAAACGGTTGCCTGACAGGGGTTTGCTGCTGCAACCCATCCGAGCGCCGATTGTTCCCGCGGGGACGCGGGGGGAACCTCACGTAAAAATAACCAGTTGGTGAATTCTTTACTTGAACGCCCGGTTGGAATCGGCAAACATGACGGTGCTATCAATCCCTTCATGGATTTGCCGTTTTTTCGGGCCAGCGTCCGAGCACCACATCTATTGGAAAAATACCGTGAGCAGCGATGCGTCAACACGCGCGACGAAGCCTTCGGCTTCGATGGCGCTTGCAACTGCGGCAGGCTGGGGCAGAGGCCTCTATACGCTGGTGCGAATCACCGTGATGGCCTTCCGCCATCCCTGGCAGGCCGGCTTTGCGATCGGCGCCACCCTCATCGCCTCGACCTTCCAGCTGATGATTCCCCGCCTTCTCGGCCAGGCCGTCGACCACACGCAGACGGCGATGGGCGGCGGCGCGGCCGGTCAGGCGGCGCAGGATGCGCTTCTGACCACGTCGCTGCTGCTGCTCGGCGCCAGCGTGCTGCGCGGTCTGTTCACCATGGTGCAGAACTATTTCAGCGAATCCGTCGGCCATCACATGGGCTACGAGCTGCGGCTGGCCTGCTACGAAAAGATCCAGCGCCTCTCCTTCAGCTTCCATGACACGGTCCATTCCGGCGACCTGATCACCGTCGGCCTGCTCGATCTCGAAGGCGTGCGCATGTATTTTTCGACGGCGCTGGTCCGCATGATCCTGCTGTCGATCCTGATCGGCATCGGTGCCTATATGCTGCTGTCGACCGACGTCGTGCTCGGCCTGCTGGCGCTGTCCTTCGTGCCTTTTGTCGGCTGGCGCTCCTCGGTGACGCAGCTCAGGCTGCGCGCCACCTGGCTCGACCTGCAGGAGCGGCTTTCGGTGCTGACCCGGATCATGGAGGAGAATCTCGGCGGCATCCGCGTCGTGCGCGCCTTTGCCGCACAGGAGCACGAATTGTCGAAATTCGAGGCGGCCTCGAAGAACGCGCTGGCGCTCGCCCATCAACGCGTCGGCATCCGTGTCGTCAATACCAGCGCCATGACCTTCTCCTTCTTCGCCGCCATGGGCCTTGTCCTCTGGGTCGGCGGCGGCAAGGTGATGTCGGGCGAGATCACCGTCGGCACGCTCGCCTCGTTTCTGACCTTCATGACCATCCTGCAGATGCCGGTGCGCCAGCTCGGCCTGATGGTCAACGCCTTTGCCCGCGCCTCCACCTGCGGGTCGCGCCTCTTCAACCTTCTCGACCTTGACATCGCGATCAAGGACGCGCCGGATGCCAGAGAATTGGCGGTGACGGATGGCGTGCTGCGCTTCGAAAATGTCAGCTTCGCCTATCCCGGCGCGGAAAAGCGCACCGTGCTTCACGATGTCTCCTTTGACGCCAGGCGCGGCCAGACCATCGGCATCGTCGGCCCTCCCGGCAGCGGCAAGTCGACCATCGCCCATCTTATTCCGCGCTTCTACGATGCCAGCCGCGGCAGGATCACCATCGACGGCCAGGACATCCGCAAGGCGACGCTGCAGTCGCTGCGCCGTTCCGTTGCGGTCGTCCAGCAGGATTCCTTCCTGTTCACGACGACGATCGAGAACAACATCGCCTATGGCGATCCCTGGGCGAAGGAAAGCCGCATCGAACGCGCCAGCGAAAGCGCTCAGCTGCACAATTACGTGCTCGGCTTGCCGACAGGCTACAGCACCGTCGTCGGCGAGCGCGGCGTGTCGCTGTCCGGCGGTCAGCGGCAGCGGCTGTCGATCGCCCGCGCGCTGATGCTGAAGCCGGCTGTCATGGTGTTCGACGATTCGACGGCGGCGATCGATGCGGCCACCGAGCAGCGCATCCGCAGCGCCATGCGTCGCTATGCCGCCGACCGCGTGACGATCATCGTCGCTCATCGCCTGAGCTCGCTGATGCATGCCGACCTGATCCTGTTCGTCGAAGACGGAAGGATCGTCGAGCGCGGCACTCATCAGACACTGCTTTTGTTCGGCGGCCGCTACAAGGCGCTTTACGATCTGCAGGTGCGGCCGGGCGATGAAGCGATGAGCGCATAAATCCCTTATTCTCTCCACCGGCAAGGATCGCCGAGCAAAGCGAGGAAATGAGGGAGGAGCAACAGCGACGAGTGCCTGAGCGGAAGCGAAGGGCAAATAGGGTGTGCCGTGCGGCCCCCTCATCCGCCCTTCGGGCACCTTCTCCCCGCTGGTGAGAAGGGAACACGCAGTGAATGTGCAGGCCACCTGATCGGGTGGCCGCGGGAGGAATGGCATGGCCGAGGAACTGGAAACTGAGCGTCCTGACGTTCGCGAGGATGGACGCCGCCCGCCGCGGGCGGTTGTCGGATCGCATCGTGTCGAGGAGGAAATGTTCGGCAAGGCCTTCGACGGCAATATCATCAAGCGGATCTGGGCTTTCGTTCGCCCTTACCGTACCCAGGTCCTCTGGGCTGTTGTCGCGGTGTTGACTTTCACGACGATGCAATTGCTGATTCCGCTGATCATCCGCTACGCCATCGACCACGGCATGTCGCCGGGCGGCAATCATGCGGCGCTGATCTGGGCGATCGCCGCCTTTGCCATCGCCATCCTGATCAACTATGCGGCAAGCTACGCCCAGGAGACGCTGGTCGGCAATGTCGCGGAAGAGGTGCTCTTCGACATCCGCAAGGCGATGTTTTCGCATCTCCAGCGCGTCTCGCTCTCCTTCATGGACAAGACCGAGGTAGGTCGGCTGATGTCGCGCCTGCAGGGCGACGTCAACTCGATGCAGGAATTCCTCGAAACCTCGGTGCTGTCAGTCGGCGACATCGTGCTGCTCTTCGGCATCATCTTCGTGATGCTCTATCTCGATTTCAAGCTGGGGCTGCTGACCCTCTCCGTGCTGCCGGTGCTGTTCATCGTCCGGCTATTCTGGCTGCCGCTCGCCCGCAAGTCCTTCATGGCCGCGCATGAGACCAATTCGGTTGCGAATGGCGCGCTCGCCGAAGCCATCCACGGCGTGCGCGCCGTCCAGAGCATGGACCGGCAGGGCGTCAACTTCATGCTCTACGACGACAAGGCGCATGCCAATCTCAAGACGCATCTGACCGCGGCGCGTTATGCCCAGGTCATGGTGCCGATCGTCGACAGCCTGACCGGCGTGGCGATGGCACTCGTCATCGTCGTCGGCGGCGCCCGCGTTCTCAACCAAGCGCTCGATGTCGGCGTGCTCGTCGCCTTTCTGTTTTATATCCAGCGCTTCTTCGACCCCATCCGTTCGCTGACGTTGCAATATTCGGTGATGCAGCGCGCCATGGCCTCGGGCCAGCGCCTGACCGAAGTGCTCGACGTGCCTGTTGACATCAAGGACGCACCCGACGCCAAGGCATTGTCGCGCGACATGGACGGTTCGGTGGAATTCAAGGATGTCGTCTTCGGCTACAATCCGAAGCATCCGGTGCTGAAACATGTGAGCTTCAAGGTCAATCCCGGCGAGACGGTGGCGCTTGTGGGTCCGACGGGATCGGGCAAATCGAGCTGCATGTCGCTGATCCATCGCTTCTACGACGTGCAGCAGGGCCAGGTGCTGGTCGGCGGCCACGATGTGCGTGACCTGACGCAGGATTCGCTCGGGGCACAGATCGCCATGGTGCTGCAGGAGCCCTTCCTCTTTACCGGCACCGTCTTTGAAAACATCCGCTATCACAAGGTAGATGCGACCCACGAGCAGGTGATCGAGGCTGCCAGGGCTGTCGGCGCGCATGATTTCATCATGCGTCTGGCCGATGGCTACAACAGCGTTCTCGGCGAGCGCGGTGGCAATCTCTCCCTCGGCCAGCGCCAGCTTTTGAGCTTTGCCCGCGCCCTTGTGGCGGATGCGAAGATCCTGGTGCTCGACGAGGCGACGGCCAATATCGACAGCTATACCGAGATGCTGATCCAGAAGGCGCTGGTGAAGCTGCTCGAAAACCGCACCGGGCTCGTCATCGCCCACCGCCTGGCGACGATCCGCGAAGCCGACCGCATCATTGTGTTGCAGAACGGCGAAATCATCGAAAGCGGCGACCACCGCCAGCTGATGAAGAACGGCAAGCTCTATTCCAGGCTCTATAACCTTAACTACGCCTCGTTCGACGATATTCCCGAGGACGTGCTGGAAGAGACGACGGCTCAAGGATCGGCGACCTGACGGGGGATGACTTGCATTAACGCGTGTCGTAAAGATTGAACGAACAAACGCGTTCCTGCCGCATTTCCCTCTTATCCGGGGCAAGTGCCACTGAGGAGAATGTCATGAAGAGAATTATTAGCAGCTTGTTGATCGCGACGGCCCTTGTTGGATCGGCTATTCAGCCTGCTGCCGCACGCGATCACCATCACCATCACGATAACACCGGCCGCATCATCGCCGGCGGCGTCGCAGCAGGTGTCGTCGGAGGCCTGATCGGCGGCGCACTCGCCAATGGCAGCCCGCGCTACGTCGATGAGGGCCCGCGTTATGTCGAGAGCCCCCGCTATGTCGAACCGAGATGCTGGTATGAGGACCGCGATGTGCGCAACCGCTATGACGGCTATTACCACACCGAGACCGTGCGGGTCTGCGAGTAGTCCCCAATTGTTGCGACGGTGCCGGTTAGCGCCGCCGGTTTGCTTTCAGCCGAGGTTGCGTCCCGCAGCCTCGGTATTTTTTTGCTCAACATCGGCCACATCCGGGCAGGGAATCAGCCCGGTCTTCCGGCTGCCGCTCACCCTTCCCCAACCGCCCGCTTTAGCCAGCATCAACAGAGCCTCAAGCCTTAGCTTTTCGCAGGCGCCGTCCTGTGGCAAGAAGGATTTGGCAATCGAGGTGTTTCGTTCTTTGCGCGTTTCGATCGCGCGGCGTTGTCAGGGAGGAAGATCGCTGCAGATGAAAGGAATTCGCCAGCTCGCCGAGCATCTCGACATTTCGATCGGGACGGTGTCCCGGGCGCTGAACGGCAAGCCGGACGTTAATGAAGACACGCGCCGGCGCGTGCTCGCCGCCGCCGAAGAGCTCGGTTATGTCGCCAACCAGTCGGGCCGCAGCCTGCGCCAGGGCATGACCAATGTCATCGGGCTGATGCTCGAGGTGAGTCGCGAGACGGTCGAAAACAGCGACGACTTCTTCCTCGGCGTTACCGATGGGCTGCAGAGCGTCTTTTCCCGCCACAAGCTCGATCTGGTCATGCTGCCCTGTCCCGACGACGAGGATCCGCATGAATATCTGAAACGCATGGTGGCCCGCCGGCTGGTCGACGCGCTGATCATTTCGGCGACGCGGCGCACCGACCGGCGCATCGAGCTTCTGGAAAAAGCCCGCATCCCCTTCGTGGCGCTCGGCCGCAGCGCGTCGGGCGGCAGTTATACCTGGATGGATCTGGATTTCGAGGGCGTAGCGGCACGCGGCGTCGACCGGCTCGTTGCGAAGGGCCACCGGCGGATTGCCGTGGCTGCCCCCTCCTCCGACATCAATCTCGGCTATATCTTTATCGACAGTTACCGTCAGGCGTTGAAACGCCACGGCATTCCCTTCGACCCCGCCCTCATCATCCGTGTAAAGTCGAGCGAGCAAGGCGGCTACCAGGCCGGCCACGAACTGCTGATGCTGGAAGAGCGGCCGACCGCGATCATCCTGATCCACGAACTGATGGCGATCGGGCTGTACCGGCGGCTGGCCGAGGCCGGCATCGTGCCGGGTCGCGACCTCGCTGTCGTCGGCTTCCGCGAAGAGCCGCGCACCCATTTCCTGCAGCCGACGCTGACCTCCTTCCGCATGTCGCTGCGTGATCTCGGCGCCCAACTCGGCGAAACCCTGCTCGCCACCATGCCGGCCTATGCCGAGCATTATCCCCAGGGAGCCCGCAACAGGATCTGGCCGATGGAGCTTGTTCCAGGCGAAAGCGACGCTTTCACGCTGGCGGGCTGAGACCAAGGCCGATTTCAGGCCCGGCTCGGCACCGACTGTTCCCGGTTCGCCAGCTGATGTGCGACGACGAAGACCATCAGGGCGCCGACAGCAAGGCAGCCGGCCAGGAAGAACATTGGCGCGATCGTGCTGCCGCTCTCGTCCTTGATCCAGGGCACGACGTTCTGGGCGACAAAGCCGCCGAGGTTTCCGACCGAGTTAATGGCGGCAAGGCCGGCCGCCGCACCCGCCCCTTTCAGGAAACGCGAGGGCAGGCTCCAGAACACCGGCTGGGGCGCGAAAATCCCGGCGGCGGCGACGCAGAGGAAGGCGAACTGCACCGTATGGTTCGGGATCAGCGCCGACAGCAGCAGGCAGGCAGCGCCGATGAAGGCCGGGATGACGATATAGGGCGTTTTCGATTGCGCCTTGTCGGCCATGGCGGGAATGGCATAGAGCGAGACGGCGACCAGCAGCCAGGGGATGATGTTGAGGAAGCCGTTGACCGTGTTGCTGACGCCGAAAACGTGGACGATGGTCGGCAGCCAATAGCTGAGGCCATAGGCCGACAGCGGAAAGGCGATATAGCAGAGCGCCATCAGCAGGACGCGCGGATCGACGAGCGCCTTGAAACCGTTTCCGGCATTTTCGCCCATGCCGGCATTTTCCGCAGTGAGCCGGCGTTGCAGCCACTCCTTCTCCTCACGGCTGAGAAACCCTGCGCTCTCCGGCCGGCCGGGAAGATAGAAGAAGGTGACGACGCCGGCAATGACGGCCGGCACGCCAGTTGCCAGGAAGACCCATTTCCAGCCCGCAAAGCCATAAAGGCCATCGAGATCAAGCAGCACGCCGCCGAGCGGTGCGCCGACGGCATTGGCGATGGCGCTGAAGATCATGAACAGCCCGACCATCCGCCCGCGATAGGCCGAAGGGAACCAGAGCGTCAGGAGGTAGAGGACGCCAGGGAAGAAACCGGCTTCGCAGACACCGAGCAGGAACCGCAGGATATAAAACATCGTCGCGTTCTGCGTGAAGGCGAGCGCCACGGTGACAAGCCCCCAGGAGACCAGGATGCGCGCGAACCAGACCCGCGCGCCGAGCCTGTCGAGGAAGAGATTGCTCGGGACCTCGAAGAGAAAATAGCCGATGAAGAAGAGCGAAGCGCCAAGGCCATAGGCATATTCGCTCAGCCCGAGCGCATCGACCATCTGCAACTTGGCGAAGCTGACGTTCTGCCGGTCGATATAGGCGATCAGATAGAGGATGCCGAGAAACGGCATCAGCTTCCAGGTGATTTTCGAAATCAGCCGCTTCTCGTCGACCATCCTCATCCTCCGGTATCACAAATGCATCGTCAGGCGTAGATAGCGCAGATCGCCGATAATCAACCGCTCGTTGTACTTTCCCGGAAGATGGGGGGGCCGCACCCGCTGCCGGGTGCGGGCCATTTTCCGGCTATTCGGCCGCGGCGACGGCGGCGCGGCGGCCGATCGTCGCCTGCGTCAGCACGAAGGCCGCGAAGGCGCAAAGCGCGATGCCGCCAGCCATCGGAACGGCGGTGCCGTCGAAGAACAGGCTCGAAATAACCATGGCGACGGCGGCGATGACGAAATGCAGCGTGCCCATCAGCGACGAGGCAGTGCCGGCGATCGCGCCGTGATCCTCCAGCGCAAGCACCGCACTCGTCGGAATGACGAGGCCAAGGAAGCCGTAGCCGATGAACAGGAAGGTCGCCATAACAGGCAGCTGGTTGAAGCCTGCAGCCATCACCACAGCCATGACGATCATGGCCAGCGCAAAGGCGCTGACGGCAATCCGCATGACGCGCACCAGGCCGAAACGCTCCCCGAGCCAGCCCGTCGCCTGCGATACCGCGAAGAAGGACACGGCATTGATCGAGAAGGCGAAGCTGTACTCGGTCGGCGTCAGCCCGTAATGCTGGATCAGCACGAAGGGCGAGTTGGCGAGATAAACGAGGAAGCTCGAAATGCCGAGGCCGCCGATGAAGGTCAGCGTCAGGAAATTGCGATCGGCGAGCAGCAGGCGATAGGCCTTCATGGCGCTGCCGAGGCCGCTGCCGTTTCGCTCCTCGCCCGGGCGTGTTTCCTCAAGCTGGGTGGAAAGCAGGAGGAGGCCGATCACCGCCGCACCCGTCACGGCCCAGAATACGCCGCGCCAGCCGGAGAGCTCGATGACGGCGCTACCGGTCAGCGGCGCCAGGATCGGCGAGATCGAGAAGACCAGCATCAGCAGCGACATCAGCCGCGCGGCCTGGACGCCGGTGTGCATGTCGCGGACGATGGCGCGCGGAATGACCATGCCGGCGGCACCGCCGATGCCCTGGACGAAACGGAAGGCGATCAGCGTTTCGATATCGGTCGCAAATGCGCAGCCGATCGACGCGACGGCGAAGAGACCGATACCGAGATAGAGCGGCAGCTTGCGGCCCCACATGTCCGACAGCGGCCCGTAGACGAGCTGGGCAAGCGCAAAGGAGATGAAGAAAGCGAGCAGGGTCAGCTGGGTGACGCTGTTATCGGCATGCAGGTCCTGGCCGATGGAGGGCAGCGCAGGCAGATACATGTCGATGGCAAAGGGACCGATGGCCGACAACAGGCCGAGAATGAGGGCAATGCGAAAGAAGGAAGCCGTCATAATGGTGATCTTTCGTAAAAGCACAGCGGAGGCGCCGGTTCGTCGCTCCGCACTCTTTGGAATCGACGCATCCTGCTCTCCGAAAATCAGTGCGATTTTCGCGCTGATGCGATGTGGTCAATGAGATCGTTCGCGCGAAGATGAAGTTGGGAGATCTCCAGCAGCGGACTCAAGAGTGTCAATAAATTTGGACACGCCTGTAAAACTAGGCGCCATTGTCTAAATCGTCAAGACGTCTTATCTTCGCGCGATGAAAGATAGCATGACATCGGCAGTCCGGATGATGGGGCATACGCAGCGTGGACAATGCGCCAAGCGTATGTCGATCCTCGACGCCGCCGCCGATGTCTTCTGCCGCCAGGGTTTTGCAGCCGCCAGCATCGACGAGATCGCCGCCGTCGCTTGTGTGTCCCGCCAGACGATCTACAATCACTACCGTGAAAAGGAGACGCTCTTCGTCGCCGTCGTCGAAGAGGTGATGAACCGCGCCAACGCCATGCTCTTTTCCGTGCTGTCGACCTTTCCTGACAGCGCCGACAATCTGGAGGACGGTCTGACGGCGTTTGCCGTGCGCCTCAACAAAAATTGCATTTGCAATCATGACGGAAAATTCCTGCGCAAACTGGTCCAGACGGAAGGCGAGCGATATCCGCACCTCTTCGAAAGCTGGCGCCAACAGGGGCCGGGCAAACTGACTACTGCGCTTGCCGCGCTTCTCGCCCGGCTTGCCCACAAACAGGCGCTGGCTATCGATGATTTCGACGTCGCCGCCCGGCAGTTCGTGGCGCTCGCCAATGCAGACCTGCAGATGATGACGCTGTTCGGCGGCACACCCAGCAACGAAGAACTGGAAAAGGCGGCACGCAATGCGGTGCGGACCTTTCTGAAGGCCTATGGCAGGCCGAAAGCCGAAAAAGCCGGCGGAGAGCCGCAGCTCGCGGCCATACCAGGCTGATCACACCCTGTGATCAGCTAAAAACCGTCATCTGCGCCGGCACGACCGCAAACATGCCGACACGGCGCGCCGCAAGATATTTCAACAGCTGTTCGACAAGCGAAGGCATCACCGGCTTCTGGACGACGCCGACCGCTCCCTTGACGCCGTCGGCGACGGTCTCGGGATTGCCCGTCATGAAGACGACGGCGATACCATGCTCTTCCGCCAGCCGCCTGCCAAGCTCAGGCCCGGTCGGGCCATCGGCGAGATTGACGTCGACGAAGGCGATATCGGAGGACGGCGCCAGCCGCAGCGCCTGTTCGCGGTCATTCGCAAGGCCGGCAACCTGCATGCCAATGCCTTCCACCGTCGCGCCGAGATCGAGCGCGATCAGGAATTCATCTTCGACGATCAACACTCTCTGCTTCATGAGATCATCTTGTTGGTAGCGCCGCACGACATTGGTGGCCATGATCCGTCCTCTTGTTACGCATATACTTCGAAAGAAGGAGCCGCTTCGGCAGTCTGTCCCTGCCGAAACTCATTGTCGTAACGGGGAACCTGGCGATATGTTCCGTGGTGGAACGCGATTTTCGCCACTTAACATATTGTTAACGTTTATAAATTCTTAACAGGAAAGCCGCGAAAACAAAACCCGCCGCTTAATCATTTGAATTTTACCTGCCTACTTCTGGATGAGAGCGGGCAATGATGCGATCAGATTATTCCATCGGCTTGGGCGATTGAGGATCACGTTGCGAACCAAACTTATCGTCCTTTTCATCGTGGCCGTCAGCCTGTTCGCCTATACCAAAGTGATGGTCAGGATCGGCTGGGGCTTGCCGCCCGCGGATGCACCTCCGGAGCAACGCGCCGACCTCATTCGCGTTTACAAGTCCGAACGCCGCATGGTCCTTTTCAGAGGCGACGCTGCAATCTCGGCCTATCAGATTTCCCTTGGAAGTGCTGCCGATGCGGGTCCCAAGCAACGCGAAGGCGACGAGAAAACACCGGAAGGGCGCTACGAGATAGACTGGCGCAATCCGAAATCCGTGGCGCATCTCAGCCTGCACATTTCCTATCCGAATCCGAATGAGCAGCATGAGGCTGAAGTCAATGGCTATCCGCCCGGCGGCAGCATCATGATCCACGGGCTGCCCAATGCTCGGAGGGATCCATTTCCTGTGGGACTGGACGGATGGCTGCATTGCGGTGACCGATGCGGAGATGCGCGATATTTGGGCTCGCGTTCCCGATCATACGCCCATCGACATCATGCCTTAAGCGGCTGCGATCCGGTTCACCGGCATCGACCCCGAAACCGAGCAGGCTCAGATCAGCCCTTGGTCTTCCCGACGAGCACCGGCTGGCTGCGGTAGTCGGTGGGAAACAGCGACTTCAAATTCTCGATCTTCGGCAGGTCGTTGTAGACGATATAGGGATAGGTCGGATTGCGCGTCAGGAAATCCTGGTGATAGGCCTCGGCGGGATAGAAGCCGGCGGCCTCGGACACCTTGGTCACGATCGGCTGCGGGAAGACGTGCGCCTTGTCGAGCTGATCGATATAGCGCTCGGCCACCTCTCGCTGCTCGGAAGCGGTGACGAACAGCGCCGAGCGATATTGGGTGCCCCGGTCCGGTCCCTGGAAATTCAGCTGCGTCGGGTTGTGGGCCACCGAGAAGAAGATCTGCAGCAACCTGCCGTAGCTCACCTTCTTCGGATCGAACCTCACCTCGACGGCCTCTGCGTGACCGGTCGAACCTGTACTGACGGTTTCGTACTGTGCCGTTTTAGCCTCGCCGCCGGCATAACCGGAAACGGCGCTCTCGACGCCCTTCACATGCTGAAAGACGCCCTGGACGCCCCAGAAACATCCCCCGGCGAAAATGGCAGTTTCGGTACCGGACCCGGCGGTTTCGTCAATGGTCGGCGGCGGAATGACGACCGCTTCCTCAGCGGCACATGCCATGCCCGCGCCGAGCGAGACGACGACAGTGACGAGGAGCGAGGTAAGGTTGGAAGAGATGGGCATCGCGCTACCTCCTGAGGGTCGCTCAAATCCTTGCTCATCCTTGTAAAAGCGGCAAATCACAAGACGTTCACTCACGCCGATGTGACAACTAAATGAAAGCGTGTGCTTGAAGGCGAAACAGCGCTCAAGTTGAGTTGACAATCTCGTGAGGAGTGAGGAGAGTGCCGCCGATCTGAGCCAGCATTCCGGGGGGAACCTATGTCCGTGCGCTCGTTCTTTGCTTTCGCCACCATCGCATTTTTTTCCGCGATCGCCGTCGGTCTTCCAGCCGCCGCTGCGGAGACCAAGCGTGACATCCAGACGATCAAGGATGCCGATTTCTTCGGCTTCGATCTTCGCACCGAACAGAACGTCTCGCTCGATCAATGCAAGACCTCCTGCATCGGCGACAAGAGCTGCAAGGCCTTCACCTACAATCCCAAGGTGAAATGGTGCTTCCTGAAGTCCGATTTCAAGACGATGAACGCCTTCCCCGGCGCCGTCGCCGGCAAGATCGTCGAGACATCAGCCAAGCAGGAGCCGGATCTCGGCGCCGCGCCGCGTCTGACCTTCCTGAGCAACGACCTCATTCAGCAGGCTCACGACTTCAAGGACAATCTCGCGCTTGCCGACGACCAGCAGGGCCAGGGCGTCGACAGCCTGACGGCCAATGCCCGCATCGATCTCACCGGCAACAATCTGGCCGACGCGCTGAAGTCCTTCCATGGCGCGCTGTCGATCACCCCTGACGACGCCGATCTCTGGCTGGAAACCGCCCGCGCCGCCGCTTCGCTCGGTAGCGCCGAGACCAACACATCAGGCCAGGCCGTGCTCGACGCGCTGAACGGCTACGAGCTGACGCGCACCAAGCCCAAGCGCGCGGAGGCGCTCGCCGTCCTCGCCGACGCCCTGGATCGAAACGCAAATTACCGCGCGGCGCTCGATGCCTACAAAGCGAGTCTGGCGCTGGTTGCCTCCGAGGATGTGCAGGCTGCTTACCTGCAGTTGAAATCGACGCAGGGCTTCCGCATCACCGAACACACGGTCGACGCCGACAGCGCCACGCCGCGGGCCTGCGTCACCTTCTCGGAGGCGCTGATCAAGACCACCGACTACACGCCCTTCGTGACGCTGAACGGCGAGGCGCCAAAGGCGGTCGAAACCAAGGATAAGCAGATCTGCGTCGAGGGCCTGACGCACGGCCAGACCTACAAGATCGCCTTCCGCACCGGCCTGCCGTCATCGGTCGACGAGACGCTCGATGCACCTGTTACCATCGACGTCTATATCAAGGACCGCAGCCAGATGGTGCGCTTCACCGGCGACAGCTTCGTGCTGCCCTCGACGGCGCGCCGCGGCATCCCGATCGTTTCGGTCAACCTGACTTCCGCCAATCTCAAGCTCTACCGTATCGGCGATCGCGCCATCGCGCCGCTCTTGACCAACTCGCAGTTCCTGAGCCAGCTCGACGGCTACAGCGCCCAGAATATCGAGGATCAAAGCGGCGAACTCGTCTGGCAGGGTTCGATCGACATCGCCAACGAGCTCAACAAGGACATCATCACCAGCTTCCCCGTCGACGAGGCGCTGCCCGAGCGCAAGCCCGGCATCTACGTGATGACGGCGACGGCGCCGAATGGACCGACGCAGGAGTGGGATTCGCAGGCGACGCAATGGTTCCTCGTCTCCGACATCGGCGTCACCACCTATGCCGGCACCGACGGGCTCAATGTCTTTACCCGTTCGCTCGCCTCGGCCAAGCCGATATCGGGCGTCGAATTGCAGCTGCTTGCCAAGAACAATGAAGTGCTCGGCACCGCCACCACCGACGAAAACGGCCGCGCCACCTTCACTGCCGGCCTCATCCGCGGCACGGCGGCCCTGACGCCCGCCGTCATCACCGCGAAAAACGGCGCCTCGGACTACGTCTTCCTCGACATGACGCGCGCCGGCTTCGATCTCTCCGACCGCGGCGTCACCGGCCGCGCCTCACCCGGCGCGATCGACGTGCTGACCTTTACCGAACGCGGCATCTACCGCGCCGGCGAAACGGTCCACGCTCAGGCGCTTGCCCGCGACACCGACGGCAACGCCATCGAGAACCTGCCGCTGACCTTCATCTTCAGCCGCCCTGATGGCGTCGAAGACCGCCGGATCGTCAGCCAGACCAGCAATCTCGGCGGTTATTCCGTCGATTTCACCACCCAGGCAAACGCCATGCGCGGCACTTGGACGATGAACATCTACACCGATCCGAAGGGCAGCGCGATCGCCAGCAAAAGTTTCCTCGTCGACGACTTCGTGCCCGATCGCACCGACATGGAGATCAAGACCGAAGCCAAGGAGATCGGCCCGGATACGCCGGCCAACATCACCATCTCAGGCAAGTATCTCTATGGCGCGCCGGCCGTCGGCCTGACGCTCGAGGGCGACGTCGTCGTCAAGCCCACGCGTGAGAGCGCCGCCTATAAGGGCTACCTCTTCGGGCTTGCCGACGAGGAGGCGAACGAGGATTCGCGTCTACCGATCGAAGGACTGCCGGAACTCGACGAAAACGGCGAAGCTTCGACGGACCTCACCGTCGGCGACCTGCCGGCAACGACGCAGCTGCTCAACGCCACCGTCTATATACGCATGCAGGAAGCAGGCGGGCGTGCCATCGAGCGCTCGCTTGTCCTTCCGGTTAAGAACGAGCGCGCCTCGATCGGTATCAAGCCGGAATTTTCCGACGAGTTGCCCGAGAATTCCATCGCCAATTTCACGGTGATTGGAGTCGATGCTAACGGACAGAAGCAGGAGATGAAGGACCTGCGCTGGAAGTTCTACAGCCTCAACCGCGAATACCAATGGTACCGCGAAGGGACGGCCTGGAAATACGAGCCGGTCTATACCGCCGAGCAGGTTTCCAACGGCAGCGTCGACGCGACGATGGATGGCGGCAAGATTTCCGTGCCGGTAACCTGGGGCCGCTACCGCCTCGAAGTGGAAAGCCCTGATGCCGACGGCCCTACGTCCAGCGTCGAATTCGACGCCGGCTGGTTCGTCGCCTCGACCTCGACCGAAACGCCGGATGGCCTGGAAATCGCCCTCGACAAGGACAGCTACAAGATCGGCGAAACAGCCAAGCTGAAAATCACGTCGCGCTATGGCGGCGAACTGATGGTGACGGCCGGAACCGAAAAGCTCGTGGCCGTAGAGAACGCCACGATCGGCGAGACCGGCGGCGAGATCGACATCCCAGTCACGGCAGACTGGGGCGCCGGCGCCTATGTCACGGCGACGCTCTTTCGCCCAGGCGACGCGCAGGACAACCACATGCCGATGCGCTCGATCGGCATAAAATGGCTGAAGGTCGATCCCGAACAGCGTGCACTTGCGGTAAAGATCGATACGCCGGAAAAGATGCTGCCGCGCGGGCCGCTTGATATCGGCCTGCAGGTAACCAGCGCCGGCGCCAACGAGGATGCCTATGTGACGGTTGCCGCCGTCGATGTCGGCATTCTCAACCTGACGCGTTATGAACCGCCGAACCCCGAAGACTGGTACTTCGGCCAGCGTCAGCTCGGTCTCGAGATCCGCGATCTCTATGGCAGGCTGATCGACGGCTCGCTGGGCGCGACCGGCAAGCTCAGGAGCGGCGGCGACGGTGGCGCCATTGCGCTGCAGGCAAGCCCGCCGACGCAGAAGCTCGTCGCCTTCTTCTCCGGCCCGGTCAAGCTCGACTCCGAGGGCAAGGCGAAGGTCTCCTTCGACATTCCGCAGTTCAACGGCACGGCGCGCGTCATGGCAGTCGCCTGGTCGAAGACTGGCGTCGGCCACGGCGTCAAGGACGTCATCATCCGCGATCCCGTGGTGGTGACGGCGAGCCTGCCGCAATTCCTCGCTCCCGGCGACAAGGCCAATCTGCGCCTCGACATCGCTAATACCGATGCGCCGGCCGGCGACTACAAGCTGCAGCTGACCGGCAACGACGCAGTCGGCATCGAAGCAGCATCCGCCGCGCAGACGATCCGCCTCGAAGCCGGGGGGAAATCCGAACTGACGCTTTCGCTCATCGGCAATCAGCCGGGCGCCGGCAGCGTCTCGATCAACCTTTCGGACGCCTCCGGCCTTTCACTCGACCAGGTCATCGACGTGCCGGTGCGCCCCTCATCCCTGCCGATCACCCAACGCAGGGTGCTGGCGCTGAAGCCGGGCGCCAAGCTGACGGTGGACAAGAACCTGTTGGCCGACAGCGTGCTGCCCGGCGCCTCGATCAGCGTCAACGTCACCCGTTCGGCGGCCTTCGACATTCCGGCGCTGCTGATGACGCTCGACCGCTACCCCTTCGGCTGCGCCGAGCAGACCACCAGCCGGGCGCTGCCGCTGCTCTATTTCGCCGAGGTGGCGAAGCAGGCGGGCATCGAAAACGACGAGGACGTACACAGCCGAGTGCAGGATGCGATCTATCGTGTGCTCTCCTACCAGGCCTCCGCCGGCAGCTTCGGCCTCTGGGGTCCGGATTCCGGCGACGTCTGGCTCGATTCCTACGTCACCGATTTCCTGACGCGGGCCCGCGAAATGAAATATGACGTGCCGGAAAAGGCCTTCGTGCAGGCGCTCGAAAACCTGCAGAACACGCTGTCCTACACGACAGACATCAAGGGTCAGGGCGACCAGATCGCCTATGCCATCTATGTTCTTGCCCGCAACAAGAAGGCCGCGATCAGCGATCTGCGTTATTATGCCGATACGATGATCAACGACTTCCCGACGCCGCTTGCCAAGGCGCATATCGCCGCCGCACTGGCGCTTTATGGCGACGCCCAGCGTTCGAAGAATATTTTCATCGACGCGCTGCAGATGTCGCAGCAATCGATGGTGTCGCGCGTCAACCTGTCGCGCACCGATTACGGCACGATCCTGCGCGACGGTGCGGCGATCCTGGCGCTCGCCGCCGAAAGCCGGCCGGTACCGCCTGTCATCCCGGATCTCGCCAAGGCCGTTGGCAAGGAATGGGGCCGCAGCAAATATAAGAGCACCCAGGAAGAGGCCTGGATGCTGCTTGCCGCGCGCGCCCTCCAGGGCGGTGATGACGGTCTGAAGATCGATGTCAATGGCGCCGCCCACAGCGGCGCCTATATGGCACGCATGACCGGCGATGCGCTCGCCGATCATCCGCTGACGCTGACCAACCAAACGAACGACTCCGTCTCCGCTGTCGTCACCACAGTCGCCGCCCCCACCGTGCCGCTGCCGGCCGGCGGCGACGGCTTCCTCATCGAGCGCAGCTATTACACGCTCGACGGCGAGGGGGCCAATATCAGCGAGGCGAAGCAGAACGAGCGCTACGTGGTCGTAATCCACGTGCGCGAGACCAATGACTGGCAATCGCGCATCGTCATCACCGACCTTCTGCCGGCCGGCTTCGAGATCGACAATCCGAATCTCGTCGACAGCGCCCAGATGACGAATTTCGACTGGATCGGCGAAATATCAGCCGCCCATACCGAGTTCCGTTATGACCGCTTTGTCGCCGCCTTCAACCGCGCGCCGGGCGACGAGCGTGAATTCAACGTCGCCTATGTCGTGCGCGCCGTCACCCCCGGGACCTACGACCATCCGGCGGCAAGCGTCGAGGACATGTACCGGCCGGAGCTTTCGGCCCGCACGGCGACCGGCAAGATGGAGGTCGTAGCAGCGCAAAAATGAGGCTGTGGCACAAGCTCGCGATCGGCTCCGCCGCCGGCATCCTTCTTGCCGGCGGGGCTCTCCTCGTGCTCGACGCCGCCGACCGCGCCTTTCCGCCGCCGCTCGACAAGGCGGCTGTGGTTTCACCCGAGGTGCTGGATGCCGATGGGCAGCTGTTGCGCGCTTTCGCGACGCCGGAGGGTCGTTGGCGGCTGAAGACTGTGGTCGCCGACGTCGATCCCCAATTTCTGCGCATGCTTGTTGCCTATGAGGATCAGCGTTTCTACGATCACCGCGGCATCGATATCTGGGCGCTCGGGCGCGCCAGCCTGCAGTTCGTCCGCAACGGCCACATCGTCTCCGGCGCCTCGACGCTTTCGATGCAGGTGGCCCGGCTGATCGAGCCGCGCGCCGAACGCTCGTTTTCAGCAAAGCTTCTGCAGCTCGCACGCGCCGTGCAGATCGAACGGCGGCTGTCGAAGGAGGAGATCCTCGACCTCTATCTGACGCATGCGCCCTATGGCGGCAACCTCGAGGGCGTGCGCGCCGCAAGCCTTGCCTATTTCGGCAAGGAGCCGCGCCGCCTGACAGTGGCCGAGGCGGCGCTGCTGGTCGCCCTGCCGCAATTGCCGGAACGGCGTCGGCCGGACCGCAATCTCAATGCCGCGCAGGAGGCGCGCAAGCGCGTGCTCGACCGCGTCGCAGTGTCCGAGGCCATCGGCGACGGCGAGGCGGAACGGGCCGAAACGGTCACCATTCCATCGCGGCGCCTGCAACTGCCTGCCCTTGCCGCCCATGTCGGCGAAGCCGCATTGCGCAAGGAGCCTCTGGTCCTCGAGCATCAGACGACGTTGAAGAAGCAGGTGCAGCAGGGGCTGGAATCCGTCGCGCGCGCCGCGACGACGAAACTCGGCCCGAAGCTTTCGCTCGCCATGGTGATGGCGGATGCGCAGACCGGTGCGATCGTCGGCGAGGTCGGCTCGGCCGATTATTTCGACGCCAGCCGCTCCGGCTGGATCGACATGACGCGCGTCAACCGTTCGCCCGGCTCGACGCTGAAGCCTTTCATCTACGGGCTCGCCTTCGAGCAGGGCCTCGTTTCCCAGGAGACGATCATCGAAGACCGGCCCGCCGATTTCTTCGGCTACCGGCCGCGCAATTTCGACATGAGCTATCAGGGCGATGTCACCGTGCGCGAGGCCTTGCAGCTCTCCTTGAACGTGCCGGCCGTCAAGCTGCTCGACGCCGTCGGGCCGTCGCGGCTGCTGGTGCGCTTCCGTCGCGCCGAGGTTCGCCCGGTCCTGCCGCCGAACGAGACGCCCGGACTGGCGATCGGTCTCGGCGGCGTCGGCATCACGCTGAAGGATCTGGTGCAGCTTTACACGGCGCTCGCCAACCGCGGCCAGCCGGCACGGCTCGGCGACGGTGTCACCGGCACACCGGGCAAGCTCGACGGCGAACCGCTGCTGGAACCGGTCGCGGTCTGGAACGTCGCCGATATCCTCTCCGGCGTCATTCCCCCCGCCGGCGCGCCGCAGCGCGGCATCGCCTATAAAACCGGGACGAGCTACGGCTATCGCGACGCCTGGTCCGTCGGCTATGACGGCCGGTATGTGCTCGGCGTCTGGGTCGGACGGCCCGATAACAGCGCCGTGCCCGGTCTGACCGGCTATGGCACCGCCGCGCCGATCCTGTTCGAGGCTTTCGCCAAATCCGGCATCGCCACCACGCCCCTGCCCCGCCCGCCGGCAGGCGCCGTGCGCATCGCTCAGTCGGAGCTGCCGATCAGCCAGCGGCGTTTTGCGCTGAATGCCAGTGGCCTGCTCGTCGCTTCCGGCCGCGAGCCAGCGCCGCTGATCGTCTATCCGCCCGAGGGCGCCCATATCGATCTCGGCGCGAAGGGGGGCGATCTGTCGCCGCTGCTGTTGAAGCTGCAGGGCGGCCGTGCGCCCTTCCGCTGGCTTGCCAACGGCAAGCCCTTACCCGATCTCTCGCGCCGTCGCACTCAGCAATGGCTGCCCGACGGCGGCGGCTATTCGAAACTGACCGTCATCGATTCAGCCGGACGCGCCGCAAGTGTCGGCGTTTTCATCGACTGAAGGAACCAAATTAGTCCGACAACCGTTGGAAAAGGTCTCCCTCCAACGTCAGACGGCCTCATGACTCTTCCGAAAGCGACCTACCGGATACAGTTCCGCAACGGCATGACTTTCGATCGTGCCTGCGACCTCGTTCCCTATCTCAAGACGCTCGGCATCAGCCATCTCTATGCCTCACCGATCTTCACCGCCGTCAGCGGCTCGACTCACGGCTATGACGTCATCGACGCCAATGAGATCGATCCGGCGCTTGGCGGCCGCGCGGGGTTCGACCGGCTGACGGAGCGCCTCGCCTCGGCGGGCATGGGATTGGTTCTCGACATCGTTCCGAACCATATGGCCGCTTCGCCTGACAACGCCTGGTGGCGGGACGTGCTGACCTTCGGCCCACAGAGCGCCTATGCCAGCCATTTCGACATCGACTGGGGCGAGCCGCTGACCCTGCCGCAACTCGGCCAGGATTTCGAAGAGGCGCTGGCTTCAGGCGAACTGCGCCTCGTGCGCGACGAGATGCACGGCAACTTCGCCTTGGCATATTTTCAGACGCTATTGCCGGTCAAACCCGGCAGCTACGGCGCGGTCGCAAATCGGCTCGACAATCCGGTCGCAACCCGAATGGCCGAGGCCGCGGCCGTGACGTCAGGCGAGGACTTCGCCCGCGCATTGCGCGACATCCTCTTCGAGGGCGGCGATCAGGCAGTCCTTCGGGAGAAACTCGAGGATGTCTCGTCCGATCGCGATTTCGTGAGAAGCCTGCACGACGAGCAGCATTGGCGGCTGATGCATTGGAAGGAAGCGGCGCGGCATCTGAGTTACCGCCGCTTTTTCGAGGTGACCGGACTGGTCGGGACCCGCGTCGAGGATCCCCAGGTATTCGAGGACATGCATCGGCTGGTGCTCGAACTCGTGCGCCATGGCAAGGTGCAGGGCCTGCGCATCGACCATGTTGACGGGCTTGCCGAACCCAAGGCCTATCTCGACAGGCTGAGGGCAGCTGTCGGGACCGACACCTACATCGTCGTCGAAAAGATCCTCGGCGCGGGCGAGGTCCTGCCGGAAAGCTGGCCGGTTGCCGGCACCACCGGATATGAATTCATCGCCGCCCTCGGCGAGCTCTACATCGACGCCGACGGCCTGCGGATACTGGACGGTGCCTATCGCGGCCTCGCCGGCCAGGCGGGCGATCTCGAGGAGGGCCGGCGGCTAGCCAAACGACAGATGGTCGAGCGCAATTTTGCCGGCGAGACCAGCAGGCTGGTCGCGATGGCAGCGGGGATCTTTCCCGAGATAAACCGGGAAGAAATCGCCACCGCCGTGCGCGAGCTGCTGATCGCATTCCCCGTCTACCGCACCTATGGCGACGGCGGTCCACTGAGCTGGCAGGATTCGGCCGTCCTTGCCGCGACCGCATCGCAGGTCATGCCGCGTCTCGACGACCGGCGCGCGCTCGATCACGTGCTGAAGCTTCTCGAAGGCAAGATTGACGGTGACGCGGCCCACGAATTCCGGATCCGCTTCCAGCAGCTGAGCGGGCCTGTCATGGCGAAGGCGACAGAGGATACGCTCTTCTACCGCTATAACAGGCTGCTTGCCGCAAACGAGGTCGGCGGCGAACCCGGAAAGGCACCCGAAGGGCCGGAAGGATTCCATCGTCGCATGGCCGAGCGGGCGCGGCTGCAGCCGCACGGGCTTTCGGCAAGCTCCACTCACGACACCAAACGCGGCGAGGATGCACGCGCGCGGCTCTACGTCTTGAGCGAGGGTGCGGATGTTTTTGCTCAGGCGGTAGGGCGGTGGCGCGACATGAACCGGCCGTGGCTGAAGTATCTGCCGGATGGTGCAGCGCCGGAGACGAACACCGAATGGATGCTGTATCAGGCGCTCGTCGGCGTCTGGCCGGAGGAATTCGACAGAGCACAAAGGGAAGACATTCGCGCGCGCTTCACCGACTACGCGGTCAAGGCGGTGCGCGAGGCGAAATTGCGAAGCGACTGGACCGAACAGGATGACGCTTACGAGGAGGCGATCACAGCCTATGCGGCGGCGCTGGTGTCGCCGGACAATGACGCCTTTCTGGAAGATTTCGAAAGGGTGCTGCAGCCCTTCATTGCGGCCGGCTACGTCAATAGCCTTTCGCAGACGCTGCTCAAGCTGACCGCGCCGGGAATTCCCGACATTTACCAAGGCGCGGAAGGCTTCGATTTCAGTCTTGTCGATCCCGACAATCGCCGGCCGGTCGATCATGCACAGCTGGCCGCCTGGCTTAATGAAGCCGGACCGATCGCCAAGCTTCAGGCGGCGGCCTTGAAGCAGCGCATCATCGCAATCGGCCTGCAGCTGCGCCAGCGGCACCCGGTTCTCTTTGCCCGGGGTGACTATCTGCCGTTGAAGACGACTGGCAGCCGCCGTGATCACGTGCTGGCCTTTGCCCGCGTGCACAACAGCGAATTCGCGATCACCGTCGCCCCGCGGCTGATGTTCGGCTGGCTCGATCCCGGCGTTCTTTTTGCCGGCCCGGAGTTCTGGGAAGATACAGCGATCGCGGTCCCCTCCCCTCTTCATGGGTTGAAGGCGGATCTCGTGACCGGAAAAACGATCGAGCCGGGAGGCAGCATTTCGGTGGCCGCACTGCTCGGGAGCCAGCCGCTCGGTCTGATCAGCCCGATTTGAGGATCGGGCGGGACCTGAGAAATCGGGCAATGCCACCACAGCGACACGCGAAGCGGCAGATTTCGATAAAATCGACGTCGTTAAATTTAGTGCTTGACCTTCCAGTTGCTGGAAGGTGGATAAGCCTCTCCAACTGTCCTTCGGGCATAGGAGATAGTCATGGATACCAAGCACGACCACCATCACCACCGCCACGGCGACGGTCACTGCCATTGCGGTCATGATCATCAGGAGAAGGCGACCGAAGTGGTCATCCGCGATCCCGTCTGCGGCATGACGGTCGATCCGCAAGCCGGCAAACCCTCGTTCGACCAAATGGGTCGTGTCTATCATTTCTGCTCCGAGAGTTGCCGGACGAAGTTTGCGGTTCAGCCGCAGGATTATCTGACGGCGAAGGATCCCGTCTGCGGCATGACCGTTGATCGTTCAACGGCAAAATACTTCGTCAAATTCGAGGGCGAGAAATTCTACTTCTGCTCGGCCGCTTGCCAAACCAAATTCGAGGCCGACCCGTCGGCCTATCGCGACGGCGCCCGTCCGGCAGCAAAGCCGGCGCCGAAGGGTACGCTCTATACCTGCCCGATGCATCCGGAAGTCGTCAGTGACCGGCCCGGCGATTGCCCGAAATGCGGCATGGCGCTGGAGCCCATGGGCATTCCTCCGGCCGATGAAGGACCGAATCCGGAGCTTGTCGACTTCATCAGGCGGCTTTGGGTCAGCGCCGGCCTTGCCCTGCCGCTGCTGGCGCTCGGCATGGGGCCGATGCTCGGCCTGCCGCTTCGCGAAGCGATCGGCGAACCACGGGCAACCTATATTGAGCTAGCCCTCGCAACGCCGGTCGTGCTGTGGGCCGCCCTGCCCTTTTTCCGCCGCGCATGGGCCTCTCTCGTCAATCGCAGCCCGAACATGTGGACGCTGATCGGCCTCGGCGTCGGCACCGCCTATGTCTACAGCGTCGTCGCCACACTTGTCCCCGGAATTTTCCCGATGAGCTTTCGCGGCCATGGCGCTACCGTGCCCGTCTATTTCGAGGCGGCCGCCGTCATCGTCGCACTGGTCTTCGTTGGGCAGGTGCTGGAATTGAAGGCCCGCGAGCGGACCGGCTCGGCGATCCGCGCGCTGCTCGATCTCGCGCCGAAGACGGCGCGGCGCATTGATGCCGATGGCAACGAGAGGGACGTGCCGGTAGAGGAGATCCAGACCGGCGACTGGCTGCGCGTGCGCCCCGGCGAGCGCGTACCGGTGGACGGTTCCGTCCTGGAGGGCCAGTCGACGGTCGACGAATCGATGATATCGGGCGAGCCCCTGCCCGTCGAGAAGACGACGGGCGACGGGCTGACCGGCGGCACGATCAACAAGAACGGCTCTCTCGTCATGTCGGCCGAGAAAGTCGGCGCAGACACGGTGCTGTCTCGTATCGTCGACATGGTCGCCAAGGCGCAGCGTTCGCGGGCGCCGATTCAGGGCACGGTCGACCGGGTGTCGGCCTTCTTCGTGCCCGCTGTCGTCGCCGTAGCCATGCTTGCCTTCGTCGCCTGGGCCGCGATCGGACCGGAGCCGAGCCTGGCAAACGCGCTGCTTGCCGCCGTCGCCGTTCTGATCATCGCCTGCCCTTGCGCACTCGGGCTTGCGACGCCGATGTCGATCATGATCGCAACGGGGCGCGGCGCTGGCGAAGGCGTGCTGATCAAGGACGCCGAAGCGCTGGAGCGCTTTTCCAAAGTCGACACGCTGATTGTCGACAAGACCGGCACGCTGACCGAAGGCAAGCCCGTGCTCACCGACATCGTCGCCGCAGGCGGCGTCGAGGCGAACCGGCTGCTGTCGCTGGCCGCAAGCCTTGAACGCGGCTCGGAGCATCCGCTGGCCGAGGCGATCGTTGCCGGCGCCGAAGAGCGCGGTGCCGCCTTCGTGGAGGTGAGCGGGTTCGAGGCGAAGACCGGCAAGGGGGTCCAAGGCATAGCCGACGGTAGAAAGGTGGCACTCGGCAACGCGGCGCTGCTCACCGATCTCGGCGTCGATCCGTCGGCGCTGTCGGAGAAGACCGAAGCCCTGCGCGGCGATGGCAAGACGGTGATGTTCGTGACCCTCGACGGCAAGCTCGCCGGTCTCGTCGCCGTCGCCGACCGGATCAAGCCGACGACATCAGCTGCCATCAAGGCGCTGCACGACAGCGGGCTGAAGATCATCATGGCGACCGGCGACAACGAGCGCACAGCGCGGGCAGTCGCGAAAAGCCTTGGCATCGACGAGGTCCGCGCCGACGTGCTGCCGGAAGGCAAGAAGGCGCTGATCGAGGAACTGCGCGCCAAGGGCGCGGTGATCGCCATGGCAGGCGACGGCGTCAACGACGCCCCGGCTCTTGCGACAGCCGATGTCGGCATCGCCATGGGCACCGGCGCCGATGTTGCAATGGAAAGCGCGGGCATTACCTTGGTCAAAGGCGATCTCAACGGGATCGTCAGGGCGCGGCGGCTGGCGGAGGCGACGATGCGCAATATCCGCCAGAATCTCGGCTTCGCCTTCGGCTATAACGCGCTCGGCGTTCCGGTCGCTGCCGGGATCCTCTATCCCGTTTTCGGCTTGCTGCTCTCACCGATGATCGCGGCGGCGGCGATGAGCCTTTCGTCCGTATCGGTGATCGCTAATGCGCTGAGACTGCGCTTTGCAAAATTATAGGAGACGGCCATGAATATCGGCGAAGCATCTGAGCGGTCCGGCCTGCCTTCGAAGACCATCCGCTACTACGAGGATATTGGCCTGATCCGCCCCGAAAGGGGCGGAAACGGCTATCGCGACTATGCTGCGGCCGATGTTCACAAGCTGCGCTTCCTGCAGCGTTCGCGCGGCCTCGGCTTTTCCGTCGAGGAATGCCGGCAGTTGCTGGCGCTTTATGAGGACAAAGCCCGGGCGAGCGCCGATGTCAGGGACATTGCCGAGACGAAACTCGGAGAAATCGACCGCAAGATCCGCGAGCTGACGGAACTTCGCCGCACCCTCGAGCACCTCGTGCATGCCTGCCATGGCAACGACCGACCGGATTGCCCGATTCTCGAAGAGCTCTCGGACGGTCGCTGACCGGTAAGCCGGAAGGCTCTAGCTGACCGTCTGGAACGGCGCCGGTTCGGCGGGCTCATCGTCGCCGTCGTCAAACACGCCCTCATCGAGGCGGTGCTTGATCGCAAGCGCGTAAATCACGTCGAGAATATTGCGGTCTTTGAGATGAGGATCGGTCAGAGCGAGAAGCGAAGCTCTGACGATCTTCTTGCTGGTGGCTTTCGGGCATCGCGCCTTGACGAAATCATAGAGTGCCTCACCCGTCAGCCCTTCCATGGCGCCGTCCACGAGAGCTTCGTAGACCCGCTTCTTTTCCTTCATCCTATATCGTCCCTGCAAATCAGCGGGGTGACGATCTGTCATGTAATTGTCATAAACAATCGCCGATTTAAGGGCATGCGCTGACGGGTGGTATTTCCCCGCATCATTTTTTATGCCGCCGGGAATAAAATCCGCAGCGGTTGCGTATACTCAAGCATGGAACGCAAAGACCGCCCCTTCGATGTCATCGGACAGCTTGCAGCGCTGCGGCGCTATGCGCGCGCCCTGGTGCGCAACTCGGACGAGGCGGAGGACCTGGTGCATGATGCTCTGGTGCGCGCCTTAGAGAAGAGAAAAAGCTTCCGAAGCGGTGGCAATCTGCGCACCTGGCTGCTTTCCATCCTGCACAATGCCCATATCGATCGTCTTCGCCGGAACCGGTCGCTGACGCGTCGCCACGACGAAGCGGCTGTCGAAGGCGAGCAGTCGCTGCCGGCCGGCCAGGAACATGCGGTGCGCCTGCAGCAGGTGCGCGACGCCTTCTTCGACCTGCCGGAGGAACAGCGCGAGGCGCTGCATCTCGTTGCCATCGAAGACCTTTCCTATCAGGAAGCCGCCAATGCGCTCGGTATTCCGATCGGCACCCTGATGTCGCGCATCTCCCGTGCCCGGGCGCAACTGCGCGAATTCGAGGAGAAGACGCCGCGCGTTTCGCATCTCAAATTAATCGGAGGGAGCGGCAATGAAAGCAGTTGATCCGATCATCGATGCCGATCTCGATGCCTATGTCGATGGCGAGCTCGATGTCGCACGCCGTATTCAGGTCGAGTCCTATCTCTCGGAGAATCCGGCGATTGCCGCCAAGGTCATGGCCGATCTCAGCATGAAAGGTGAGCTGCGCTTGGCGCTTGCCGGCGAAAATGCCCTCGGCCGTCCTGAGACCCGCGATGCCGCCCGCCGGCTGGAGCGCGGCCTTTCCTATGGCCGTATCCTTCATTCCATGCAGCGCATCGCCGCCGTCGGCATTCTGCTCACCGCCGGCTGGGTGGCGCATAATTCCTTCGGCGCTTTTTCGGCGACCGAGGTGGCGGCTTCCGTTCCGGCGCCTGCTTATGTCGAGGATGCTGTCCGCGCCTATCAGACCGCGGCCCTTCGCGCCTCGATGCCTTCGCAGACCCCGACCAGCTACAGTGCCGAGGACATCCGCGCCGCCACCGCGATCGTCATGCCTGAGTTGCCGAAAGACTGGAAGATCGCCGACGTGCAGATATTCCCGTCCGAATTCGGACCGAGCGTCGAGATGGCGATCATGGTGGCCGATGGAAAACGGCTGTCGCTTTTCGCCGTCCGGCCGGGAGCCTTCGAAGTCCGGCCGGTCAGCCATCTCGCACTCGAAAAAGCAGAAGCCGCCTATTGGCAGATCGGCGACGTCGCCTATGCGCTGATCGCCGACGATAGCGGCCTCAATCTCGATCAGGCGGCCGAACGGCTCGCCCGCTCGCTCTACTAGTTCAAACCGAGGAGATCAGCATGAACCCGATCAATCCCCGCTATGGAGCCGTCGCCGGCTCACAGGCCCTTTTCGACGAGGGTCTGCGTCAGCATATGCTGCGCGTCTACAACTATATGGGCCTTGGCCTCGTCATCACCGGCATCGTTGCCTTCATCGTCGGCTCGACGCCGGCGCTTTATGTCCCGATCTTCGGCTCACCGCTGAAGTGGGTAGTGATGCTCGCGCCCCTCGCCTTCGTCTTCTTCTTCTCCTTCCGCATCCAGACCATGTCGGCGAGCACCGCTCAGATCACCTTCTGGGCCTTCTGCGCCGTGATGGGCCTGTCGCTTGCCTCCGTCTTCCTGGTCTTCACCAAGACGAGCATCGCCCAGACCTTCTTCATCACCGCGGCCATGTTCGGCTCCACCAGCCTTTACGGCTACACCACCAAGCGTGACCTCTCGAAGATGGGCTCGTTCCTGATGATGGGTCTGTTCGGCATCATCATCGCCGCCATCGTCAACATCTTCCTGGGTTCGAGCGCGCTGCAGTTTGCCATCTCGGTGATCGGCATCGTCGTCTTCGTCGGCCTGACCGCCTATGACACGCAGAACATCAAGGAACAATATTCGGAAAATTACGATCAGGAATCGAACCAGAAGCTTGCCGTTTTCGGTGCGCTCTCGCTCTACCTGAACTTCGTCAACATCTTCCAGCTTCTGCTCAACTTCACCGGCGAGCGGGAATAGGACCGCGCTTCTGGGGGCAATGGAAGCGCAAGAGCGTCCGGTCTGCAATCTGTGACAGGATGGCAGACCGGGCGCTCACTCTCAAAGGTACGGACCGGAGGTCCACCCGGCCGTGTTTTTATTTCAGATGATGCCCCAGGCGCGATAGCGGCCGCGGCCGGTGATTTCACGAATGCCGATCTCGTTGACGAGGTTGAGTGCGCCGCGCGGCGTGATGCGCAGCTGACGGGCGATCATCGCTGCCGACACCATCGGCCGCGACAGGATGAAATCGGCAAGCTCCGGCAGGCTACTGTTCGAGCGACGGCCGCGAAAGCGCAGCTCCATTTGCGTGCGGGCCAGCGATAACCGGTCGATTTCCTTGAGGCCGGCCGCCGCAGCCAGCTGCATCGCTTCGAGAAAAGCTTGCAGCCGCGTCACCCGGTCTCGGGCCCGACGCCGCTCGTGGCGCACCAATTTCAACCCGCCGTAAAAGGAAAAGAGATGCGAAGCGACCTTGCCGCGGGCGCGCAGGTAGCTTTCGACCAGAAGCCCGCCGAGCCAATGCTGACGCCGCAACGGCTCGATCCTGTCCCAGGCTTCGAACAGGATCACGGCGCCTAGAACCGGCGGCAGGTTGTCGGCCAGGGGCAGCACGCACCGCCACTCCGAAAGCCGCTGCTCCTCATCCCATTCCTCGTCGCCAAGCAGGCCGAGAGGGTCATCGTTGCGCTTGGCCGGTGATATTGCGGCCGCCTCGCCAGGCGGCGCTTTGCCCGTATGGATGTCGATGAGCTTCTGCGAGCGGGCAAGAATGGCATCGATCTCGGCCATTTCGGCGGCGAGCGGCGCGTCTTCATCCTCGCCCTCATCGTCGGCCTCGACCGCAGCCGCCCGGCTCTTGGCTTCCTGAGTGAGGCCCTCCCCTTCCCCTGTGGTCGCTGTCAGCGTTGCCAGCCCCGGGGCGCCGAGAGCCCAGGACGGTTCGCCGGTCCATATGCGCCGACGCGTTCGCAGCACCGAATGGGCGATCGTCAGCTCGTGGCTAGGAGCGCGGCTATCCATATGCGCGTCGTGCAGAACGAGATCCTCGACATGAACGAGCTCGCCGGCGACCCATAACGCACCTGCGGCATCGAAAAAGTGACTGCGTTCAGCAAATCCCTCACCAACCGACGAACGCAACACCCGCTCGTCCAGTCGCGCCACCGCATCCTCCGCCGCGGCAAGCAATGGAAGCAGGGTTTGAAGCATTACACCGTCGATATCATAGCGCATTGTTAAGCTTTATGGTTTTTCACAAATGGAAGCAAAATAGCCATTTCCTTCCGCCATCTATGACATGGTTAACGGTTTGTTTCAACAGAAGCGCGGGGAAGGAAGCGAAGAAGATCGCCGATCCACAATCCCTTTAACCTCTGCACCTGACGCGAAGCTTTTGGGGCGTTCATCCGGTTTTTCTCGCCATCGGACCATTGGCCCGCATCAACGCCATCAGCATCGGACCGAGCGAGAATTCACCGCGCTCCGCCCGCCGCGTCAGATCACGCAGATAGCCGCCCGCCGAATTGATATGGCCGCCGCGTTCGAGAATGCAGGCGATTACCGTGGCAGCATTTTCCGGCCCCATAACATCGCAGGCCTGCTGGTAGGCGCTGGGACTGACGCCGAGAGTGGAACGGACGACGACGGCGGCGACCATCAAATCCCGCCAGCTGCCGATCCCGCCACCCGGCCCATAGGCAACAATCTCAGGGCAGGCCTGCAGCACCATGGCAAGGGGGAAGGATTTCGGTGGCTCCCGCCACGGCCGCGCTTCTTCCTCCGGCTTTGCGCCCTGCTTCGTTTCGAAGCTTGGTTCAAGTTCAGAGATGGGGTGTGGGTTTGAATTATGTATGTGCTGACCGTTTTGGCTGTCATTGGCGTCTGTTTTTTTTGCTTTTGTCTTCGATTCCAGCGTCTTGACGATCAGTTCGCGGAAGCCTTCGAGATCGGTCAGCAGACTCCGGATCTCCGCGGTCGATGGGCGGCGGGGCAGGCTTGCCGAGAGGCGATTGAAATGCTGCTGCATCTCGATCCATTCGCCGGCAATTTGCTCTTCCAGCGCGATCTCGATGAGCTTGGCGATATCACGCCGGCAAAGGCTCAGCCGCTCCCTCAGACGCTTCCATTCAAGCTTGTCGGCAAGCACCTGCGCCGCCTGTGCTTCGATCTCGCGAGCGCGCACGAGGAGTGGCGCCAGGCTGAAGCCGAAGGCTTCCCCAAGCCCGCCCTCGCCGTTGCGGCGGGCAAAACGTTTTCCGTTCGGACTGTCGCGCCGGATGATCAGGCCTGCCTCCACCAGCATCGCCAGATTTCGCCGCAGCGTCGTTCCGGCCATGCCATGGGTGCGCAGCGACAACTGCTCATTCGACGGAAAGACGACGAAACCGTTGGCCTCGGCAATCTCGTTCTTCGGATAGAAGGTCAACAGCGCGTTGAGAACGGCAAGCGCACGGTCGGACACGCCGATCATGCTCTTTGCTTCGCAGAGAGCGCGAAAGATCTTCCATTTGTCGACCGATGCGTCCGCATCGATCCTGCTGGCGCTTTCCTGACTTGCCAGCATGCCAAGCGTCATCGATCGCCGCCCGAAGGGCGTCGATACATATTGAGGCTCCATGTCCCTCACCTTTTTTCAAGGCAAAAGAAATCTACCATCCAAAAGGATGCCGAAGATGCTTGACACTGATTCGAGGAAGTGCGATTCTCAGATTGTCCAGATATGAGAAAGGCTTCCGCGACGGCAACGTTCGGAGGCTTTTTTCTTTTGCGGCCTACTCTCCTGCTTGCAACTTGCCGGCCTGATAGGCTTCGTAAAGCTCATCGAGACGGCGTGAAATGTAAGCGCCGAAATCCGGCGCATCGCCTGTTTTCAACGCGATCGTGAAGGAATTGCCGGCGCGTCTGATTCGGCCGGCAATCTTGCCGCCATTCTTCGGCTTCCAGTCATATTCGGAGGGCTCCGGCTTCGCCTCTTTCCTGGCGAGTTCGGCGACCAGCAGCTCGAATCGGCGGTCGCTCTCCTCCGCCCTGAACCCATCCGAGGCGATAAGCTTCGCAAGCCGCGGCGCCGCCGTCCCATTCCAGTCTTGGGCAAGCGCCATCCACTTGCGTCGTCCGATACCGGGCGCGGCCCCCACCGACCTGATGATTTCGGCCGGAATGGCCTTGGCGACCGACAACAGCTTCGATAGCTCCGTCTTGTCTGTAGACAGCGCCTTCATGATGACAGGACGCTCAAAACCCTTGAGCTCGAGATTGAGAGCGAAGACGGCGCGTTCGATATAGGAAAGGTTCCGGCGCGCAGAATTCTCGATGCCCTGCGCAATAACGACATCGGTGTCGTCGAGCTGACGGACGATCGCCTGCACCTTGCGTCCGAGCAGCTTGACGGCCTGCAGCCGGCGATGGCCGTAGGCGATCTGGTAACGCTCGCCGACTTCGGGATGTCGCCGAACAAGGATCGGCACTTCCTGGCCATTGTCGGCAATCGACTGCACCAGCTCGTCCTCAAGATCGAGCGGCTGGTCGGCAAGGCGGTCGCGGACGAAGGAAGAATCGATCAGATCGGGATCGAGTTCGACGATGCGCTCGCCGGAGAGCAAAGCTTCCTGCATCGCCTTGCTCTCTTCCTCCATGCGGCCGAGGGTCAGCGCCATTGTCCGCACCGGCCCGGCCGATCCGCGCGAAGACGGCTCCTCGTAGTTGGCCGCGGCCAACTCCTGCGCCGTATCGTCGAAAAGACCTTTTAGGCGATCGCGTCTACTCATGTGCGGCCCCAGGCTTTGTGAATGCCGGCAAGAACCTCGCCATTGGCAGCGTTGACTGATTCCAGCGCCCGGTCATACGTCGAGCGGCGCACCTGCCCCTTCTCAATTTCGTAAAGCGTCTGCTTCGTCAGCCCGGCATCTGCGATTGCTGTCGATTTGAGGATGGTTGCCGTCAGCACGTCGTCACCGAAGAGGCTGCGCAGCAGCGCGACGATCTGCGACTGCGGCGCATCAAAGGGTTCGTGGCGGGTGACGACATATTTGATGAAGTCGTGCTGCAGGTCGCCGCCGGCCCTGCGAACCACAGAGAGAAGATCCGAGGTCATCAACAGGAACTGCGACATGGAGGCGACATCGACCATCTGCGGATGGATGGTGATGAGCAGCGACGTGGCAGCGCAAACGGCACCGAGGGTGAGGTAGCCGAGCTGCGGCGGGCAGTCGATCACCACCACGTCGTAATCGGCCTCGACCTCGGCAATCGCGACGCCGACGCGGCGGAAAAACAGCTCGGCCGGCTTCTGGCGATCATTGAGCGCCCGCGGCGTCTCATGCTCGAACTCCATCAGCTCGAGATTGCCGGGCACCAGATCGAGTCCGTCGAAATAGGTCTTGCGGACGATCTCCTTCAGCGGCTTACGAGCCGCATCGTAGCGAATGGCCCCATAAAGTGTATCGCCGTCGGAAAGATCGAATTCCGGCTGAACGCCCAGCATGGAGGAGAGCGAGGCCTGCGGGTCGAGATCGATCGCCAGCACCCGGTACCCCTCCAACGCCAGATATTGCGCCAGATAGAGTGTCGTCGTCGTCTTGGCCGAACCACCCTTGAAATTGGTGACGGCGACCGTCTGCAGCCTTTCGCCGGGGCGACGCCACGGAAGATAACTCAGCGCGTCCTTCGGCTTGAGGTTCGCCATGTAATGGCGCAATTCATTGATCTGCCCGAGCGTATAGGAGCGTCGACCATTTGAGGAAAGCTCCGGCTGCGGCCCCTTGCCATCCAGCGAAAGCTGGCGAAGATAACCATCGGAAACGCCGATCATCTGGGCGGCTTCGCCGGAAGAAAATGTGCGCAGCGTCTTCTGCGCAAGCGGCGGAAACAGCTTGTCGCGGAGAAGCTTCAGTTGGCGCGAAAGCTGGTTCGCATGCCGCTCGATCCGCACGTCCGTCGTCGATACGCTAATGTTGTCCAAAACACCCAATCCTTTTCGATGCGCTTTTCTGTCAACAGAGCGTCAAAAAGCGTATCGAAAGTGACACGATTCGGCATTTGCAGCAAGAATAGGGCTCCGGCGCGTCCACAGGCTCGGTTGGCCGCGGCCAACTCGCTGCTCTGCCCTTGCAGCGAGCCGGCTTTTTCGGCAAGACCGCCAGGAACCACGGGAGTATCGGCTTGAGGCACATCCTTATCATCGGCATCGGCACGGGCAACCCGGAGCATCTCACCATGCAAGCGATCAAGGCGATGAACGCCGCCGATGCGATCTTCCTACCGGTCAAGGGCGCAGGCAAGGAAGAGCTCGCCGCGGTTCGGCGTGACATCTGCGAGCGCTACATCACCCGGCCAGGCGTCAGGATATCGGAATTCGAGGTGCCGCAACGGCAGACAGCAGAGAGAACCTATGCGGAAAGCGTCGACGCATGGCATGGCGAAATCGCCCGCATCTATCTACAGCTGATCTCCAGCCTCCCCGATGAAGGCAGCGGCGCCTTTCTCGTCTGGGGTGATCCCAGCCTCTACGACAGCACGATCCGCATCATCGAACGCGTGCGGCAGGCCGCCGGCCTGGATTTCGACTTCAGCGTCGTTCCCGGCATCACCAGCATCCAGGCCCTGGCGGCCAGCCACAAAATCCCGCTCAACCTCGTCGGCAAGCCGGTTGAGATCACCACCGGGCGCAGGCTAGCGCGCGACGGGCTCCAGGCTGCTTCAACGGTCGTCATGCTCGATGGCGAACAGGCTTTTACGAAGATCGACGATCCAGACGCAGAGATCTTCTGGGGCGCCTATCTCGGCACCGGGGACGAGATCATCCGGTCGGGACGGCTCGCAGACATCGCCGCCGATATTCAGGCGCTGCGTTCCGAGGCGAGACAGCGGCACGGCTGGATCATGGACATATATCTGCTGCGTAAGGGACGCGACTTCGAGGAATAGCCGGCGCCGTCATGTTTTGCCGCACCGGCCGCGATCATGTAAGAGATGATCAGAGGATTGAGAATGGGCACGAAGGCCGCCAAGGCAATCGACAGGACAGGCGAGGCGGATCTCGATGATCGGCCGACGGCGAAGCCACGCCCGCGCGGCGCCTGCCCGGCCCTTGCCGCACCGATGCCGACCGGCGATGGTTTGCTCGTAAGGTTGCGTCCGGCCGGTGGCGCCTTGACGCTAGCGCAATTCTCAGCGCTTGCCCGCTCGGCTGCAGAGCATGGAAACGGCATCTTGGAAATCACCGCCCGCGGCAACCTGCAGATCCGCGGACTGCGGGCTGAAACCGTCAAGCGGCTCGCCGCCGATATCGATGCCGCCGGGATCGCCGTGCCGGACGGGCCGGCAATCGAAATATCGCCACTGCACGGTATCGATCCTGAGGAGACAGGCGATCCAGCAGCACTGGAAAAGACCTTGCGCAGCAAGCTCGCACAGCTGCTCGCCTCGCCACGGCTCGCGCCAAAACTCTCCCTCATTATCGACGGCGGCGGAGCGTTCGGTTTGTCGGCGCTCTCGGCCGATATCCGTATCGTCGCACAGCCCGGCGCACAATGGCTCGTTGCGATCAAAGGAGCTGGCGAAACGGCAACGCCGGTGGCGGTCGGTCCTGCGGAGGCGGCGATATCGGCCGTTAGCGAAATTCTGAGCCTGTTGGCAGCGCTCGGGCAGGGCAAGCGGGCGCGGCATATCGATCCGGCGCTTTTACGGGCACGTTTTCACGCTATGGATCAGCTTCGCTCCGTTCCGTCACGCGCGGCAAGCATGCCGCTTGCCGGCCTGCATCGGTTTGCGGACGGCAAAACCGTGCTCGGGGTGAGGCCGGAATTCGGACAGATGCGGGCGACCGACCTGACCGCCTTCATCAATCTCGCCAGCGCCCATGGCGCAACAGCCACCCGGCTTGCGCCCGGCCGTGTCTTCTTCCTCATCGGGCTGCCGGCAGATACAGTCCCGGCTATGCAGATCGCAGCGGCCGGGCATGGCTTCAGTGCGCAACCCGGCGAGAAAAGCGAATATGTCGCTGCCTGCGCCGGCGCCGGCGCCTGCGGCTCCGCCTTCTACGAGACAAGAACCCTGGCGCGCCGCATCCTCGCCGCGGCACCCGCTCTCTTCGACGGTTCACTGACGCTGCATCTCTCCGGCTGCGCCAAGGGCTGTGCTCATGCCCGGCCGGCGCTGACCCTTTCGGGCACAGCCGAAGGTTACGACCTCATCCTCAACGGGCTTGCTTCAGATCTGCCGGATGAACGGATCGCTGGCAGTCGGATCGATTTCGCTATAGAGAGGCTCGCCCGGTTCATCGAAGACAACAGGAACGCTGGCGAATCGGCCGCCGCCTGCCTTACACGGCTTGGCGCAACCGGCGTTTCGAAGGCGCCGCGACAGGAATAAGAATGCCAGACTACGATTACATCCGCAGCGGCGACGCGATCTACGAGCGTTCCTTTGCGATCATCCGCGCCGAGGCCGATCTTTCGCTTTTCACCGAAGACGAGGCTGAAATTGCCGTTCGCATGATTCACGCTTGCGGCCTGGTGGAAGCGGCGAAGAATTTCCTCTTTTCCACCGATTTCGTCAGCACCGCACGCGATGCGCTGAAGGCCGGCGCGCCGATCTTCTGCGATGCGGAAATGGTGTCGCATGGCGTCACGCGGGCGCGGCTGCCGGCGCTGAACGAGGTGGTCTGCACGTTGCGCGATCCCGCAACGCCGGAGCTCGCGCGCGAGATCGGCAATACACGCTCCGCCGCCGCCATGCATCTCTGGCTCGATCGGCTCGGCGGGAGCATCGTCGCGATCGGTAACGCCCCGACGGCGCTCTTCCATCTTCTCGAACTCCTGCGCGACGGCGCGCCGAAACCTGCTGCGATCCTCGGCATGCCCGTCGGCTTTGTCGGCGCGGCGGAATCGAAGGATGCGCTGGCGGAAAATTCCTATGGCGTCCCCTTCGCCATCGTGCGAGGCCGGCTCGGCGGCAGCGCCATGACGGCTGCCGCCATCAATGCGCTGGCAAGGCCGGGCCTATGACGACACCAGGCCGTCTCATCGGCGTCGGCACGGGTCCCGGCGATCCCGAACTTCTGACCCTCAAGGCCGTGCGCGCCATCGAACGCGCGGATGTCATCGCTTACTTTGCCAAGCAGGGCAGGGGCGGTAACGGCAAGGCGATCGTTGAGCCGCTGCTGAAACCTTGGGTCACTCTGCTGCCGCTCTACTATCCCGTCACCACCGAGATCGACAAGAATGACGAACGCTATCAGAGCCTGATCACCGAGTTCTACGACCGATCTGCAAGAGACATTGTCGGGCATCTCGACGCCGGGCGGACCGTCGCCGTTCTCAGCGAAGGCGACCCGCTCTTCTACGGCTCCTATATGCACCTGCACGTCAGGCTTTCCACGCACTACCCCACTGAAGTGATCCCCGGCATCAGCGCCATGTCGGGCTGCTGGTCGCTGGCCGGCATGCCGATCGTCCAGGGCGACGACGTGCTTTCCGTACTGCCCGGTACGATGGCCGAAGGCGAACTGACGCGGCGCCTTGTCGATACCCAAGCTGCCGTCATCATGAAGGTCGGCCGCAATCTGCCGAAAATCCGCCGGGCGCTTTCGGCAGCCGGCCGGCTTGCGGACGCCCTCTATGTCGAGCGCGGCACCATGGCGAACGCGGCGATGGAAAAGCTTGCCGACAGGAGCGACGGCGATGCGCCCTATTTCTCGCTCGTGCTGGTGCCGGGCTGGGAGGGCAGCCGATGAGTGGCAGGCTTTTCGTCATCGGCACCGGTCCCGGCAATCCCGAGCAGATGACGCCGGAAGCGCTGGCCGCCGTCGATGCGGCGACGGATTTCTTCGGCTACGGACCTTATCTCGAACGGCTGCAGCTCCGCTCCGATCAGCTGCGGCATGCGTCGGACAATCGCGAGGAGCTCGACAGGGCAGGGGCGGCGCTTTCCATGGCAGCGGATGGCGCCAACGTCTGCATCGTCTCCGGCGGCGATCCCGGTGTCTTCGCCATGGCCGCTGCCGTCTGCGAGGCAATCGAGAACGGGCCGGCGGCGTGGCGCGCCGTCGATCTTACCGTGCTTCCCGGCGTCACGGCGATGCTGGCGGTGGCAGCAAGAGCCGGGGCGCCGCTTGGGCACGATTTCTGCGCAATATCGCTATCAGATAACCTAAAACCTTGGAATATCATCGAAACTCGGCTTGAACTGGCGGCAAAGGCGGGCTTCGTCATCGCGCTCTATAATCCGATCAGCCGGGCGCGGCCGTGGCAACTCGGCGAGGCTTTCAAGCTGCTGCGCGACCATCTGCCGGCAACAACCCCGGTGATTTTCGGGCGCGCGGCCGGGCGGGCAAACGAGCACATCGCGGTGCAGCCGCTATCGCAAGCGGATGCATCGATCGCCGATATGGCGACCTGCATCATCATCGGCTCCGCCGAAACGCGGATCGTCGCGCGTTCCGGCAAGCCCGACCTGGTCTACACTCCGCGTTTCATGGCGGGAGGAAAGAGGTGATCGACCGCCGCAAGCGCCGCCTCGACGGTTTCGACCGATGTGATGATCGGCGACGGCGCGCGCGCCACCATCATCACCTCGATGCCGAGCAGGCGCGCCGCCTCGATCTTCGCATAGGTGGCGGTGCCGCCGCTGTTCTTGGCAATGACGACATCGATATGATGCTGCCTCAGCAAAGTGCATTCGCTTTCCAGCGTGAAGGGGCCGCGACCGAGGATGTATTGGGCATTCGCAAGCCTGAGCGGCCGTTCGAGGGGGTCGACGCTGCGGATGAGATAGTGATGTTGCGGCGCCACTTCTGCGTGGTGAGCGCCCTGCCGGCCCGTCGCCAGGAAGACATGGCGGGGAGATTGGCCGAGCGCCTCGATGGCCGCCGGGATGCTCTGCGCTTCCCGCCAGCGATCGCCCGGCAAGCGTTGCCATTCGGGACGGCGCAGAGCGATCGCAGCGAGAGGGGCGGCCGCGGCCGCGATGGCGGCATTTTCGGAAATTCGTTCGGCGAAAGGGTGCGTGGCGTCGATAAGCAGCCCGTAGCCGCCGGCTTTCAAAAAGTCGGCCAGCGCCATGGCACCGCCGAAACCACCAATACGGACCGGAACAGGCTGCTCGGCCGGTTTCTCGGTACGTCCTGCCAGCGACAGCAGAATATCGCAATCATCACGCGCCGCGAGCGCTTCGGCGAGCAGGCGCGCTTCGCTCGTGCCGCCGAGAATCAGGATGCGAAGTCTTCCCATGTCTGATGTCTTTCCCACTTGCAGCAAGCGCTGGCTGACTATTATCGGCATCGGCGAAGATGGTCCAGCAGGGCTGGGCGAGGAGGCGAAGAGGCTGATAGCGAACGCACCCGCCGTTTTTGGGGGAGCGCGGCACCATGCGCTTGCCGCATCGCTGATATCGGGCGAAGCGCTTGCCTGGCAGAGCCCGTTCGAGCGCTCGGTCGATGCCGTCCTTGAACGGCGCGGCACGCCTGTCGTCGTGCTCGCCTCCGGCGATCCGTTTCTCTATGGAGTCGGCGCAACCCTCTGCCGCCGTGTCGCGGCGGAAGAGATGCGCGTCATTCCCGCGCCTTCGGCCTTCAGCCTTGCCGCCTCCCGGCTCGGCTGGCCGCAGCAGGACGTGACGACGATCTCGCTGCATGGACGCCCGCTCGACCTTGTCCGACCGCATCTGCACCCCGGGCGGCGCATCATTGCTCTGACCTCTGATGAAAATGGACCCGGCGAGCTTGCTGCCTTGCTTGTCGCCAGCGGCTTCGGTCAGTCGAGACTTACCGTACTCGAAGCGTTGGGCGGTGCGCGGGAACGACAGAGACACGCCGTGGCGTTGGATTTCGATCTCACTGACATCGATCCCCTGAACGTCTGCGCGCTCGAGGTTACGGCAGGAAAGGGGGCTCGCATCCTGCCTTTTGCCGCAGGTCTCGAGGATGATCTGTTCGAGCATGACGGTCAGATCACCAAACGGGAAATCCGGGCGATGACGCTTTCGGCGCTTGCGCCACGTCACGGCGAACTGCTCTGGGATATCGGCGCCGGCTCGGGATCGATCGGCATCGAATGGATGCTGGCCGATCCATCGCTGAAGACGATCGCCGTCGAGCAATCGGCGGAGCGGGCGGCGCGGATTGCCCGCAACGCAACTGCCCTCGGCGTGCCGCATCTGGCCGTTGTCGAGGGTTCAGCGCCCGATGCGCTGAGAGGCCTGCCGGAACCGGATGCGATCTTCCTCGGCGGCGGCGGCAGCGTACCTGATGTCATCGGCACTGCCATCACTGCGCTGAAGCGGGGAGGGCGGCTCGTCGCCAATGGCGTGACGCTTGACATGGAGGCGGCGTTGATCTGCGAACATGGCAAACGCGGCGGCTCCCTCACGCGGATCGAAATATCGCGCGCTGTGCCGCTCGGCAGCATGAGCGGCTGGCGGCCGGCGATGCCGGTGACGCAATGGCGCTGGACGAAAGGATAGCGGGATGACGGTGCATTTCATTGGAGCGGGGCCGGGCGCCGCGGATCTGATCACAGTGCGTGGCCGCGATCTCGTCGCCCGCTGCCCGGTCTGCCTCTATGCCGGCTCGATCGTCTCGCCGGAACTGCTGCAATATTGCCCGCCTGGGGCGCGCATTATCGATACTGCCCCGATGTCGCTCGATGAGATCGAGGCGGAATATCTCCGCGCCGCTGCCGCCGGCCAGGATGTCGCCCGGCTGCACTCCGGCGACCTCTCCGTCTGGAGCGCGGTCGCCGAACAGGTGCGCCGACTGCAGAAGCACGGAATCGCCTATACGATGACACCGGGCGTTCCAGCCTTTGCGGCCGCGGCCGCGGCACTCGGACGAGAACTGACGATCCCGGCCGTCGCCCAAAGCCTGGTGCTCACCCGCGTTTCCGGCCGCGCCTCGCCGATGCCGAACGACGAGACGCTGGCGAAATTCGGCGCGACGGGCGCCACACTCGCGATCCATCTGGCAATCCATGCGCTGAAGCAGGTCGTGGAGGAACTGACACCCCTCTACGGCGCCGATTGCCCGGTCGTCATCGTCGTCAAGGCCTCGTGGGCGGACGAGCGCATCCTGCGCGGTACGCTGTCCGATATCGAGGCAAAGGTTGCGGCCGAACCGATCGAACGCACGGCGATCATCTTCGTCGGACCGTCGCTGGCGGCGGAAGATTTTCGCGAGAGCTCGCTCTATGATCCGGCCTATCAGCGTCGATTCCGAAGCCGGGAATAGTGGGTTACGATCGACCGCTCGCCGGCGGCCGATCGTGAAGAGAAGCGTGCATCGGGCTTCAGACCCGCGTGGTCAGATAATCCATGCTGGCGCGCAGCGCAGCGGCCGGGTCCTTGACCGCATGAACTTCCGCAGCAAAGGGTTCGAAGGAGAACGGACCCTTATAGCCCGCCTGCAGCAGCGCCTTGATCTGCCCGGCATTGTCGAGTCGGTCGTCGCCGTCCACGAGCACGCGATGGGAGTCACGCATATCGGCAACGGAAACCGAGGGATCGCTGACGCCGGAAATATGCACGAGGCCGGCCAGTTCGGGGAAGGTTGCGGCTTCGCCGGCAAGGTGATGGTGGAAGGTGTCGTGAACGAGCTTGAAGGTCGATTGCGCGCCGAGCTCCTTGATCGCCTCGGCCGCCTCGGTTTTTGAGCGCAGCGAGCAGATCTCGAAACCGAGCGGCTCGACGAGGCCGATAATGCCGGCCTTATCCAGCATTGGCTTCAGTGCGGACAAGGCCTCACGCAGATTGGCCTGGCGTTCGCCGTCGGCGCAGCCTGTGCCGTCGTTCTTCGGAACGAGGACGAGCGCCTTAGCGCCCGATGCGCTGGCATAGTCGATCAATTCCTGCGCTTGCCTGGCGCGCGCTTCATTCCATTCGTTGAAGCGCTGCAGGGCGTTGATCGAAATGATCGTCAGGCCGTGGCGGGCGGCGGCCTCTCTGATCGCTTCGGGCTTGGTGCCGTCGAGAATGGCATTGCCGGAAAGGTCGTTACGGATCTCGACCGAGTCGATGCCGAGCGACTTTGCCAGCGCGAAGAAATCATCGATAGCGAGGGACGGCGCAGCCATATGGTTCATCGCAAAACGGATCGAAGTCATGACGGATATCTCCTCCTCATCTCCGCGACATAAGCGGAGCGGTATTCGTGAATGGGCGAGCGAATCTCTATCTCAATTTGTCGGGCAAACCATCCGTCATCGCCGGCGCTCGCCCTCATTGCTGAAAGAATTTCAGCCGAGATGAGAGAATTCCATCACTCCTCAGATATTCTCGGAAATGTAGATATCGAAAGGCAGGAAGGATTGGCCGGGAACGGCGGCCTCACCATGCTCTATCGCGCCGAGCATCAGCGATAAAAGCTCCTTGCAGAGCGCGGGCAGGGGCGTGGCGACCACCATGGTGACGATGTCGTCGGCGAGACCGGCCTTGCTCTCCGGCGTCAACTCATTGACGACAAGCACGATCCGGCCGCCGACACCTTCTTCACGGAACGCCGAAATTGCCCCCTCCATGCCGCCGCCGCAGACATAAAGGCCGACGAGGTCGGGATGTTTCTGCAGCAGCGTCAGCGTTGCCTCATGGGTGATTTCGGCGGTCTCCAGGTTGATCAATGTTTCGACGACATCGAATTCCGGCGCGTTCTCCCGGAAATAGGAGCGGAAACCGATCTCCCGCAGTTCATGGCCGTGGAAGCGGTGACTGCCGACAAAACAGGCGACCTTGCCTGGCCTGTGCGCCGTGCGCGCAATCATCCACGCGGCGGTGCGTCCCACCTTGCGGTTGTTGACGCCGACATAGGCGTCGCGCACGCCGGTGGCGAGATCGGAGAGCAGCGAGAAGACGGGAATGCCGCGCTCCTTCAATTCCTCCACCGCGGTCGTCACCGCGGGATAGTCCGGGCCGACGACGGCTACGGCCTGATTGCGGGCGCCGAGCGATTTGATCTTCTCATTGATGGCGGCAGGGGTCGTCGCAGATGGGTATTCAATCTGGATTTGGAGACGGGCGGTGGTGACGGCGCGCGCCGCTGTTTCGATTTCGCGGGCGAAGGTCTGATAGAAGGCCTGCGTCGGCTTCTGCAACAGGAAGGCGAGCTTGTATTGCGGCAGATCTTCGAAGACGCGCTGCCGGATGAGGCCGACGGCGTGATAGCCGATCTCCTGCGCCGCATCATAGACCCGCCGCGCCGTTTCCTCCCGCACACGATGACGGGCGTTGAGAACGCGGTCGACGGTGGCGACGCTGACGCCGGAGGCGCGGGCGAGATCGGAGATGGTGGGGCGGCGCATGGTATCCCTGATGTATTCGCTCATGGATGCGAGCCATGCATGATGGCTTTTGATAGATTACATCAAGCCTGCATTGAGCGTCGCCCAAAGTCAACCTAATCTCTCGGCAACAGCATAGGAGGCGGATAATGGCGAGCCAGACAAAGAAGCGTGACTACGACCTGCTCGGGGAAAGTGGTCGCACCGCGGTGGAGACGGGACTGGCGGCTGCCGAATGGTATCACACGGAGATTCCGCGCAAGGAGATGAAGGCGCTGATGCAGCGCTCCGATGCGCCGGCGATCCGTGACACCGCCATCTGGCTCGGCAGCATGGTCGTCTTTGCCGGTCTCGGCATCTATTTTTGGGGTTCCTGGATCGCGCTGCCCTTCTTTCTCGCCTATGGCGTGCTCTATGGCTCAGCCTCCGACAGCCGCTGGCACGAATGCGGCCATGGCACCGCCTTCAAAACACGCTGGATGAACGATGCCGTCTACCAGATCGCCTGCTTCATGATCATGCGCAATCCGGTGACCTGGCGCTGGAGCCATACGCGCCACCACACCGATACGGTCATCGTCGGCCGCGATCCGGAGATCGCCGTTATGCGGCCGCCGGATCTCTTCCGGCTGATCCTCAATTTCTTCGGCATCCTCGACGTCTGGCATGCGATGGTCGATATGCTGCGCAATGCCTTCGGCGTCATCAGCGCGGCGGAAAAGACCTTTATTCCGGAGATGGAGCAGCCGAAGGCGATCCGCTTCGCCCGCATCTGGCTGGCGATCTATCTGGCGACAATCGCCGTCGCGGTCGCCACCGGCTCGATCCTGCCGCTGATGCTGATCGGCCTCCCGCGCCTCTACGGCGCCTGGCACCATGTGCTGACCGGGCTCCTGCAGCATGGCGGCCTTGCCGACAATGTCATCGATCACCGGCTGAACAGCCGCACGGTCTATATGAACCCCGTCAGCCGTTTCATTTATTGGAACATGAACTATCACGTCGAACATCACATGTTCCCGATGGTGCCCTATCACGCGCTGCCCCGGCTGCACGCTATGATCAAGCACGATCTGCCGGCGCCGAACCGGTCGATCTGGTCGGGCTACCGCGAAATGATCCCAGCTTTCCTGCGCCAGCTGCGCAACGAGGATTATTTCCTGAAGCGGGAACTGCCGGCGACCGCGCGGCCCTACCGCGAGGAATTCCACAACGAACTCGCCCCGGCGGCGCAATGATCACAATCGAGGGAGGTTAAACATGAGTGGAAACTGGATCGAAGTCTGCGGCAAGGACGAGATCGACGAAGAGGATGTTATCCGCTTCGATCATGGCGGGCGCACCTTCGCGGTCTACCGCAGCCCCGACGACGAATTCTTCGCCACCGACGGGCTCTGCACCCATGAACATATCCATCTCGCCGACGGTCTTGTGATGGATGAAGTCATCGAATGCCCGAAACATAACGGCCGCTTCAACTACAAGACGGGCGAAGCCAAGGGCGCGCCGGTCTGCGTCAATCTCAGGACCTATCCCGTAAAGGTCGAAGGCGGCTCCGTCTTCATTTCGGTCTGAGGGAGGCTGATGTGGCTCATTTCGTCATCCTCGGTGCGGGCGAATGCGGTGCCCGCGCCGCTTTCGCTCTGCGGGAAAAAGGTTTTGCCGGCGAGATAACGCTCGTTGGCGCCGAACCCCTTCACCCCTATGAGCGGCCGCCCCTTTCCAAGGCGTCTGCTGCCGATGCCGGCGATCCGAAATTCATCGCCGCTGCGGAAAAATACGCCGAAAGCGCCATCCGGCTACTGACCGGCATTGAGGCCAGGGATTTCGATCCTGCCTCCCGGACGGTCATGCTTGCGGATGGCACCACGCTCTCCTACGATAAGCTTCTGCTAGCGACGGGCGCGGCCGCCCGATCGTTTCCCGGCGCCCCGGAAGGCAATCCCCATATTCGTTCGCTTCGCACCCACGATGATGCGGCCGCCCTGCGCGAAGTCATGAAGCCGGGGCGGCATATCGCCATTATCGGCGGCGGCTTCATCGGGCTGGAACTTGCCGCGACGGCGCGCTTGCTTGGCGCCGACGTCACCGTTATCGAGGGGCTGCAGCGGGTGCTGAAACGCGGCGTGCCGGAAGAAATCGCCCATCTGCTCACCGAACGCCACCGGGCCGAAGGTGTCGATATCCGCTGCGGCGTCTCGATCGAGACATTGACCGAGGAAAGCGGGAAGGCCGTCGTCAAACTATCGACTGGCGAGGTGGTAGAGGCCGATCTCGCCCTCGTCGGCATCGGCGCACGGCCGAATGTCGATATCGCCGAAAGGGCGGGGCTTGCAATCGAAAACGGCATTGCCGTCGATACTTATCTGCGGACCTCCGCGCCTGATGCTTTTGCCGCCGGCGACTGCTGCTCATTTCCGCTGCCGATCTATGGTGGCCGGCGGGTAAGGCTTGAATCCTGGCGCAATGCCCAGGAGCAGGGCACGCTGGCCGCAGCCAACATGCTCGGCCTCGCCGAACCCGTTTCATCCGTGCCGTGGTTCTGGTCGGATCAATATGACATGACGCTGCAGATAGCAGGCCTCGCCGAAGGGGCGGTGCTGCATCTGCGTCGCGACCTCGGCCCGAACGCCTTCATTCTCTTTCACCTCGACCACGATCGCCGGTTGGTCGCCGCCAGCGGCATCGGACCGGGCAACGCCGTGGCGCGCGACATCAGGCTTGCTGAGATGTTGATCGCGGCTGGCGCCCATCCAGACCCTGCTGCGCTGACATCAAGCAACATCAAGCTGAAATCCCTTCTGGCCGCCTGAGCCTCCCGATATTTTCAAAGGAATTGATGATGAAAAAACATAAGCGTGCAACCGTTGCCGATCTGCTTGCGGAAAAGGGCAGGCGCCAGCTGACCATGCTGCGCGTCACCTCGCTCGAGGAGGCCGAAGCCGCCGAAAAGGCCGGGATCGACATTGTCTCGGTGCCGCCGTCGCTGCTCGGTCCGATCTTCCGCGAGATCGCCCCCACGCCCTTTGCCATTCCGGGTCTCGAATATGGTGATCATGTCTCGGCGGAAGATTATCTGCGCGCCGCATTCGCGGCGCTGAAGGCCGGCGGCGATGCCGTCTATTGCGCCGCCAGCCTGCAGACGATCCGGCGCCTGCGCGACGAGGGCATTCCCGTCTGCGGCCATCTCGGGCTGATCCCCTCGAAAGCGACCTGGACGGGCGGCTTTCGCGCCGTCGGCAAGACGGCGGCAAGTGCGGGCGAGATCTGGCGGCAGACCAAGGCGCTGGAAGAGGCCGGCGCCTTCGCCGCCGAAATCGAAGTCGTGCCGGGGGATGTCGCCGCCGCCATCAGCAGCAACACCTCGATGCTGATGATCTCCATGGGGGCAGGCAGCGGCTGCGACGCCCAATATCTCTTCGCCGACGATGTGCTCGGCGCCAATCGCTGCCATTATCCGCGCCATGCCAAGGTCTACCGCAACTTCGCCGCTGAATATGACAGGCTGCAGCGCGAACGCATCGCCGCCTTCACCGAATTCGCCGAGGATGTCAGGACCGGCGCCTATCCGGAAAAGCGTCATTGCGTCGGTATCGACGAGGCCGAACTGAAGATTTTCCTCGACCGGTTGACCAACGAGACGGGAAAGCGCTGACGCTTACCGGCGACTCCCTTCTTCCCAGCGGGGCCCAGCGGGGAGAGGGGGAAAGTTCCATTGGCTTCCGTCGCCGCCTGTGGCAGGAATGATCCGTTCGATTCATTTAGGACGGAGTATTCGGCCCCCTGTGACGATCGGCTTTGCGCATGCGGAACTGATTGCAGTGCTCGCCGCGGTGACGGGGGATGAGCCGCGCGTCATGACCATCCGCTCCGGCAATGCGCTGCCGTCAGGTCCGTTCGAAATGGGCCATCGAACCCTGCAATCGGGCCTGCGCGAATGGGTGCAGGAGCAGACCGAACACCCGGTCGGTTATCTCGAACAACTCTATACCTTCGCCGACCGCGACCGGAACAACGAGATTCTTGGCGGGCGGACGATCTCGATCAGCTATCTCGGCCTCGTCAACGAGCAGGCGGGCGCCGGCCGGCCGGGGTGGCACGGCTGGTACGACTATTTTCCCTGGGAAGACCATCGGCAGGGCCGGCCGGCCGTGCTGGACGAGATCGTGGCACGCCTGAGAAGCTGGGCGGATGCCGATCCGGCCCGGCGCGACCTTCGCCATCGGCGCGCCGACTTTACCTTCGGCCTCGACGGCGGCGGCTGGAATGAGGATCTGGCCCTGCAACGCTACGAACTGCTGTATGAAGCCGGCCTTGTGGCCGAGGCCGGATGCGCGGCGGAAGCCAATCTTGGTCGAGCGATGTTTGCCGATCACCGCCGGATTCTGGCGACCGGGATCGCCCGGCTGCGCGCCAAGATCAAATACCGGCCGGTCGTCTTCGAACTGATGCCGGAGAGTTTTACGCTTCTGCGCCTGCAGCGCACGATCGAGGCGCTGGCCGGGCTGACGCTGCACAAGCAGAATTTCCGCCGCCTCATCGAACAGCAGGAATTGGTCGAGGAAACCGGTGGAACGGAAAGCGAAACCGGCGGCCGGCCGGCCAAGCTCTTCCGCTTCCGCCACACGGTGCTCGAAGAACGGGCCCTCGCAGGAACGAAATTACCGCTCTCCCGCAATTGACATATGCTCACAGCGAGAATATGTCTTTGTCCATAATATGCTCAGATCGAGCATAATTAGGAGCCGGTCATGAATCACCCAGTTTCCGCATCCTCGCTCTACAACCGCGTCAGCCGCGTCATTCCCAAAGCCGAATGGATGTCGTTCGAGGACGACGTCAACGCTATCCTCGAGCTCAAGCGCCGCCGCAATGCCGTCATTCTCGCCCACAACTATCAGACACCCGAGATCTTTCACGGTGTGGCGGACATCGTCGGCGACAGCCTGGCGCTCGCCCGTAAGGCGGTCGAGATTGACGCCGATGTCATCGTGCTGGCCGGCGTGCATTTCATGGCCGAGACCGCCAAGCTTCTCAATCCTGAAAAAACGGTGCTGATCCCCGATCTCGGCGCCGGCTGTTCACTGGCAGATTCGATCACGCCTGAGGATATCGCGCTGCTGCGCCGGGCCCATCCCGGCGTCCCCGTCATCACCTATGTCAATACCTCGGCCGCGGTGAAGGCAGCCTCCGACATCTGCTGCACCTCGGGCAATGCCAAACAGGTGGTGGAGTCGCTCGGCGTGCCGAAGGTGCTGATGATCCCCGACGAATATCTTGCCCGCAACGTCGCCCGCGAGACCGACGTCGAGATCATCGCCTGGCATGGACACTGCGAAGTGCACGAACTCTTCACCGCTGACGATGTCCGCCAGCTACGTGAAAATCATCCCGGCGTGACGGTTCTCGCCCATCCGGAATGCCCGCCCGACGTGGTGGCGGAGGCCGATTTCGCCGGTTCCACCGCTGTCATGTCCGATTATGTCGGCAGGCAGAAGCCGGCGCGGGTGGTGCTCCTGACGGAATGCTCGATGAGCGACAACGTCGCCGTGCATCATCCCGACGTCGAGTTCATCCGCCCCTGCAATCTCTGCCCGCATATGAAGCGGATCACGCTTGCCAATATCCGCACCGCACTTGAGGAAAATCGTCATGAAGTGACGGTCGATCCGACCATCGCCGTCGCCGCGCGCCGCGCCGTCGAGAGGATGCTGACGATATGACCGAGATCCTCGATCAACTGACTGGCCGCACCGTCATCGTTGGCAGCGGCCTTGCCGGGCTGATGACGGCGCTGACGCTGGCGCCGGAACCTTCCGTGATCGTGACCCGCGCCGCCCTCGGCGCCGAGACATCGAGCGGCTGGGCGCAGGGCGGCATTGCCGCCAGCATCGGCGCCGACGACAGCGCCGCACTTCATCTGGCCGATACGCTTGCAGCCGGCGACGGGCTCTGCGATCGGAGCATCACTGCCGGCATCATTGCGGAGGCGCCGGCGGCCATCGCGGCGCTGGAACAAGCCGGAGTCCGCTTCGACCGCAATGACGCCGGAAAACTCTCGCTCGGACTGGAGGCCGCCCATAATCGCCGCCGCATCGTCCATGCCGAAGGCGACGGCTCAGGTGCGGCGATCATCGCAGCGCTGGTGCGGGCCGTGGCGCGGACACCTGCCATATCAGTGCTCGAAGGCGTCGAGGCGCGGCGGATTTTGATGGACGGCGAGCGCGTCGCCGGCCTGCTTTGCGCGACCGCAAGCGGCGGGGCCGCCGTCCTTCCGACTGCAAGGCTGGTGCTCGCCACCGGCGGTATCGGCGGGCTTTATGATGCGACCACCAATCCGATGGGCAATTTCGGTCAGGGGATTGCGCTCGCGGCAAGGGCGGGTGCCGAGCTTGCCGACATGGAATTCGTGCAGTTCCATCCGACGGCGCTCGATTCACGCCGCAGGCCTCTGGCGCTTGTCAGCGAGGCGGTGCGCGGCGAGGGGGCTTTGCTCGTCAACGAACGCGGCGAACGGTTCATGGCCCGTATATCCGGTGCCGAACTTGCACCGCGCGACGTGGTGGCGCGCGCCATCAGTGCCGAGATCGCCCGCGGCGGCCGCGTCTTCCTCGATGCCCGCACGGCGCTCGGCAGCCGCTTTGCTGCACGCTTCCCCGTCATAGCAGCCCTTTGCGGCGAGGCCGGCATCGATCCGGCCAAAGACCTCGTCCCGGTGCGCCCGGCCGTTCACTACCACATGGGCGGCGTCGCGACGGATGCGAATGGCCGCAGCTCGGTTCCGGGACTTTGGGTCGCCGGCGAGGCCGCGTCGACCGGTCTGCACGGCGCGAACCGGCTTGCCAGCAATTCGCTGCTCGAGGCGGCTGTCATGGGCATGCGGGCGGCACGCGACATATTGGCCATGCCGGCAGGCGGCACCGGCGCCATCTCAGCAGAACAGCTGGCGGCGCCGGCCGACGCATCCTCCATCCGCACGATCGTCTCGCGCCATCTTGGCGTGCTGCGCAATGCGGATGCTCTTCAGGGAGCGATCGCCGCTTTGCTGCCACTTGCCGAGGCCGACGGCCCTGCCGCCGATCCGGCCATCGTCGCGCTGCTGATCGCCGTCTTCGCCAGCCTCCGAATGGAATCGCGCGGCGCCCACGCCCGCACCGATTTTCCCCTGAAGCTCGCCGATGCGCAGCGCCGCCGGATGCGCCTTTCCCAAGCGCTGGAGATTGCCCGCGTCACACCACCCTATCCGCTGGCCAGGAGCGCCTGACATGAGCCTCGTTCCGCTTCCGCGTCTGATTATCGAACCCCTGGTGCGGGCAGCCCTGCTCGAAGATCTCGGCCTTGCCGGCGACATCACCTCGGCGTCGGTCGTTCCCTCGGATCACCGCTCCACGGTGGTGATGGCCGCCCGCCAGCCCGGCGTGATCGCCGGCCTTGATGCGGCCGACCTCGCCTTCACGCTCGTCGATCCCGAAATCGTCATGCGCCGCCACATCGAGGACGGCTATGCGGTCAAATCAGGTGACGTCATCGCCACCATCGAGGGACCTTCGCGCGGACTCTTGACCGGTGAGCGCACCGCGCTGAATTTCCTCAGCCATCTCTCGGGCATCGCCACCGTCACGGCCGGGATTGCCGCCGCTATCAGCGGCACCAGGGCCTCGGTCGCCTGCACGCGCAAGACGACGCCCGGGCTGCGGGCGCTGGAGAAATATGCAGTGCGGGCCGGCGGCGGCATGAACCACCGTTTCGCGCTTTATGACGCGGTGCTGATCAAGGATAATCACGTGGCCATATCAGGCGGCGTGGCCGAGGCGATCCGCAGGGCGCGGGCCGGCATCGGCCATCTGGTGAAGATCGAGGTCGAGGTGGACAGGCTCGATCAGCTGCAGGAAGCGATGGCGGTCGGTGTCGATGCCGTTCTGCTCGACAATATGACGCCGGATCAGCTGCGCGAGGCCGTCGCCATCGTCGCCGGGAGGGCGATCACCGAGGCTTCGGGCCGGGTGACGCCGGCAACGGCCGCGGTAATCGCCGCTTCCGGAGTCGACCTCATTTCGGTCGGCTGGCTAACGCACAGCGCGCCCGTGCTGGATATCGGCCTCGATTTCGTCGAGGCCGCCAGCGCTGCGTAAACCAGCACCAAATAGATCGCGCCGAATACTGTGATCGATTAGGCTCGCTCGCTATTGGTTGCGGCTATTGAGGCCGCAGCGGAAATAACTGCGCCAAATCAGGTCCGGGGGCAAAGTGTTGGCAAGCATTCCCGGCCGGCTAATGTGAGAAAATGCAAATATTCGGTGTAAAAACCTCTTTTTGCGCTATGCGCGGGCCAATTAACGCTCTAACATGTTCCTGCGCGGCCGGTGTGCATGCGCGCCTGGTCTTCAGGGGTGAGAAGCGGGATGCAACGGACATCCGGACAGATGTCGACGAACAGGCTCTGCCTGCTCGGAAGACCGCGATTGCTGGCAGCGGGGAGGGAACTCCCTTTGCCGGAGAAGTCTTATTTTCTTTTCGCCATGCTCGCCGCCGAAGCCGATCTCGAACTCGACCGGGAAACCGTCAGGCGGCAGCTCTGGCAATCGGAAGCGCCGGAAAAACGCGCAGGCAGTTTGCGCCAGTTGCTGGCGCGCATCGAGCAAAGCATTCCCGCCGGCCTTCCGCCGCTGCTGAAAGCGACCCGAACCCATATCGGCCTTGCCGACGGCTGGGAAGTCGATATCCATATACTCAAACAGAAAGCGCCGCTCGCAGCCGAAGACGGCGACATTCTGAATGGCGAATTGCTAGAAGGAGCCAAGTCGCCGACGCAGGGCGCCGAGGACTGGCTGACCTTCGAACGCCAGCGTATCGATGAACTGCGCGCCGCCCATCTGACGCGGCTGGTCGAAACTGCTGACGACAGATCGGACGAAGAGCAGGTGGCCTTTGCCCGTCGCCTGCTGGAGCTCGACCCCGCCAGCGAGACGGCCTATCGGGCCCTGATGCGCATTTATGTCAGGATGAACGACCCGGCCGCGGCCCGGCAGTCCTATCTGAAGTGCAAGAGCCAGCTGAAGGACGAGTTCGAAACCGAACCGGAGGAAAGCACCACCGCGCTTGCCCGCGAACTCGGCCTGATCCCGGCAGCTCAGCCCGCGGCCGCCGAACGTCCATCGCCAGCGCCCGGCGCCTTCGCCGATCTGCTCGGCCAGCCGCGGATCATCATCCTGCCGCCGGAAAGCATTTTCACCGATCCGCTGATGGAGCGCGTCGGCAGAGCCCTTCTTGAGGACGTCACCATCGGCCTCAGCCAGCAGCGCGGCTTCAAGGTGATCGCAGCCCATACGAGCCTCGAAATCCTCAGCCGTTCGGTCGATCCGGCCCGCGCTGTGCCCCGTGCGCTCGACCTCAGCTTCGATTACGCGGTTTACGTCACCATCCAGGGCCGCGAGGAGGATGTCTATGCGACCTGCCGTCTGACGCGGACGACAACATCGGAGGTGATCTGGGCTCTGGAACTGCCCCTGGTCATGCAGAAGATCAGCGAATCCTTCGCGCATCTGACACGGCGCATCGTCTCCTCGCTCGCCGACACCGTCGAACGCCACGAGCTGGCGATGCCGATCGGCGAGGCACCGCCATCCGCTTACCGTCTCTATCTCGAAGGCAAGCGGCTGATCGCCCAGACCGATCTGCAGCATCTGCGCCAGGCGCGCAAATGGTTCAGATCCTCGCTCAATCGTTATGAGAATTTCTCGGCTGCCCATGCCGGCGTGTCGCGTGCGCTCGGCATGGAATGGCTGATCCGCGGCATGCAGGACACCGAACTGCTCGACGAGGCGAATGGCGCCGCCCGGCTGGCGCAACAGTCCGACCCGAACAGCGGCCGGGCCTATCGCGAGCTCGGCTTCGTGGCGCTGTACCGCCGCCGTTTCGACGAAAGCCTGGACTATTTCCAGCAGGCCCAGGATCTCAATCCCAACGACGCCGACATCCTCGCCGATTACGCCGACGCGCTGTGCCACTACGGCGACTTTGACAAGGCGCTGGATCTGAACAATGCGGCATTCAAGCTCAATCCGCTGCCGCCGGATTATTACTACTGGAATCGTGGCGGCATCCACTTCGACCGCGGCGAATATAATCAGGCGATCGAGGCGCTTGAGCCGGTGCAGTCGAAACAGGCGACCGCGCGACTGCTGGCAGCCGCCCACGCCATGGCGGGCGATATGAAAAAGGCCGGCAAATACGCTAACGTTGTCCTGGAAAATTTCCCGGATTTCCGCAGCGAGGACATCCGCCATTTCGTTCCCGACCGCGATCCCCGCTATACCGAAACGCTGATTCATGGCCTCCAACTGGCCGGACTTCCCTGATTGCATGGCCTTTTAACGAAGCCTGTAACGGTTAAATGACGCAGACAATGTTCCTCTGCAATGGTTAACGGCAGCCGGCTGCCTATCCCATTGGAGATGGACAATGAAAACCACTGTTGAAACCCATGCAGCAATGCCTTCCCAGCCGCGCTTCTCGGCCGCAGCCAAGGCTGCGATGAAGCAGCACGAACTCAACGTCACGGCAAATGCTCTCGAAAACCTGACCCATGCGCTGAAGTTCCGCTAAAGGGGCGAGATCGGTATGTCCGCCTTCGCCGATCTTGAAACGCTAGCCGATGATCTCAGACGATCATCGGCTGGCGTCAGCGACTATCACGACCGTGCAATCACGCCGGCGCAGACACTTGCGGCCATCAAGCCGCATCTGCGCGAATTCGGCATCACGCGCGTCGGCCTGCTGACCGCTCTCGACGTGCTGAATATCCCCGTCGCCTTTGCGACGAGGCCGAACAGCCACACGCTTTCGGTCTTCCAGGGCAAAGGCATCGACAATGATGCCGCCATGGCCTCGGCCGCCATGGAGGCGATCGAGACGCGGATCGCGGAAATTCCGCCCGCCGACCTGACGCAGGCGACGGTGGAGAGCATGGGAGCGGAAGGCGCCGCCATGATCGATCTCGACAATGTCGCACGATGCGCGCCCGATGAAATCGGCGGTGACCCCATCCCCTGGTGCTCCGGCCTCGACATTCTGTCCGGCAGCAGCGTCTTCGTCCCCTGGTGGCTTGTCGGCCTCGACCATCGCGGCGAGCGGCCGCCGGGCTTCGAGCAATCAAGCGATGGGCTTGCCTCCGGCAATGCGCCGTCCGAAGCGGTCCTGCACGGACTTTGCGAGCTGGTCGAGCGCGATGCCTGGGCCCTGACCCAGTTGAAATCACCACAGCGCCTGAAGGAGAGCCGCATCGACCCCGCCTCCTTCGGCGATGCGGTCATCGACGTCATGACCGACCGGATCACACGCGCCGGCATGCGGCTGCTGCTGCTCGACATGACCACAGATATCGGCGTTCCGGCTTTTCTGGCCGTCATCATGCCTGGCAATCTTTCCGACCGCGCCGATGCGCGCTGGTCACATGTCTGCGGGGGCTGCGGCTGCCATCCCGATCCTGTGCGCGCCGCACTGCGCGCCATCACCGAAGCGGCCCAGAGCCGGCTGACGGCGATCGCCGGCAGCCGCGACGATTTCTCGCCGCGCATCTACCAGCGGCTCGATCGGAGTGCGGCTATGCAGCAGCTGGTCGAACTCTGCAAGAGCGACGGCCGGATGCGCGCCTTTCAGAACCGCCATCGCCGTGTGGCGACGATCCAGGAGACCATCCGCCACATAGCCGACAGGCTGGTGGCGAGCGGGATCGAACAGATCGTCGCCGTGCCCTTTGCCCATCCGACTTTGCCGGTCTCGGTCGTCAGGGTGATCGTGCCGGGCCTGGAGGTCGATATATCAGGCCAATACGTCCAGCTCGGCCTGCGCGCCGTCAACACCATGAGAGGAGCCCAATCATGAAGGTTCTGTTCGTCGGTCCGAGCCTTGGTGGCGGTCTTGCCGCAGCGAGAAACATGTCTCCCTGCATTGATTTCCGCCCGCCTGCCGCCCGCGGCGACATCCTGAAGGCAGTAGAAGACGGCGCCACCGCGATCGGCCTTGTCGACGGCTATTTCGGCGAGCTGCCATCGGTCTGGCACAAGGAAATTCTCTACGCGCTCGAACATGATGTCGCCGTAGCAGGCGGCGCCAGCATGGGCGCATTGCGGGCTGCAGAATGCGCTCCGTTCGGCATGGTCGGGCTCGGCTCGATCTTCGAGGATTACGAGTCCGGGCGGCTGCTCGACGATGAGGCCGTCGCACTCGTGCATGCGCCGCAGGCGCTTGGCTGGCTGCCGCTTTCCGTACCCTGGGTCGATTTCGAGCCCACGGTTGATGCGCTTCATGCCCGCGGCGAGATCTCCACGGCCGAGCGCAAGAAACTACTGCTCGCCGGCCGCTTCCTGCATTTCTCCGAGCGCACCTATGCGCGCGTGGTCGACGAGTGCCATTTCCGCAAGCCGCGTCGTGACCTCCTCCTCGCCGCTCTCCGCAAGAATAGGGTCGAACGCAAACATGATGACGCGCGGCTAGTGCTGGAGTGGCTGCACCGCGAGCAATTCGCACCCGTCAACCGTGACTGGCGCTTTGCCGCAACCTCGCATTGGGAGCTTTTGCACGCCGAAGTGACCCGCAACGTGACTCCTGTAACGCTTGAATAACGGTCTCGGCTAGATGATGCAGGGGTGATGGAATCTGAGGCTTCACGGCCAAAGGGGCGGGAACAATGTTTGAACAACGTAACGAAGGTACAGGCAGCGAATACGCAAGGATCTTCCGGCTGCTGTCGGCAGCCAAGGAGGAGGCTGAAAAGCTTCAGCTGCGTAATCTGATGCACCTGACGAACATGGCACTGCTGCAGGTCGTAATCGATTGGGACGGCATAGATCCGGATAGGGAACTTGACGTCAACCTCGAGAAACTGCTCGGCAGCAAGGCCAAGATCGCTATGAAGGACGCTAGCGAGAGTCTAATCGTGATCGATCGCCATTGACCTTCATGCCGTACGTTAGAATCGCGTGAAGGAGATCCGGCCTATTCGGCCGCTTCACCCTCGACCTGTTCGGTGTGGGCGATTGCCTGAACAAGCTTCAGGATCTTCTTGCGAAGAGCTTCGTTTTTGATCGAGAAGAACGCCGCATTCAGAAGCACACCCTCGCGCGAAATGACGAATTCCTCGCTGGGAGCGGGGTTGTCGTTAGCCGTCTCGGGCGTTGAGAGGTCGTCGAAGAACGTCCTGACGTCGACGTTCAGCGCGCCGGCGATTTCAACCAGCATGCTGGCGGAAACCCGGTTGGAGCCTTTTTCGTATTTCTGGATCTGCTGAAACGTTACGCCGACACGATCGCCCAATTCCGTCTGCGAAACTTTGCGCAGCAGACGCTGTATGCGGATCGTCTTTCCGACATGAACATCCACTGCGTGCGGTTCTTCTTTCATTTGTTTCCCTCCTGAGGACACGGACATGAGGTTATTCGCCATATCCGTGTCTGACACTTTTAACTGAGACACACAAAGCTAGCAATTGTCTGGCTGAAAGTCGTCCCAAACCGAAACATCGCATCGCTTCATATTAGCAGCAGCAAAAAACATGCCAAAGTAGCACTTTTGGGGGGTTACATCATCCGATTTCAGGGTGCAGAGCATGGTAAGTTTGCTGCCGACCTTTCAGCCGAAGGATCGGCACGGCGTAAATAAAAGTTACAATGACCAGAGGCGCTGGGCATTGTCGAAGAGCAGCTTGGAACGCTCCGCCTCGCTGCTGCCGGCGAGCACGGCATGGGTCGCTGCAACCCAGGTGGAAAGGCCGCCGCCGAGCGTGCAGACCGGCCAGTCGCTGCCCCAGACGACACGATCCCAGCCGAAACTTGCGATCACATGTTCGATATAGGGCGTCAGCGTCTGTGCTGTCCATGTCTGCGCATCCGCATAGGCGACGACGCCTGATATCTTGCAGATCACGTTCGGCCGGCGGGCGATCTCCGATATGCCGGCCTTCCATGGCTCGAAGGCATCGGAGCGGATATCCGGCACGCCGCAATGATCGAGGACGAACTGCACGTCGGGCGCGAGATCGACGAGAGCGGTGACGCGACCGGCCTGATGCGGCAATGTGCAAAGGTCGAAGGTCAGGCCGCTGCCACCGATGCGCCGGATGTTGTCTCGAAACAGGACGCCTTCCGAGACGGTGTCGGGCACGACATGCAGCACGCGGCGGAAGCCCTTGACGAAGGGATCGGCCTTTTGCCGCTCGAGATAGGCGGCAAAGCCTTCCTCCTCGGGACGGCAGGAGACAATCGCCCCGGCAATCAGGCTGCCTTGCCTTTTGGCGATCGAGGCAATGTGGTCGGTCTCGGCCTGCATGACGGTCGGATCGACATCGACCTCCATATGCAGCACCGTCATAATGCCGCAGCGCCGCGCCTCGGCCGCATAGGTCTCATAGAGAAAGTCATGGTCGAGAGCCGGCACGCCGGAGAGCCAGGGATAGGAAAGCGCCGACCGGTCGATGATATGCAAATGGGTGTCGATGAGCACGTTTTCCTCCTCCAGGAATGGTCTTTGCCGCAACCTATTTCTCGTGAATGGATTATTCAAATAGAAATTTCATGCTGCCCTGGGCATGGCTGCCTCACTCTGGCATGCCGTAAAGCCGCCCTTCATCCTAACCCTCCCCGTAAAACGGGGCGGGGGGAGAGAGGGACGGAGAGGCCGCGGCATATCCCCTTCGCCCCGCCTCGGGGGTCCGGAGGATGGGCCGAGACCCGTGGCTCGACCCCGGTGGCGGCAGCCGGATGAGGGGCCGCGGCGCGATGCTCAGGTCGGGCCGACATCCGCCCCGGCCAGCAGCGAAAGCTGAGCGGCGGTCTTCTGCACCAGCGTGATCGTTTGGGTGATGTCGGGGGCGGACGGCGCATTGACAAGGGCGATAAAGGGGCAGGTCAGGGCGGCGATGCAACGCCGATCCGGCCCAAGAACGGGCGCCGACAGATTGTAGACGCCCGATGTCTGGGCGCTCGCCATCATCTCGTAGCCGCGCTCGCGGATCTGGTCGAGGCGATCGTAAAATTCGGCGCCAAGGTCGATCTCGGCGCGGTTGCGCGCATGTTCCGATATCATCATCTCCCGCTCCTCGTCGCTGCGGAAGGCGAGCAGCACATGCCCCGAGCCGGTGTCGAACAGGCTGATATGGGCGCCGATGCGGATCGAGAAGCCCCAATAGTCCGGCGCTTCCTGCTGGGCGATGACAACGGCGGCGCCACGGTCAAAAACGGCGAGATGATTGGCCTGACGGGTGCGCTGGGCGAGGTCGCGCATCAGCGGCGTGGCATAGGAGGCAAGCCGGCGCACAGGCGCATGCAATTGCGCAAGGCCAAAGAGCTTCAGCGTCAGCGAGTAGCGATCGCCATCCAGCCGGGTGACGTAACCGCGACGCACCAGCCGGTCGAGCATGCGATAGAATTCATTGGGACTGCGGTCGAGCCGCTTGGCAATCTCCGCCTGGGTGAGGCCGCTGTCGACGCCGGCGAGCAGCTCCAGGATATCGAGGCCCTTGTCCAGAGCAGGAGCGCGATAGCGGTCTGACTCGTCGGTCTCCATTCCTTCCTCCTGTGAATATTATTCTGCATATACGCAGAACCATGGCCGGAAAAGGAAAACTTCGCGCTTGACCCTTGGCCAATCGTCTGTTTGTCTATAAACAGACAAATCATAATTGAAGACAGCCGATCAGCAGAAACGACGAGAGGCGGGGCTTCGCGCCTTGCCCTACGCCGGCCGAAAGGCGCAAAGAGAGAAAATGGCAGGCCCTGATGTACGTCCTATTCCATCACCGCGCGGCCTTCGGCAAGATAACCGCATGCATCGTCTCATGTAGACAATCCAGAAGAGGCCCGTGACATGACAAACAGACTTTCCGGCAAGACCGTTCTCATCACCGCCGCCGGCCAGGGCATCGGCCGGGCAACGGCGGCAGCCTTTGCCGCGGCCGGCGCCAAGGTCCATGCGACCGACATCAACACCGATGCGCTGGCAACCCTTGCCGCGGAAACCGGCGTCTTCACCCATAAGCTCAACGTGCTCGACGGGGATGCGGTCACGGCGCTCGTCGCCGAAATCGGCACTGTGGACGTTCTGTTCAACTGCGCCGGCTTCGTCCATGCCGGCTCGATCCTGGAAATGCCGGATTCCGACCTCGAATTCGCTTTCGACCTCAACGTCAAGGCAATGATCCGCACCATCCGGGCGGTGCTGCCCGGAATGCTCGAACGCAAGGACGGGTCGATCATCAACATGGCCTCCGTCGCTTCCAGCATCAAGGGCGTGCCGAATCGCTTCGCCTATGGCGTCACCAAGGCGGCGGTCATCGGCCTTACCAAATCGGTCGCCGCCGATTATGTTGCTCAAGGCATCCGCTGCAATGCGATCTGCCCCGGCACGGTGGAAAGTCCGTCCTTGCAGGACCGCATGCGCGCACAGGGCGATTACGATGCGGCCCGCGCCGCCTTCATCGCCCGCCAGCCGATGGGCCGGCTCGGCTCGCCGGAAGAGATCGCCGATCTCGCCGTCTATCTCGCCGGCGCCACCTACACGTCTGGCCAGGCGATCGCCATCGACGGCGGCTGGACGATCTGACGTCGGCTCGTCAGCGGTTGGCAGAGCGCCGGCCGATTCGGCTATCGCAATTGGCCTCATAAATCGGGAGGAACAACATGACCCGCATCACCGACGTTCGCGTCTTCGATCTCCGCTTTCCCACCTCGCAAAGCCTGGACGGATCCGATGCGATGAACCCCGATCCCGACTATTCGGCCGCCTATGTCATTCTCGACACGGATAGCCCAGGCCTTGCCGGCCATGGCCTGACCTTCACCATCGGCCGCGGCAACGACATTTGCTGCATGGCGATCGAAGCGATGCGCCACCTCGTCGTCGGGGCCGATCTCGGCGGGGTGCTTGCCCATCCCGGCAAATTCTGGCGGCATCTGACCAGCGACAGCCAGTTACGCTGGATCGGCCCGGAAAAGGGCGCCATTCACCTGGCGACCGGTGCGGTCGTCAACGCCGTCTGGGATCTGCTCGCCAAACAGGCCGGCAAGCCGGTCTGGCGGCTCGTCGCCGACATGTCGCCGGAAGAGATCGCCGATATCGTCGACTACCGCTATCTCACCGACGTGCTGACGCGCGATGAAGCGGTCGCTATCCTCAAGAAGGCAGAAGCGGGCAAGGCGGAACGGATTGCCATCCTCGAAAAGGAAGGCTACGCCTGCTACACGACCTCGGCCGGCTGGCTGGGTTATGAAGACGAGAAATTGCGCCGGCTCTGCCAGGAAGCGATCGATGCCGGCTTCAACCATATCAAGATGAAGGTCGGCCGCGATCTCGACGACGACATTCGTCGCCTGAGGATCGCCCGCGACGTGATCGGTCCCGATCGTTACCTGATGATCGACGCCAATCAGGTCTGGGACGTCGGTCAGGCGATCGACTGGGTCAAGGCGCTTGCTTTCGCCAAGCCCTTCTTCATCGAGGAACCCACAAGCCCCGATGATGTCGCCGGCCACCGCAAGATCCGCCAGGCAATCGGACCGGTGAAGGTCGCAACCGGCGAGATGTGCCAGAACCGCATCATGTTCAAACAGTTCATTGCCGAAGGCGCGATCGACATCGTCCAGATCGATTCCTGCCGCATGGGCGGGCTGAACGAAGTCCTTTCCGTCCTGCTGATCGCCGCCAAATTCGGCCTGCCGGTCTGGCCGCATGCCGGCGGCGTCGGGCTCTGCGAATATGTGCAGCACCTGTCGATGATAGACTACGTCGCGGTCTCAGGCACCAAAGAAGGCCGCGTCATCGAATATGTCGATCACCTGCACGAACACTTCCTCGACCCCTGCCGGATCGAGAACGCCGCCTATATGCCGCCGGTTCTGCCGGGCTTTTCCATCGAGATGAAACCGGCTTCGATCAGCGGCTACACATTTCGAGGCTGAGGAACCAGCGCCGGCGGCGCGCTCGTCCCCGCCAGAACCCGGAGAAGGAATTCGCGGCTCTCAAACCAGCATCGACTGCTGGGCGAAGATACCCGCCATCGCGCCTTGCCATGATGCGGTGGTGACCGATGGCATTCCGGGATTGGCGAGGTCGCCGGCGGCATAGATGCCGGGCATGCTGGTCTCGCGGCGCTCATCGATCTTGAGGGCGATGCCGCTGGGCGTATCGACTGTGGCGAGGCCCAGTGATTCATGCAGGCTGGCCGACGGATTGTTGCGCGGATGGGCGAACAGGATGTCGACCGCGACATCGGGGCCGGTATCGAGTTTGACGGTGGTGCCATGGCCCCCGTGATGAACGATCCCGGTGATCCGGCCCTCGACGACAGGTATGTTGCGAGGTGCGAGATCGGCCCGGATATCCGGCGGAATGTCATGACCATCGGCGAACAGCGTCAACCTGTCGGTCCAATCGTGGAAAAGCTTGGCCTGATTGTGCGACTGCCGGCCGGACCAGACGAGGCCCCAATGCTGGCCGGCGACTTCAAAGCCGTCGCAATAGGGGCAGGGCACGATGGAGGTGCCCCAGCTTTCGGCAAAGCCCGGAACATCAGGCATCTGGTCCGCGATGCCATAGCTCAGGATCACGCGGCGCGCCTTGAGGCTTTCGCCATCGCCAGTGAGGACGGAGAAGTTGTCGATTGCGCCGGAGACACTTTCAGCCCGGGCACTGACCAGCTTGATCGTGGGATAACGCGCCAGCTGCCGCCGCGCCTCGGCCAGGATGTCCAGCGGCGGCTTGTGATCGTGGCCGAGCAGACCATGGGAGTGGCCGGCGAAGCGATTGCGCGGCAGGCCGGTATCGAGAACGGAGACCTTGCGGCGGGCACGGCCGAGCTGCAAAGCGGCGGCGAGACCGGCAAAGCTGCCGCCGATGATGATGACGTCATCCATGGTAATGGTCTCCGTGTTGCGGATGGAGGACAGGATAAAACCCACTCTCTGACTTGCATATTTTTGATACTACATGGTATCGTAAAATACGAATAACGATACTGTCAAGGATCTTAATGGTCGTGTCCGAAAATAGTCGAGGCCGGCGCGGCCGGCCGGCCAACGAGGCGCTTGGCCAAACGATAGTCGACGCAGCATACGAACTCTTTGTGGAATTGGGTTTTCAAGCGACGACATTGGACAAGGTCACCCAGCGAGCGAAGATATCCAAGCTCAGCATCTATCGGCACTTCGAGAACAAGGAGGCGCTGTTCAGCGCGGCCGTCGCCGCCCGCTGCCATCAGTTTGCACCACAAGCCCTTTTTGAAGGCGTCGACGGTTCGGCCGAAGATCAACTCATGGCGGCGGGATCATCGCTGCTTCGCACGCTGTTGAGCCCAGACGTCCGCAGTGTCGAAGCCATGGTCATGGCCGACAAGACGAACCAAAAGTCGTTGAGCAAGCTCCATTACGAAGCCGGCCCCGCCCATATCATCGCCCAAGTCGAAGCCCTGTTGCGTCAGTTGCATGCGAAGGCGGCTTTGAACGTGCCCGATCCTCTCCGGTCCGCCCGCTTGTTTGCCGCGCTTTTTAAAGGATCCGATCTCCTGATTATCGCACGCTTCGATGAGGCGAGAGCAGAGGACGACAACGAAATTGAAGCCTATTGCCGGTCGGCTGTCGCCATGTTCATCGCCGCGCACGGTGGCAGCGACCAGGCGGCGGGATAGCCTAGTTAAGAACGGATCAGAACAAGGATATGGCATGGCAGAGAAAGATGTTTATCAGGTAGCCGACTGGAAAGGCCAAAGCGGGGAGCGCTGGGTTACCCACCAGGCCCGGCTCGACGCCATGCTGGCGGTGTTCGGCCAGGCCGCGATCGAAGCCGCCGCGCCCGCGACGGGCGAGCGCGTGCTGGACGTCGGCTGCGGCGCGGGGGCGTCTACTCTGGATTTGGCCGCCCGGGTCGGCGCGGGAGGTCATGTGCTGGGCGTGGACATATCCGAACCGCTGATCGGCAGAGCGCGCGCACTAGCGCCGCAGGATACGCCGGCCCTGTTCCAAGTGGCTGACGCCAGCAGCGCCGAGCTGCCCGAGGGCGCGTTCGATATCCTGTTCTCGCGTTTCGGGGTGATGTTCTTTGACGATCCTACGGCGGCGTTCGCTCATATGCGCCGTGCGCTCAAGCCGGGCGCGCGGGTCGCTTTCGTCTGCTGGCGCGGCATGGCCGAGAACGACTGGGTGCGCTTGCCGATGAGCGCGATCAAGGGCATTCTCCCGCCGACCGCGCCGCCCGATCCCCAAGCGCCCGGCCCATTCTCGTTCGGCGACCGGGGGCGGGTTTCGCGTATCCTGACCGCGGCTGGCTTCACCGATATCGCTATCGCGCCATTCGATGCCTCCATCCCGTTCGGCGAGGGGAGGACGCGGGACGCGGCAATCGACGACGCGGTGGAGATGGCACTCGAGGTCGGACCGCTGTCGCGCGCTCTCGCTGATCAACCCGACGACATCCGGGCCCGCGCCTCGGAAGCGGTTCGTGACGCCTTCGCGGGCCGCCCCGGTGAGCGGTCGGTGATGATCGACGGCGCAGTGTGGATCGTCTCGGCGCGCAATCCGGCAAGCTGACAGGGATTGACCGGCGTTATGGCCCTCACATGCCACGGCAAGCGCGGCGGGCAGAGCCTTGTTTGCGATCTCGCGACTGGGGAAATAGAGCAGCAATGACGCCGATCATCTCTTTCCATCCATGGACAAACATTGGCGGTTGACGGCAACGATAGCCTTTATGCGCTATCCTTTTCGGCGCTCGCCGCCATATGCCTGAGCTCGTCCCAGAGACTTTCGGCGAAGCTGCGCAGAACGGTGAGTTCGAAGCTGTCATCGCCGGTGCGCGCGATCTGCACGGAGATATGGCCGACCATCGTCATGACGGAACGACCTTCCGGGAAGACGGCAGGATCGAGATCGACGGCGGTGCCCTTGGCAAGAAGCACGCGCGAATATCGGCCAGAAACGCCGATGCGCACGCGCCCATGGCTCTGGTCCATGATGAAGGCTTTTCCGGCGAGTGCGGCGGAGAGGGCCTCGAGACGTGCCTGCAGAAGCGGCTCGTCGCCGGCGACGAACCATTGCCGGAAGCCTGCTTCGCGGATCGAACTTTTCGCAAAACCCGCCTTCGCCAATTCCTGGCCAAGTTCGGCGGGCGCAATGGCGCCGAGCACATGCAGGAGATGACCTTCAGGCAAGGCTTCCAGCCGGACGCCAGGTCCCGTCACGCCGTTATGTGCCGTTCCGGCAAGAACCGGTCTGTGCTGTGGAAGATCAAGCATGAAGCTTCTCGTTTTCAGGATCGATGAAGACGGGATGGCAGAGCACCGCCTCGGTGAATTCGTTGCGCAGGCCGTTCCAGACCGTCACCTTCTCGCCGATGCGCTCCGGTCCGCGCCGGACGAGGGCCAGGCCGATCGTATGGCCGAGGCTCGGCGAGAAGGCGCTTGAGGTGACATAGCCCTGATCGTTTTCGAGCGTCGCCGCAGCGCCCTCGGCAAGAATATGCGAACCGGTGCGGAAGCCGCTTGCCGGGTTGAGCGGCTTGACGCCGACGAGGCGCGGGCGATCGGGATCCTGCAGGCCTTCGCGGGCAAGCATCGCCTTGCCGATGAAATCCGGCTTGGTCGATGAGACCATGCGGCCGAAGCCGAGATCGCCTGGGGTGACCGTGCCATTGATCTCGGCATGGGTGACGTGGCCCTTTTCGATGCGCATGACGCCGAGCGCTTCGACGCCGTAGGCGGAGATGCCGTGTTTCTCTCCTGATGCCATGATGGCGTCGGCAACGCTTTCGCCGTAGCCGGCCGGGACGGCGAGTTCGTAGGCAAGTTCACCGGAGAAGGAAATCCGGAAGAGCCGGCCTTCGAGGCGGCCGGCGAATAGCGACACCTTGCGGGCGCTCATGAAGGGGAAGGCCGCATCGGAAAGATCCTCGTCGACGATTTCCGAGAGGATCGCGCGGGACTTCGGCCCGGCAACGGCCATCTGCGCCCATTGATCGGTGGAGGAGGCGAAGCAGACGTCGAGTTCCGGCCACAGCGTCTGGGCGCAGAATTCGAGATGGGTGAGCACGCCGGCGGCCAGCGCCGTCGTTGTGGTCATGAAGAAATGGTCGTCGCTGAAGCGGCTGGTGGTGCCGTCATCATAGATGAAGCCGTCCTCGCGCAGCATGATGCCGTAACGGGCCTTGCCGACGGCCAGCTTGGCAAAACCGTTGCAATAGATGCGGTCGAGGAAGGCTGCGGCATCGCGGCCGAAGATCTCGATCTTGCCAAGGGTCGAGACGTCGCAGAGGCCAGCATTCTTCCGGATGTTCAGCACCTCGCGATCGACGCTTTGGCGCCAGGTCGTTTCGCCGGCGCGCGGGAACCAGGAAGAGCGGTACCAGAGGCCGGTTTCGACAAAGACCGCGCCATTCTTTTTCGCCCAGCCGTGCAACGGCGATTTGCGCGCCGGCTGGAAATCCTTGCCGCGCGATGTGCCGGTCAAAGCGCCGAAGGAGATCGGCGTATAAAAGGGTCTGAAGGTCGTCGTGCCCACCTCGGCGGGCGACACGCCGCGCGCCTCGGCAAGGATGCCGATGGCGTTGATGTTGGAAAGCTTGCCCTGGTCGGTCGCCATGCCGCTGGTGGTATAGCGCTTGGCAAGCTCGACATGGCCGTAGCCTTCGCGCACGGCGAGGCCGAGGTCCTTGAGGTGCACGTCGTTTTGGTAATCGACGAAAGCCTTGCCCTTCGCGCCTTTGACCGACCAGAGCGGCTTCGTGCGCTGAGCCATATCGGCAGCTGAGGCAAAGGCCGGTTCCGCTGCGAGACCGATCGACTTCAGGGCGGCGGCAGCCTTTCCCGCGCCATCGCCGAGGCAGGCGGCAATCTGCGCAAGGCCGGCAGCCGAGCCGGCAACGGCAAGACCATCCTGCGCAGCCGGCGCCAGGAACGCCGCGGCCTCCCGCGACCATTGCGGCTTGCCGCCGCGATGGCAGGCAAGATGGATGATCGGGCTCCAGCCGCCCGACACGGCAAGCGCATCGGCTTCGATCCGGCGAACACCCTCTTCGGTTTTGACGCTGACGCCGCGCAGACGCCGGCCGCCATGGGCATCGATGATTCGCGCGCCCCGCAGAACCTCGGCGCGGCCCGGCCAGCTCTCGCCGCCATCGGGGCGGCTGTCGACGATCGCCGCAACTCGAAGGCCGGCGAATTCGAGGTCAGCGGCGGTGTCATATCCGCTATCACTGGTGGTGAAGATCACCGTGCTTCGGCCCGGCGCCACCGCCTGCCGATTGAGATAGCTGCGCATGGCGCCTGCCATCATCACGCCGGGTATATCGTTGCCGCCGAAGACCAGCGGTCGTTCCTCGGCCCCCGTCGCAAGAATCGCCTGCCGGGCAATGATGCGCCACAGCCGTTCCACCGGACGATCCGGATCGGGCAGCGCTAAATGCTTTTGGACGCGCTCGACGGCTCCGAAAACATTGTCGTCGTACCAGCCGAAAACAGTCGTGCGTGGCAGGCGGCGCACATTTTCCAGGCCCTCCAGCTCGGCAAGCAGCTCGCCGACAAGGCTCCCCGCCGGCTTGCCGTCAACTGCGCCGCTTTCGCAAAGCAGGCTGCCGCCGAGTTCGGGTCCCTCGTCTGCAAGAATGACGCGCGCGCCGGCGCGGCCGGCGGTCAGCGCTGCAGCAAGGCCGGCAGGGCCGGCGCCGATCACCAGTAGATCGCAATGCGCCCAGCATTTCTCATAGGAATCGGGATCAGCCTCGTAAGAGGCTCTGCCGAGGCCCGCAGCCTTGCGGATCACCGGCTCGTAGAGCTTTTCCCAGAGCGCTGCCGGCCACATGAAGGTCTTGTAGTAGAAGCCGGCGCTGAGGAAAGGTGAGAGCAGGCCGTTGACCGCGCCGACATCGAAGCCGAGCGACGGCCAGCGGTTCTGGCTCATGGCCGTCAGCCCCTGATAGAGCTCGATCATCGTCGCGCGCGTATTCGGTTCGGTGCGCCCACCGCTGCCTGTCGTCACCAGAGCGTTCGGTTCGGCGGCCCCCGCCGTCAGAATGCCGCGCGGGCGGTGATATTTGAAGCTGCGTCCGACGAGCTGGATACCGTTGGCAAGCAGCGCCGAGGCGAGCGTGTCGCCCGGATGGCCTTGCAGCGCCTTGCCGTCAAAGGTGAAGCCGAGTGTCTTGTCGCGGTCGATGCGACCGCCGGTGGAAAGACGGAAGCTCGTCATGCCGGTTCTCCGCCGAGCTTGGCAAGGGCGGCGTCCCGAACGTCATGGACCGCATGGGTGAGAGTATCGCGCTCGACGATCAGCCAGCGGCGGCATCCGGAGGAATGGTGCCAATATTCACTATGCCGGCCCCTCGGATTGTCGCGCAGATAGACATAGTCGTACCAGGCATCCGCGCCGGCATCCGGCGCCGGCCGAACCAGCTTCGCATCGCCACGGATCGAGAATTCCTCCTTCGGCCGGGCGCCGCAATGGGGACATGAAATCAGGCTCGCCATAGTCAAATGTCCTCAGTGCAGATTGGGCTGGGCGCCAACGCCCTTTTCGTCGATCGGGTAGCCGCACGCGAAACGGTCAAGCCGGAAGGCGCGGGTCGTCTGGTGCGGCGTGTTGCGGGCGATCAGATGGGCGTAACAGAAGCCGGAGGCGGGCGTGGCCTTGAAGCCGCCGTAACACCAGCCGGCGTTGAGATAGAGATTGTCGATATGGGTGCGGTCGATGATCGGCGAGCCATCCATGCTCATGTCCATGACGCCGCCCCAGGAGCGCAGGTAGCGCACGCGCGACAAGGAGGGGATCATCGCGATCCCGGCTTCGGCGACGTGCTCGACGGTGGCGAGATTGCCGCGCTGCGCATAGGAATTATAGCCGTCGATGTCGCCGCCGAAGACGAGGCCGCCCTTGTCGGACTGGGAGACGTAGAAATGACCGGCGCCGAAAGTGACGACATTGTCGATGAAGGGTTTCAGCCCTTCGGAGACGAAGGCCTGCAGCACATGGCTCTCGATCGGCAGGCGAAGGCCGGCCATATCGGCGACCACGGTGGAATTGCCGGCCGCCGCCAGCGCCAGCTTGCCGCAGCCGATGAAGCCTCTGCTGGTCTCGACGCCTGTGACTTCACCATTTTCCGTGCGAATGCCGGTGACCTCGCATTGGGTGATGATATCGACGCCGCGGCTGTCGGCGCCGCGGGCATAACCCCAGGCGACCGCGTCATGGCGCACCGTGCCACCGCGCGGCTGGTATAAGCCACCCATGACCGGGAAACGGGCATTGTCGAAATCGAGAAAGGGCAATTTCCTGCGCACGGCCTGCCGGTCGAGCAGCTCGGCATCGACGCCGTGCAGCCGCATGGCGTTGCCGCGACGCGTATAGGCGTCACGCTGCGCGTCGGAATGGAAGAGGTTCAACACGCCGCGCTGCGAGACCATGGCGTTGAAGTTGAAGTCCTGCTCCAGCCCTTCCCAAAGCTTCATTGACAGTTCGTAGAAGGGATTGTTGCCGGGCAGCAGGTAGTTCGAACGGATGATCGTCGTGTTTCTGCCGATATTGCCGGAGCCGAGATAGCCCTTTTCCAGAACGGCGACATTGGTGACGCCGAACTCCTTGGCAAGGTAGTAGGCAGTGGCCAGACCATGACCGCCGCCACCAACGATGACGACGTCGTAATGCGGCTTCGGCGCCGGATCGCGCCAGGCGGGCGCCCAGCCCTTGTTGCCGCGAAGGCCGTTCAGAAAAATCGAAAGAGCGGAATAGCGCATGGGTCACCCGGAAAGAACAGCTGCATGATGCCAGAAAGAATCGACGAGACTTGCACAAAACGGACATATGTCGCTAAGAAAGGGACATGTCCTCACTTGATGGCAGAAATGTTCAGACGATCGGCTTCATCCTGATTCCGGGATTTGCGCTGATGTCCTATGCCTCGGCGACGGAGCCGCTGCGGGCGGCAAATCTGCTGGCTGGCCGCGAGATCTATCGTGTCTCCACCTATTCTCCGGATGGCGCGCCGGCCCTTTCCTCCTCCGGCGTCAGCGTGCCCGCCGATCCCCTTCCCATGAGGGGATCGGGCCTTAGTACCGCCTTCGTCTGCGCCGGCGGCTTGCCTCGGGATTGGCGATATCCTGGCGTGCTTGCCTGCCTGAGGCAGTTGTCGCGCGAAGGCATGCGGATCGGCGGCATTTCCGGCGGCCCCTATCTGATGGCCGCCGCCGGACTGCTTGGGGGCCGCGACTTCACTATCCATTGGGAGCATGCGGCCGCCCTTCTCGAAGCCTTCCCGGATCTCACGCCGCGCCAGGCGCGCTTCGTGATCGACGGCAACAGGATCACCTGCGGCGGCGGTATCGCTCCACTTGACATGATGCATGTGCTGATCGCCGAGCGGATGGGGCCGGATTTCGCCCGCCGGGTCAGCGACTGGTATCTTCACACCGAGGTCAACGAACCCGCTGCTCCGCAGCGTGCGTCTCTCGCCGAGCGATACGGTGTCCACCACCCTGGCCTGCTCAGCGTTCTCGAACGGATGGAGGAGACGATCGAGATGCCGCTCGAGCGCGCCGCAATGGCGCGGATCGCTGGTGTCACCACCCGCCATCTCGACCGGCTCTTTGCGGCCCATCTCGGCACCAGCTTCCTCGATCAATACCGCAGGATCAGGCTTCAGCATGCCCATCGCCTGCTGAAGCAGAGCCCGCTTTCCGTCTCGGAGATCGCTGTTGCCACCGGTTTTTCCAGCCTCAGCCATTTTTCCCGGATGTTCCGTGTCGTCTACGGCATCGCCCCGCGAGAGGCGCGGCGGGAATAAGTTTTCTTCACGGTTGAGAAATTTTCACTATGGCGATAGCGTTGCCTTGACCCAAAAGAGAAGGCAGCAGTAAATCCGATGAAAGCCAAAGGTGAAGCGGCAGACCAACCGGAACAGGCGCAGGGCGGACGCACCCCCTTTTCCCAGGACCCGCACGCCGTTCGCGAACCGAAGGAAAACAACCTCGAAATGGCGATCGGCCATGAGGTGCGGGCGTACCGCAAGAAACTCGGCATAACCGTCACCGATCTCGCGGCTGCGACCGGCATTTCACTCGGAATGCTGTCGAAGATCGAGAACGGCAACATCTCGCCGTCGCTGACGACGCTGCAGTCATTGTCGAGGGCGCTCGGCGTGCCGCTGACGGCCTTTTTTCGCCGCTACGAGGAGCCGCGCAATGCCGTCTTCGTCAAGGCGGGGCAGGGCGTCGAGCTGGAACGGCGCGGCACCCGCGCCGGCCATCAATATAATCTGCTCGGCCATATCGACAACAACACCAGCGGCGTCATCGTCGAGCCTTATCTCATCACGCTGACGGCCGATTCCGATGTTTTCCCGACCTTCCAGCATGAGGGCATGGAGTTTCTCTACATGCTCGAAGGCGAGGTCATCTACCGCCACGGCGACCAGCTTTTCCAGATGCAGCCGGGCGACAGCCTGTTCTTCGACGCCGATGCGCCGCATGGGCCGGAGCAACTGGTAAAACTGCCGAGCAGGTACCTTTCGATTATCAGCTATCCCCAGCAGAACTCGCGAAGCTGACTTGCCTTAGAAGAAAAGTTTATTCCTACCAGTTGAAGTCCATCCATAGACCTGCTAGTCCTTTCTCAACATGAAAGGAGGCACAGGCGATGTGCGGCATTGTTGGATTGTTCCTCAAGGACAAGAGCCTTGAGCCTCAGCTCGGAAATCTGCTTTCGGATATGCTGATCACCATGACGGATCGCGGGCCGGACTCGGCCGGTATCGCGATCTATGGCGGCTCCGCAGAGGGCAAGGCGAAAATCACTATTCAGTCCAGCAATCCAGGAGCGGACTTCGAGGGCCTCGCCGCTGACCTCGAGGCAGACGGCATCAAGGCCCATGTGTGGATCAAGAGCACGCACGCGGTCATTGAGCTTGATGCCTCCAAGCTTGTAGCAGTGCGCGAGGTGCTCGAACGGATTCGCCCGGCAGTTCGTCTTATGGGCTCGGGTGAGAGCGTCGAGATCTACAAGGAAATCGGCCTTCCGAAAGAGGTCGTGGCGCGCTTCGGAGTCCGCGCGATGAGCGGAACCCACGGCATCGGCCATACCCGCATGGCGACGGAATCCGCCGTCACCACGCTCGGCGCCCATCCATTCTCGACCGGCGCCGACCAGTGCCTCGTGCACAACGGCTCGCTGTCCAACCACAACAACTTGCGCCGCGAGCTGACGCGCGAAGGCATGACCTTCGAGACGCAGAATGATTCGGAAGTCGCCGCCGCCTATCTGACGGCCGAAATGGCCAAGGGCAAGGATCTCGGCCAGGCGCTGACCGGTGCGCTCGACGATCTCGACGGCTTCTTCACCTTCGTCGTCGGCACCAAGTCCGGCTTCGGCGTGGTGCGCGACCCGATCGCCTGCAAGCCCGCCGTCATGGCCGAGACCGACCAGTATGTCGCCTTCGGCTCGGAATACCGCGCGCTGGTCAATCTTCCCGGCATCGAGAATGCCCGCGTCTGGGAGCCGGAGCCGGCAACTGTCTACTTCTGGGATCACGACAAGGCGGCCTGAGGCGCGCTGAAAGCCAAGAGACGGGCGGACCGTCTCCCGGACCAATGAGGATTCAATGCCGACATTCGATCTTTCCAACACGCCTCTTCGCGAATTGAACAGCGCGCTGCACGCTCTCTCCAAAGGTGCCAACGACACTGAATTCGAGGTCATCAACCCGCGCGGCAGCCATGCCGTCGCCGTCGGGATCGACAGCCCGGTGACGGTCGCTGTCAGGGGATCTGTCGGCTATTACTGCGCCGGCATGAATGACGGCGGCAAGATTACGGTTCATGGCTCGGCTGGACCGGGTGTTGCCGAAAACATGATGTCCGGCACCGTCGTCATCGAGGGCGACGCCAGCCAATATGCCGGCGCGACCGGCCGGGGTGGCCTGCTCGTCATCAAGGGCAACGCCGCCTCGCGCTGCGGCATTTCGATGAAGGGCATCGACATCGTCGTTCATGGCAGCATCGGCCACATGTCGGCCTTCATGGGTCAGTCCGGCCATCTCGTCGTGCTCGGCGACGCCGGCGATGCACTCGGGGATTCGCTCTACGAAGCCAAGCTGTTCGTCCGCGGTGAGGTCAAGAGCCTCGGCTCCGACTGTATCGAGAAAGAGATGCGGCCGGAGCATCTGGAGAAGCTTGCCGAACTGCTCGGCAAGGCAGGCGTGACGGACGTCAGACCCGAAGAGTTCAAGCGCTACGGCTCCGCCCGCAAGCTCTACAATTTCAACATCGACAACGCAGACGCGTACTGAGGCGAGGGACACTCATGAGCTATCACAACCCCTATACCCCGCCACGCAAGTCCGCGACTTTCGACGACTATACGCTCGCCGAAATCCGCCGCGCGGCCGCCACCGGCATCTATGACATCCGCGGCGCCGGCACCAAACGCAAGGTTCCGCATTTCGACGATCTGCTGTTTCTCGGCGCCTCCATCTCGCGCTATCCGCTCGAAGGCTACCGCGAGAAGTGCGATACGACAGTGGTGCTCGGCTCGCGCTTCGCCAAGAAGCCGATCACGCTCAAGACGCCGATCACCATCGCCGGCATGAGTTTCGGCGCGCTTTCCGGCAACGCCAAGGAAGCGCTCGGCCGGGGTGCGACGATCGCAGGCACGTCGACCACGACAGGCGACGGCGGCATGACGGATGAGGAACGCGGTCATTCGCAGACGCTGGTCTACCAATATCTGCCGTCGCGCTACGGCATGAACCCGAAGGACCTGCGCCGCGCCGACGCAATCGAAGTCGTCGTCGGCCAGGGCGCCAAGCCCGGCGGCGGCGGCATGCTGCTCGGCCAGAAGATCTCCGACCGCGTCGCCAATATGCGCAACCTGCCGAAGGGCATCGACCAGCGCTCGGCCTGCCGCCATCCGGACTGGACCGGACCCGACGATCTTGAAATCAAGATCATGGAATTGCGTGAGATCACCGACTGGGAAAAGCCGATCTACGTCAAGGTCGGCGGCGCACGCCCCTACTACGACACCGCTCTTGCCGTGAAGGCCGGCGCCGACGTCGTGGTGCTCGACGGTATGCAGGGCGGCACTGCGGCGACTCAGGATGTCTTCATCGAAAATGTCGGCATGCCGACGCTCGCCTGCATACGTCCGGCCGTCCAGGCGCTGCAGGATCTCGGCATGCACCGAAAGGTGCAGCTGATCATTTCGGGTGGCATCCGCTCGGGCGCCGACGTGGCGAAGGCGCTGGCGCTAGGCGCCGACGCGGTCGCGATCGGCACGGCGGCGCTCGTCGCCATCGGCGACAACGATCCACGCTGGGAAGAGGAATATCAGAAGCTCGGCACCACTGCCGGCGCCTATGACGATTGGCATGAAGGCAAGGATCCGGCGGGCATCACCACCCAGGACCCGGAACTGGCACAACGCCTCGACCCGGTTGCGGCCGGCCGCCGCCTCGCCAACTACCTCAAGGTCATGACGCTCGAGGCTCAGACGATCGCACGCGCCTGTGGTAAGAACCACCTGCACAATCTCGAGCCGGAAGACCTCGTTGCATTGACGATCGAGGCATCGGCCATGGCGCAGGTGCCGCTCGCCGGTACCAACTGGATCCCTGGCAAGGGAGGCTTCTGATTTCTACCGGACGGGCAATATCCCGGCCGTCTCATATCCATAACCAAAGTGTCTCGAAGAAATCCAAAGGGGAACGAGAATGACACTGGACCTTGCTGCTTTTGCGAGAGACAAAGGCATCAAATATTTCATGATCAGCTATACCGACCTGTTCGGCGGTCAACGCGCCAAGCTGGTCCCCGCGGAAGCCATCGCCGACATGCAGAAGGATGGCGCCGGTTTTGCAGGCTTTGCAACCTGGCTCGATCTGACGCCGGCCCATCCGGACCTGTTTGCTGTTCCCGATCCTTCCTCCGTCATCCAATTGCCCTGGAAGAAGGACGTCGCATGGGTCGCCGCCGACTGCGTCATGGACGAACGGCCTGTCGAACAGGCACCGCGTGTCGTGCTGAAAAGACTGGTGGCTGAAGCTGCGAAGGAAGGACTTCGGGTAAAGACCGGCGTGGAGCCCGAATTCTTTCTCATCTCTGCTGACGGTTCGGTGATTTCAGACCAGTTCGATACCGCCGAGAAGCCTTGCTACGACCAGCAGGCCGTGATGCGTCGATACGATGTCATCGCCGAGATCTGCGACTATATGCTGGAACTCGGCTGGAAGCCCTATCAGAACGACCACGAGGATGCGAACGGCCAGTTCGAGATGAACTGGGAATATGACGATGTCCTGAAGACCGCTGACAAGCACTCTTTCTTCAAGTTCATGGTCAAATCGGTCGCCGAAAAGCACGGCCTTCGCGCCACCTTCATGCCGAAGCCCTTCAAGGGCCTGACCGGAAACGGATGCCATGCGCACATCTCGGTCTGGGACGTCGATGGCAGGGTAAACGCCTTCGCGGACAAGGAAATGGCCTTTGGGCTGTCGGCTCAGGGTAAAACCTTCCTCGGCGGCATCATGAAGCATGCCTCGGCGCTGGCCGCGATCACCAATCCGACGGTCAATTCCTACAAGCGCATCAACGCGCCGCGCACCACCTCGGGCGCGACATGGTCGCCGAACACCGTGACGTGGACGGGCAACAACCGCACTCACATGGTGCGCGTGCCGGGACCGGGGCGCTTCGAGCTGCGCCTGCCGGACGGCGCGGTCAATCCATACCTCTTACAGGCGATTATCATCGCGGCCGGCCTCGACGGCATCCGCAGCAAGGCGGACCCCGGCCAGCACTACGATATCGATATGTATGCCGAGGGCCACCTGGTGAAAGACGCGCCGCGCCTGCCGCTCAACCTGCTCGATGCGCTGCGCGCCTTTGATGCCGACGAGGGCTTGAAGGCGGCAATCGGGGCTGAGTTTTCCTCCGCCTATCTCAAGCTCAAGCACCTGGAATGGAATGCCTACTGCTCGCATTTCACCCAGTGGGAACGCGACAGCACGCTCGATATCTGAGCAGCCGGACCGACGTCTTCGCCATGCCGGGTTGAACAGCTCGGCATGACCGGACTCTCTGTACCTGAAAGGGCGAAGGAAGAGACAGCATGAAGAGCTTCATACTTACCGTATCCTGCAAGTCGACGCGCGGCATCGTTGCGGCGATTTCGAGCTATCTGGCCGACAAGGGCTGCAACATCATCGACAGCTCGCAGTTCGACGATCTCGATACCGGCAGGTTCTTCATGCGCGTCAGCTTCATTTCGGAGGAAGGACTTTCCGGTTCCGCGATCAGCGCCGATTTTGCCGCCGTCGCCGCGCCCTTCGAGATGGAATACGACTTCCACGACAGCGAGAGCCGCATGAAGGTGCTGTTGATGGTGTCACGCTTCGGCCATTGCCTCAACGACCTGCTCTACCGCTGGAAGATCGGTGCCCTGCCGATCGACATCGTCGGCGTCGTCTCCAACCATTTCGATTATCAGAAGGTTGTGGTCAATCATGACATCCCCTTCCACCACATCAAGGTGACGAAGGAGAACAAGCCGCAGGCCGAAGCACAGCTCGTCGACCTCGTCGAGCAGACCGGCACCGAACTGATCGTGCTTGCCCGCTACATGCAGGTCCTCTCCGACCAGCTCTGCAAGCAGATGTCGGGCAAGATCATCAACATCCACCACTCCTTCCTGCCGAGCTTCAAGGGCGCCAATCCCTACAAGCAGGCCTATCAGCGCGGCGTCAAGCTGATCGGCGCAACCGCCCATTACGTCACCGCCGACCTCGACGAAGGCCCGATCATCGAGCAGGACACCGCCCGCATCACCCATGCGCAGTCGCCCGACGACTATGTCTCGATCGGCCGCGACGTCGAAAGCCAGGTGCTGGCGCGCGCCATCCACGCCCATATCCATCACCGCACCTTCATCAACGGCAATCGCACAGTCGTCTTCCCGGCCAGCCCCGGAAGCTACGCCTCAGAACGCATGGGCTGAGAGATGGTCGAGATCATCGACGGCAAACTTGTTGCTGCATCCGTAATTCAGACGGTCAAGAGTGCGACGGCAGCGCTGGAAAAGATGAGCGGCGTCACGACAGGCCTTGCGGTCATCATCGTCGGCGACGATCCGGCAAGCCACGCCTATGTCGGCTCCAAGAGCCGCATGGCCAAGGAATGCGGCTTCAAGTCCGTTCAGCACACGCTGCCGGCCGAGACGACACAGGAGGAGCTCGCAGCGCTTGTCGCCACGCTTAACGCCGATCCGTCGATCCACGGCATCCTGGTGCAGTTGCCGTTGCCGAAACCGCTCGACAGTGAACCGATCATCCAGTCGATCCTGCCGGAAAAGGATGTCGATGGCCTCAGCGTCGTCAATGCCGGCAAGCTCGCCACCGGCGACCTGAAGACCGGGCTGGTCTCCTGCACGCCGGCCGGCGCCATGGTCTTCGTCCGCCGCACCCATGGCGAGGATCTCTCCGGGCTCAATGCCGTCGTCATCGGCCGCTCCAACCTGTTCGGCAAGCCGATGGCGCAATTGCTGCTCAACGCCAATGCGACGGTGACGATCGCGCACTCCAGAACCAAGAATCTCGCCGAGGTCTGCCGCAACGCCGATATTCTGGTCGCCGCCGTCGGCCGGCCGGAAATGGTCAGGGCCGACTGGGTCAAGCCCGGCGCAACCGTTATCGACGTCGGCATCAATCGCGTCCCGGCTCCTGAGAAAGGCGAGGGCAAGACCCGGCTGGTCGGCGACGTTGCCTTCCGCGAAGTCTCCGAGATCGCCAGCACCATCACGCCGGTTCCCGGCGGCGTCGGGCCGATGACCATCGCCATGCTGATGGCCAACACCGTCATTGCCGCTCATCGCGCTGCAGGGCAGGTGCCGCCAAAGTTTTGAGTGGAATGCCGTCTGGCGGGCTTGCCATGACGCGAAAGATTTATATAGTCAGGAAACAAATATTCCGTAGAGGAAATAAGAGGGAACGGAAATGGCACTATCATGGCGTTTCTCCGCCTTGGCGGATCGGCATCGCGCTCTGGGATCGAAGCTCGAAGACTGGAGCGGTATGGGAACCGCCTGGACCTACGAGAAGGACATGTCGGAAGAGCATGTCGCAGTCCGCACCAAGGCCGGCATCATGGATGTTTCCGGCCTGAAGAAGGTGCATCTGGTCGGCCCGCACGCCATCGCCGTCCTCGACTACATCACGACCCGCGACCTGACGAAGATCTATCCCGGCCGCTCGGTTTACGCGACCATGCTGAACGACCGCGGCCACTTTACCGACGATTGCATCGTCTATCGCACCGGCCCGAATTCCTGGATGCTCGTGCATGGATCCGGCTCCGGTCACGAGGAAGTCGTCAAGCAGGCGGCGGGCCGCAATTGCGCGGTACTCTTCGACGACGACCTGCATGACCTGTCGCTTCAGGGTCCGCTTGCGGTCGATTACCTCGCCAAATATGTGCCCGGCATCCGCGACCTCAAATATTTCCACCACATGCAGACGACGCTGTTCGGCGCGCCCGTGATGATCTCGCGCACCGGCTATACCGGCGAGCGCGGCTACGAGATCTTCGTGCGCGGCCAGGACGCCGTGATGGTCTGGGACAGGATCGTCTGTGAAGGCAAGGAGATGGGCATCATCCCCTGCTGCTTCTCGGTCCTCGACATGCTGCGCGTCGAAAGCTACCTGCTGTTCTATCCCTACGACAATTCGCAGATGTATCCCTTCGCCGACCAGCCGCCCGGCGACAGTCTCTGGGAACTCGGCCTCGACTTCACCGTCAGCCCCGGTAAGACGGGCTTCCGCGGGGCCGAGGAACATGCGCGCCTCAAGGGCAAGGAGCGTTTCAAGATCTTCGGCATGCTGATCGACGCCGACGGACCGGCCGACCTCGGCGACGAGGTTTTTGCCGACGGCAAGAAGGTCGGCGTCATCACCTGCCCGAGCTATTCCTCACTGACGAAGAAATCCATGGCGATCGCCCGCCTCGACGTTGACAAGGCGGTGCACGGGACGAAGCTCGAAGTCCGCGGCAAGACCGTCAAGGCAGCCGCCACCGCCCATACGCTTCCCTTCGACGATCCGGAGAAGAAGAAGAGGATTGCCGTAGGTTAAGGAGCACGCCAATGCTCGTCGCAGGCATCAAGAGCCGACCAGTCTATAAGGGCCTGACCATCCAGCCGCGCGCCCGGCGGCACATTTTCGCACTCGAAGGGGAGGGCGCCAAGGCTCTCCTCGATCAGCAGCCGGCGCTTGACGAAACGGCTCTTTCCCGCAGCGAGATTCTCTACGTCGCCCGCGGTTCTCGAGGGTCCGGCCTCGACGAGACGCTACGCCGGCTCGGCGCCGACATGTTCTTCACGGCGCCGACGATAGCAACGCTGCTCTTCCGGCTGAAGGGCTCGCTCGGGGCGGCCCATATGGGCACTCGGCTTTATATCTCCGGCACGGAGGGCTTCATCGGCCAGGCGATGCTCGTGGCGCTTGACTACGGCATGGACCACGCCTCCATCATCACCGAGCATCGCGGCTCGCTGGCCAGGCGGGTGCAATGCGTCCATTGCAAGGGCATCACGGACGACGTCACCACCAGCCCCTTCGCCTGCAGCCATTGCGGGCTGACGCTTCTTGTCCGCGATCACTATTCGCGGCGGCTTGCCGCCTTCCAGGGCGTCAACATCGACGCGGAAGAGCCCGGCAGCGCGCCTGAACCAGAGGAGTTGTTCCTTTGAGCGGCGGCACTGAAATTCCCGTGCGCGTAGCGCGGATCACTCCGATCGCCGAGCGCGTCAAGCGTTTCCGCTTCGAGCGCCTGGATGGAAAACCGATGCCGTATTTCTCAGGCGGCGCCCATATCATCGTCTCGATGAACGATGGCGGTCATATGCGCCGCAACGCCTATTCGCTGATGTCTCCGCCGCACGACTGCGCGGCCTATGAGATCAGCGTGCTGCATGTCGAGGATTCACGCGGCGGCTCCACCTTCATGCATCAGAAGGTCAACGAAGGTGACGAGCTGAAGGTCAGCTATCCGGTCAACCTCTTCCAGCCCGATTGGCGGGGGCGCAAGCATCTTCTGATCGCCGGCGGCATCGGCATTACCCCTTTCATTGCGATGATGGAGCAGTTTTCCCGCGAAGGCGCCGCCTTCGAGCTGCATTACGCCATCCGAACGCGCGACCACGGCGCCTACTGGCGGGAACTCCTGGAGCGCTATGGTCCGCATCGTATCAAGATCTATTGCGACGCCGAAGGCAGTGGCATCCCGCTGACGCGTCTGCTCGAGTGCCAGCCGCTCGGCACGCATCTTTATGTCTGCGGCCCCTCCGGCATGATCGACGGTGTGATGAAAGCGGGGCTCGATGCCGGCTGGCCGGAGCAGAACCTGCATTCGGAACGGTTCCTCTCATCCTTGCCCGGTAAACCCTTCACGATCGAGCTTCTACGCTCCGGCAAGACCGTGAAGGTCGGCCATCACGAAAGCATGCTGGAGGCGATCGAGGCGGCCGGCGTCGACGCCCCCTTCCTCTGTCGCGGCGGCGCCTGCGGTCAATGCGAAACGGCGGTCGCCGTCTGCGAGGGCAAACTGCTGCACAACGACGTCTATCTGACAAGCGAAGAAAAGGCATCCGGCAGCAAGGTGATGATCTGTGTTTCCCGCTTCGAGGGGAACACGCTGCATCTTGATCTCTGACGGCATCGAAAAAGGAGACCGGACATGGCAATCGCCTTCAAGCAAGAAACATTCCGGAACGATTTCAGCTACCGGAACAGCCCCGGGAATATCCGTCGTTTCCCGTTTCCCTTCGACCGCGACGAATACATGTATTCGGTCAACATGGAACCGCATGTGCGCGGCCGGGCGGGAACCGTCTACGAAAACCTGATCGATGTCGACGAGCATTACGTCGCCGAGATGCAGGATCGGGCGCTGGTGCTGAAGGAAGATCCGTTGCGCTACCAGGCGCTGCCGCACATGATGAGTGCGCAATGGGATACGCTCGAACTTCTGATGGAAGAGCAGGCGGCGGGTTATCCCGACCACTTCACGCTGATCCGCAACGGCGACCAGTGGCGCTGGATCAACCGGCCGCTCGGCATCGACGACAGCTTCACCTTCGGCGATGTCTCGACGCTGCCCTATGAGCCCTTCGAATATATCACCCGCCAGGCCCAGGGCGATTTCTGCATCGTCGATCAGCGCGACGGCAATCTGTGGATGGATGCCGGCATGGTGACGACGCAGGCCGACTGGTCGCTCGATTTCGACATCGGCATGAACTTCATGGAATGGCACGGGCCGGTGCCGCTCGCCCATCAGATCGGCGTCTTCGACCGGGCGCTGAAATTCCTTCTGAACCTTCAGCAGGGCAAGCCGACGCGGCGTTTCAACTGGACGATGACCATCAATCCGCGGCTCGACACCAGCCCGGAGAATTATCACAAATGGGGTCCCGACCGCACGACGGTGACGCCTGACAATGTCGGCGAGAAGGTGCATCTGCGGGTCGAGCTGCAAAGCCTCTGGCGCCTGCCACGCTCCAACGCCATCCTTTTCGTCATCCGCTGCTACCTGATGAACATGGAAGAGCTCATCACTGTGCCTAAATGGGCGCGGCGCTTCCCGCGGGTGCTGAAGACGCTGCCGCCGGAACTCATCGACTATAAGGGCCTCACCCGCTACCGCGAGACCACGATCGACTGGCTTTCCAAATATGACGACGGGGCTCCGACCAGCCCCGGTATTTATCCGGATTGAGAGAAATGCCTTAACGCTTTGAATTTCTGGATGATTTTGGCTCGAGGAGTTATCCAGGAGATGATGCCATATAATCAAAAGGGGAATGCTTCATGACAAGAGTAGCCGTGATCGGTGCCGGTCCTTCCGGGCTTGCGCAGCTGCGCGCCTTTCAATCGGCTGCCCAGAAGGGCGCCGAAATCCCGGAGATTGTCTGCTTCGAAAAGCAGTCGGACTGGGGCGGGCTCTGGAACTATACCTGGCGCACCGGCCTCGACGAATATGGCGAACCGGTCCATGGCAGCATGTATCGCTATCTCTGGTCGAACGGCCCGAAGGAATGCCTCGAATTCGCCGACTATTCCTTCGAGGAGCATTTCGGCAAACCGATCGCCTCCTATCCGCCTCGCGCCGTGCTCTGGGACTATATCAAGGGCCGCGTCGAGAAGGCGAATGTCCGTCACTGGGTGCGCTTCAGCACGCCGGTGCGCATGGTCCGCTTCGATGAGGCCACGAAGAAATTCACGGTGACGGCGCATAACCGCATCGAAGACCGGATGTATGACGAGGAATTCGACTATGTCGTCGTTGCATCAGGCCATTTCTCGACCCCGAACGTGCCTTATTTCGAGGGCGTCAAGACCTTCAACGGCCGCGTCCTGCACGCTCATGATTTCCGCGACGCACTCGAGTTCAAGGGCAAGGACATCCTGATCGTCGGCCGCAGCTATTCGGCGGAAGACATCGGTTCGCAGTGCTGGAAATACGGCGCGAAATCGGTGACGACGAGCTACCGCTCGAAGCCGATGGGCTTCAAATGGCCGGAGAATTTCGAAGAACGGCCGCTGCTGACCAAGCTCGAAAACCGCACCGCGCATTTCCTCGACGGGTCGAGTAAGGAAGTCGACGCCCTGATCCTCTGCACCGGATACCAGCACCATTTCCCCTTCCTGCCCGACGACCTCCGGCTGAAGACGGCCAACCGCCTGTGGGCCGACAGCCTCTACAAGGGCGTGATCTTCGACAAGAACCCGCAGCTCTTCTATATCGGCATGCAGGACCAGTTCTATACTTTCAACATGTTCGACGTTCAGGCCTGGTGGGCGCGCGACGTGATGATGGGCCGCATCACCCTGCCGCCGGAAGAGGAACTGAAGGCGAATTTCGACATGTGGCGCGCCCGCGAGGAGACGCTCGAAGATGCCGAGCAGATGATCTGGTATCAGGGCGACTACGTGAAGGAACTGCTCGCCGAGACCGATTATCCCTCCTTCGACATCGAGGGTACCAACCGGACCTTCATGGAATGGGAACATCACAAGGCCCACAACATCATGGGCTTCCGCGACCATGCCTACCGGTCGCTCATGACCGGCAACATGTCGCCGAAGCATCATACGCCGTGGGTCGAGGCGCTGGACGATTCCATGGAGGAATATCTGCGCAACTGAAGACGGCATGCCGCATATTTATTAGGTCCGAATCGATTTTCGGATAAAATCATTCGGCAAATTCAATGTGCTACGGCCCCGCATGGCAGGAAGAGAGCCGTTCGTTGCGGCTCCTCCAACGTTTAAAGTGAAGTGAGTAATCCAATTCGCAACTCCTCCTTTCGAGCGAGGCCTTCATGGATTTCCAAACGAGCATTCTCGGGCGCATGAGCGGTTTTCTTTACCGCTGCCGCGCCGACGAAAACTACACGATGCTAGAGATGACCAACGGCATCGAGCGCATTTTCGGTTACCCCGCCGACGAAATCATCGGCAACAGGACACGGACTTTCACCTCGATCATGTACGAGGAAGACGTGCCTTTGATGGACGAGGTGGTCGGGCGGGCGCTCGAGCAGCGGACGGACTGGACGATGGAATACCGCATCCGCCACGCCAAGGGCCATCTCATCTGGGTGACCGAGACCGGTGGCGGCATCTGGGACGAGAAGGGTGAACTTCTCTATCTCGAGGGCAGCATCATCAATATCGAATCGCTCTATCAGCGAATCGACGAACAGACCGCCGACATGCGCGTCACCGCCTCGAAAACCAACGAGATCCTGCAGTCGCTGCGCTATCTCAAGCTGCTCGCCGTCAATGCTGGCATCGAGGCCGCGCGCGCCGGGACCGCCGGATCGGGCTTTGCGGTGCTTGCCGCCGAGATGCGAACGCTCGCCAACTCCTCGGAAGAGGCCGCACGCGCCATTTCCGACGCCCAACGCAAGGCGCAAGGCTGATCGTTACCCAAGCGATGGTTGAATTTGCGGCTCACGACGAAGGCCGTCCGGTTAACTATGTCGAGCATCTTCTAGTCGCGCTGTAATTCCAATGAGTTGGTACAATCCCGCCCGCGAAAAAGCTCGTGCCGTTGCAGGGAATGTTAAGGCCGCGTTAACCTTTTGTTAACCATACCGGCGGTAGACATGGTCAACGATTTCTTCACATAGATGACCAAAGTGCTAACAGACGCTCGCTCTATCCGCATCAAGGGCCGCTCTTTCCTGGCGGTCATGCTCTCCCCAGATCTGCCGATCGATGATTGGCTGGCCAGGCTGGACGATCTGGCTGCCCGTTCGGCCGGCTTCTTCCTCGGACGGCCTGTCGTGCTCGATTTGACGGACCTGCAAATCGACCGGCCGCAGCTGAAGGACCTCATCGCCGAACTTGCCAAGCGCAATGTCAGCATCATGGGTATCGAGGGCGCTCGGCCGTCGATTCTGGGCGCGGGCATGCCTCCGGCGCTGAAAGGCGGCCGCTCCGCCTCCGACATCGAGGTTCAGCCGAACGAGCCTGCCGATTCGGCGACCAAGCCGGCAGCGACCGAGACCCGCCCCGTAACGACAACGCAATCCATCGTCATCAGGGAACCGGTACGCTCGGGGCAGTCGGTGATCTTCCCGGAAGGCGACGTCACCATCGTCGGCTCAGTCGCCTCGGGCGCCGAGGTGATCGCCGGCGGCTCCGTCCATATCTACGGCGCGTTGCGCGGCCGAGCCATGGCGGGCTCCATCGGAAACGCATCGGCGCGGATCTTTTGTCGCAAGCTCGAGGCTGAGCTCGTCGCAATCGACGGCATCTACAAAATGGCGGAAGACATGGCCCCCAATCTTCGTGGACAGGCTGTTCAGCTCTGGCTCGAAGAGGACGCGATCATGGCGGAAAAACTGATCTGACTCGGCTGCGGCCACGGCAAAGGAGAGAGAAATGGGGAAAGTGATCGTCGTCACGTCAGGCAAGGGCGGGGTCGGAAAGACGACCTCGACCGCCGCATTGGGAGCGGCGCTGGCGCAACGCAATGAAAAGGTCGTCGTCGTCGATTTCGACGTCGGCTTGCGCAATCTCGACCTCGTGATGGGCGCCGAACGCAGGGTCGTCTACGACCTGATCAACGTCATCCAGGGCGACGCCAAGCTCACCCAGGCGCTGATCCGCGACAAGCGGTTGGAGACGCTGTTCCTGCTGCCGGCCTCCCAAACCCGGGACAAGGACAATCTGACAGCCGAGGGCGTCGAGCGCGTCATCAACGATCTGAAGCGCTACTTCGACTGGATCATCTGCGACAGCCCCGCCGGGATCGAGCGTGGCGCGACACTTGCCATGCGCCATGCCGACGTAGCCGTCGTCGTCACCAATCCGGAAGTCTCGTCGGTGCGCGACTCCGACCGGATCATTGGCCTGCTCGATGCCAAGACCGCCAAGGCCGAACGCGGCGAGCGGATGGAAAAGCACCTGCTGCTCACCCGTTACGACGCCAACCGCGCCGAACGCGGTGACATGCTGAAGGTCGACGACGTCCTGGAGATCCTCTCCATCCCGCTCCTCGGCATCGTGCCGGAGAGCATGGACGTCCTGCGTGCGTCCAACATCGGCGCGCCGGTGACGCTGGCGGAAAGCCGCAGCGCGGCTGCGATGGCATATTTCGATGCGGCTCGCCGGCTCGCCGGCGAAACCTTGCCGATCACGATCCCCGAGGAAAAGCGCAATCTTTTCGGCAAGATCTTCGGACGGAGGGCAGCATGAACATTTTCCGTCTATTCAACAAGCAGAGAACGGCACCCGCCGCCCGCGAACGCTTGCAGGTGCTCCTTGCACACGAACGCTCATCGGCAGGATCGGACCTTGTTTCGCTGCTGCGCGAGGAAATCCTTGCGGTAATCGCAAAGCATGTCGAGCTCGACCACGACAAGGTGCAGGTGACGATCGACCGCAACGAGTTTGTCTCCACTCTTGAGATCGACGTGGAAATCCCGCTGAACGCAGCCGTACAGGCCGCTTGAGGGCAAGATCCGGGAGACGACGGACGGAACCGATCGTCGTCTCCTGAACACGAAGTGGGTTACGATCGCGGGCGCGCCTTCTGCGGATCGTAATGCGAAAGCGGCACGATCGTCGCCGGCAGGCGCTTCTGGTGGCCGTCGAGCTTGCCGATCTCGACCTCGGTGCCCGGGCTTGCATGCATCACATCGATACGGGCGAGCGCGATCGTCTTGCCGAGAACAGGCGAGCGCGTCGCGCTGGTGACGACGCCGATCTGGGCCCGGCCGATATGGATGCAGTCACCATGGCCGACCGCCTCGTTGGCCTTGATGTCGAGGCCGACGAGCAGATGGCGCGGATGCTCCTTGCGCCGGATCAGCGCTTCGCGGCCGATGAAATCGTCCTGCTTGGATTTCAGCGGCACGGTGAAGCCGATGCCGGCCTCGAACGGGTCCGTCTGGTCGGTGAATTCGTGATGGGCGAAGATCAGGCCCGCCTCGATGCGGACCATGTCGAGCGCTTCCAGCCCCATCGGCTTCAGCCCGTGCGGTTGGCCTGCCTCCCAGACGGCATCGAACACCGTCAGCGCATCCTTCGGATGACAGAAGATCTCGTAGCCGAGCTCGCCGGTATAGCCCGTGCGCGAGACGACGACCGGGGCGCCCTCGAATCCGCCGATGCGGCCAACCGCGAAGCGGAACCATTCGAGCTCGCCGATCGCGGGCTGGCGCGGCGCCGTCCAGATGATCTCCTTCAGGATATCGCGACTCCTCGGGCCTTGCAGCGCGATATTGTGCAATTGGTCGGTCGATGATCGAACCCAGGCCTTGAAGCCCTTCTTCTCGGCTTGCTGACGCAGCCATATGCCGCTGAAATCATCGCCGCCGATCCAGCGGAAGTTCTTGTCGCCGAGCCTGAAGAGCGTGCCGTCATCAATCATGCCGCCATTTTCGTAGCACATCGCGGAATAGACGACCTGGCCGGTCGAGAGTTTGCGAACATCGCGCGTCAGGCAGTATTGCAGCAGTTCCTCGGCGTCCGGGCCCGTCACTTCGAACTTCCGCAAGGGCGAGAGATCGATGACGGCGGCGCGCTCGCGGCAGGCCCAGTATTCCTCGACCGGACCTTCGGACGAGAAGCGGTTCGGCAACCAGTAGCCGCGATATTCCGTAAAATCTCGCGTCAACGCCGAGAGGCGTGGATGGAAGGCGGTTTCGCGCGTCAGTTCGGCTTCGGCATCTGGGGTCATGCGATAGGCTACCGCTCGTGAGAATTTCTCTTTTCCGGAAAATGTACGGACGTGGATATCCGTCGGATCCCAGCCGTTCGCCGCATCGATATCGTCAGGGCAGGACGATGAGACGCAGACGAGATCGGTCAGCGCCCGCATCAGCACGTAATCGCCGGGACGCGACCAGGGTTCGTCGAGATAGAGCTGGTTGTTGTGGTCGATATTGGTGTTGTAGAAATAGTTCAGCGCTTCCCAGCCCTTGCGCCCGGCAATACCGTAAGGCGCCAGCGCCGCGTTGAAGTTGTCCGTGCAGTTGACGTGGCCGGGATAACCCATGTCGTCGTAATAGCGCGAATTGCAGGCCGTCGCGAAGGCGTCATGGCGGCCGACGGTATCCTGGACGACCTCGACCAGCGGCTCGAAGTCACGGTCGAAGGCCTTGGACGGCAGGCCGGGCGTGGGATAGCTGCGGCCGAGCAGGGTGCGGGTGACGGTCGAATCGAGCGCAAGATCGAGCCCCTTGTCGACCTTGCGGGCGGCAAAGGCCTGGAAATCGGTACACTGGCGCCCATAGACGTCGATGATCTGAATGAATTCGCCGGCGCGCACGAAATAGGCGGCTGCGCTTGCCGCCCGGATGCGGATATCCTCGATCGGATCGGCCGCCGGTTCCGGCAGCGCGGAGGCATAGTCGCGGATCAGCAGGCTGCGCTTGATCCGGATCTCGATCGGCGTCGCCGTGTCCTGCGCCTCTGGCGACATGGCGCCGGCGGGTGCCGCAACGATCAGCAGACCCTTCATGGCAATCGTGAACTCTGCCCGGCTGCCCGGCGTCGATCCTGCCCCGAAGATGAGGAGCGCTCCGGCGGCTGCGAGATCGGCCCCGCGCCGCTGAAGTGCCGCGCGCGTGCGGGCAGCACTCTCATCCTCCGCCTGAAGAATGGCCTTCAAACCCTCGGCTGAATTGCTGAATGCCGTTCCGAGACCGGCTGCCTGGAAGCGGCCTTTTTCGTCAAGGAAGGAGAGCTCACAAATCTGCCCGCCTTCGCTGTCGATGACGCTCACGCGATCACCCGCCTCCACGCGTACGACGACCGATCCGCCACCCTTTGCCCGGTAACGTTCCATGCCCTCCGGCAGGGCGGGATTACCGGGATAATGGACGAGGCTCGGAACGACCGTTCGGGGGCCTGGCATGACAGGATAAAGTTCTCGCATTCTACCCTCATGGGGATCGGCATGCCCTTCGGCATACACCCATACAGGTTACAAAATGCCTGTGGAAAGTAAAGTGATGTTGACTAAAAAGAAAATATCTTCACTATGCATAAAGAGTTCAGACTCGGAGAATCCGTCGGGAGCGCGGATCACCAAAATAATCCGAGCGGGCTTGAGACGGTCAGGGAGACACGTTCAGGGAGACGTACAGAGATACGTCCGGAACAATCGAATGGGGAATTTCACCGATGACAGATATTGTGGAGGCCGGAATTGCATCCGGCACCGAAGGTAAGCTTATACGCGCGCTCGACTGGAAGGGCGCATTCTGGGTGGCTGCGGGCGTGCCGCCGCTCGTTCTCTTCTCCATCGGCGGCATCGCAGGCACGACGGGCAAGCTCGCCTTCGTCGTCTGGATCATCTCGATGGTTATGGGTTTCCTGCAATCCTTCACCTATGCCGAGATCGCCGGCATGTTCGGCAACAAATCCGGCGGGGCCTCCGTCTACGGCGCCACCGCCTGGCTGCGCTATTCGAAATTCATCGCGCCCCTGTCGGTCTGGTGCAACTGGTTTGCCTGGTCGCCGGTGCTTTCGCTCGGCTGCGCCATCGCCGCCGGCTATATTCTCAATGCATTTTTCCCGATTCCCGCAGCCGATTCACAAATGGTCCTCGACTGGATCGCCGCGCATGCCGCTTCCGTTACGGCCGACAGCCCCCGCGTCGTCGAATATATTGCAGCCCATGCCGGCACGACGCCTGATGATGCTGTCAAGGCGCTGCTCGGCGCCGACGGCGTCGCGGCGCTTACGCCGGCGATCCGCAGTTGGTCGCTCGCAAGCTTCAGCATTCCATACCTCGCCACCGCCAACATCAACGCCACCTTCTTCATCGGCGGCATCCTGATGCTGATCATCTTCGCGATCCAGCATCGCGGCATCTCGGAAACCGCAAGCGTGCAGAAGTGGCTGGCGATCATCGTGCTGGTGCCGCTCCTGATCATCGGCCTCTACCCGATCATCAGCGGCCAGGTCGTCGCCGCCAACGTCACCGGCCTCTTGCCGCCGACGGCCGCCTATACGGCCTCCGACGGCACCTGGAGCAACGGCGGCTGGACGCTCTTCCTCGGCGGTCTCTACATCGCCGCCTGGTCGACCTACGGCTTCGAGACGGCCGTCTGCTACACCCGGGAACTGAAGAACCCGAAGACCGATACCTTCAAGGCGATCTTCTATTCCGGCCTGGCCTGCTGCCTGTTCTTCTTCCTGGTGCCATTCGCCTTCCAGGGCGTTCTCGGCCATGCCGGTATGCTCGCTCCGGGCATCGTCGACGGCACGGGCGTTGCCGAAGCGCTCGGCGGCCTGATCGGCGCCGGCCGGGTGATCACCCAGCTACTCGTCGTATTGATGATCCTGGCGCTCTTCCTCGCCATCATGACGGCGATGGCCGGTTCCTCGCGCACGCTCTACCAGGGTTCGAAGGATGGCTGGCTGCCGAAATATCTCGACCATGCCAACGAGCACGGCGCCCCGACGCGGGCCATGTGGACCGACTTCGCCTTCAACCTCTTCCTTCTGGCGATCGCTTCGGATGCCGGCGGCTATTTCTTCGTGCTTGCCGTCTCGAATGTCGGCTACATCATCTTCAATTTCCTGAACCTCAATTCCGGCTGGATCCACCGGATAGATTCCGGCCATATCGAACGCCCCTGGAAGGCGCCGAGCTGGCTGATCGGCCTCAACACCGTGCTCGCCTTTGTCAACGCGCTCTTCCTCGGCGCCGGCGCCAAGGTCTGGGGTTACTCCAATGCGCTCTGGGTCGGCTTCATCTTCGCCGCCCTGATCCTGCCGGTCTTCGCCTATCGCCACTATGTGCGCGACGGCGGCAAGTTCCCGGCAGGCGCGATGGAGGATCTCGGCCTCATCGGCCAGGATCTCGGCGTCAGGAAAGCCGGCATGCTGCCCTATCTCGCACTTGTCGGCGGCCTGGCAATCGTCCTTTTCGCCAACTGGTTCTTTCAGCTTCCGGCTTAAAATCGCCTCCCAAGCAGAAAAGCCGCCAAGCCGCCATGGAAACATGGCGGCTTTTTCATGCGCTGATTCTTTGATTTGATCCGATGAGGGTCAGCCGATCCGACCGAGGGGCAAACCCATTCCACCACCGTCAGACAATGGTCTCGCCGCCGTCGACGACGAGAATCTGCCCGGTCATGTAGGACGAGCGGTCCGAGACCAGGAAGAGAATGGGCTCGGCGATTTCGGAGACATCAGCCCAGCGTCCGAGCGGCACCTTCTCGGCGACATAGGCCTCGATCGCGCCGCGGCCGCCCATCTGGGCGATGAAGGGTTCGTTGAACGGCGTATCCACCCAGCCCGGGCAGAGCGCGTTGACGCGGATGCCGAACCTGGCGTAGTCGCCGGCCATCTGCCGGGTCATCGCGATGACCGCATGTTTCGTCGTCGTATAGGCAATCATCTCGCGATCGTAGAGTACGCCCGACGAGGAAGAGGTGTTGAGGATGACGCCGCGGCCCGCCTTCTTCATCAACGGCATGACGAAGCGAGCCGCCATGAAATGCGCTCGGACATTCAGGCTCCAGGACCTGTCGAAACCCTCGACAGCGACCTGCTCCAGATCGCCCGCCACCTGTGCGCCGGCGTGATTGTGGAGGATGTCTATCCGGCCGTGACGTTCGGCGACCGCAGCGATGCCGGCTTCGAGTGCCGTGTCGTCGGTGACGTCGAGAACAAGGCACTCAGCCCTGCCGCCGGCGGCCTCAATCCGGCCGACGGTTTCGGCGGCACTGGCGGCATTCAGGTCGGCCACGACGACGAAAGCACCTTCTCCTGCCATGATCTGCGCGCCGGCCTGGCCGATGCCCGAGCCCGCTCCGGTGACGATCGCGACGCGATTTTCAAGAATCATTGGTGTTTCCCGTTCAGTTTGTTGTTTTCTCGCGCATCAGAAAGCGCGCGATGAGGATTAGTCCCAGCGATGCGACAAGCACCATCGTGGCGATGGCGTTGATCTCCGGCGTCACGCCACGACGGATCGAGGCGAAGACATAAATCGGCAGTGTCGTGTTCGAGCCTGCGACGAAAAAGGCGATGATGAAATCGTCAAAGGAGAAGGTGAAGGCGAGCAGAAAACCGGCCAGGATTGACGGCAGGATCTGCGGCAGCACAATCTGGCGAAAAGTGGTCAATGGCGTGGCGTAGAGATCGCTCGACGCTTCGACGATGTCACGGCCGAGGCTGGCGATGCGTGCTTTGACGATCATTGTCACCAGCGCCATGGTGAAGAGGCCGTGGGCGGCGATGATCGAGCCATAGCCGAGTGATAGCTTCGGCGCCTGTTCGCCTGGCCAGACGGCGGCAATCAGCGGATTGACGAAGCCGAAGACCTCGACCAGCGCCACCAGCGTCGCAATGCCGATGACGACGCCGGGAACGACGATCGCCGCAGCGAACAGTCCGTCGAAGACCGCTCGCGCCCGGGCGCCGAGCCGCTCCATGCCGATCGCCGCCATTGTGCCGAAAATGGCCGCCAGCCCGGCACTGGTAAAGGCGATGGCCAGGCTGTTCTGCAGCGCTTCCATCAGGAAGGTGTTGGCAAGCGCCTTGCCATACCATTGAGTCGAGAAGCCGGTGAAATCGCTGGCATTGCGGCCGGCATTAAAGGAGAACAGCACGACAAGCGCGATCGGCGTATAGAGGAACAGGTAGACTGCGGTGACCAGCGCGCGCATCAGACGAGATCCACTTGGCGCGTACCGGCAACGCGCCAGGCGATGCGCATGGCGATCAACAGCACGATGACGACGACAACGACGAGAGTGACGGCGATCGCAGAGCCGAACGGCCAGTTGCGCGACTGCAGGAAGAGATCGACCAGCGCATTGCCGATGAAGAAGACTTTGCCGCCGCCAAGCAACTGCGGGATCAGATATTCGCCGAGCAGCAGGATGGTAACGAGGGCGATGCCGGTCATCACGCCAGGAAGCGACAGCGGCAGCGTGATGCCGAAAAAGGTCGAAAGCGGCCGCGCGCCGAGATCGGCGGAGGCCTCCAGAAGGCGGCGGTCGAGCTTTTCGAGGCTCACATAGATCGGCATGATCATCAGCGGCAGGTAGCCGTAGACGATGCCGAGCAGCACGGCGCCCGGTGTGTTCAGCAGCCTGACATTTTCGATGCCGACCATCTCCAAGAGATGCGGAATGCCGCGGGCTCCCAAGATGTACATCCAGGCGTAGGTGCGCACGAGAAGGCTCGTCCAGAAGGGCACGACGACGAGGGAGACCAGCAGCAGCCGGTATTTGGCGCTCGCCTTGACGGCCAGGTAATAAGCAACCGGATAGGCGACGAGCAGGCAGGCGAAGGCGCCGATCGGCGCAAGGATCAGCGTGTTCTTGAAGGCTGCGGCGCGCGAACCGAGATTGGCAAACTGCGCAAAGGTAAAAGCCGCCTGATAACCACCTTCGGGCGCCCGCTCGCCGAAGGCAAAGACGATGATGGCGATGAAGGGCAGCACCAGGAACACGAACAGCCAGATGCTGGCCGGACCGACAAGAGCCGCGGTGACAAGGCGCCGATTGGTGTCAGGAGCAAAAGGCATCGAAAGGTTCTTTATCCGCCGATTCTAGGCACGAGACCGGCCCCCTCGCGCCAAGGCGGTGGGGCCGGAGTTGGGAACGGCGATCAAGCCGACTTGAAACGCGCCATCAGCTCCGCCCGGCCTGGATCGGTCAACGTCACCGCCGCGCCGAATTCCAGCGGCGTCAATGAAGCCTCGTCCGGATAGACGATCTTGTTCGCCGTGATCTCCTTCGGCAGCAGCGCGATGACCCGGCTGTCGGTCGTCGGTGCACCATTGGCGACGTGCTCCTTGACGGCATTGGCCGGATCCATGAGGTAGTTGAGCAGCGCGTAACCCGCCGCCTTGTTCGGCGCGTCCTTCGGGATGGCGTAATAGTCGGTCCAGATCTCGCCGCCGTCGGTGCCAAGCACATAGGCGATCTCGGGAACGTCTCGGTTGAGCTGCGCCCCGTCATTGGTCCAGCACATGGTGAGCCAGGCGTCGGTGGCGCGCATGGCCGGTTGGTAGTCGCTGTTGATGGCGAAAAGGTGCGGTTTGACTTTAATCAGCAGTTCCTCGGCCTTGGCGAGTTCGTCCGCCTTGATCGAATTGAAATCGTAGCCGAGCGACACCAGCGCGCTGCCGATCGTCGTCAGCTGATAGTCGTGCACCATGGCGCGGCCGTCGGCTTCCGTCTGGGCGATGTCAAAGAAGTCCTTCCAGCTCGAAAGCTTGGTCTTGATCTTCGCGGTATTGACCGAGAACCCGGTCGTACCCCAGTTCTTCGGCACGGCATAGGTCTTGCCGTCGATCATGCCTTCCTTGGTGAAGCGCGGATTTTCCGTCGCTTGGCTGAAATTCGGGATCTTGGAGAGATCGAGTTCGTCGATCAGGCCGAGCTTGTGGTAGGTGGAGATCGTGTAGTTGGTCGGCACGAAGAGTGACCAGCCGGAGGCGCCCGCCTGGAGCTTGGCCAGCATTTCCTCATTGGAGCCGAAGACGTTGACCTCCACGGCAACGCCGGTCGCCGCCTTGAAATTCTCGAAGGTCGCAGGGTCGTGGTAATTCGGCCAGGTCGCGATCGACATCTGGGTACCGAGATCCTCGGCGTAGGCGGGCGTCGAAAGCGCACCGGGGAAACGCGACAGCACGGCGGTCGCAAGCCCGAGGCCGGTGACGCCGAGGAAGTGGCGGCGGCTGACGGAGCCGCGCTTCAGGCGCATGAACTCGTCCATGAAGCCTTCAGGCGTAATAGGCAGATGATCCTTGTAGTCCTTGCTCATGATGCTGTTCCCTTGTTCTGGTTTATGCATTCGATGCTTATGAAACTTGGGGTGAAGAAACCTCGCCTGGAAAAACGTGAGCCATATCGGGATCGAAGCCGAGGAAAACCGCTTCACCTGGCTCGACCAGATCGCTCTCATTCATGCTGCGCCGGTCGGCGGTGACGAGGAAATCGCCGAGACCCGGAACAGTGACGGCATATTCGGCCGAGGAGCCGAGGAAGATGCGGTGCGTGACCGTGCCGGCAAAGGACGTGCTGCCGACCGCAGCCCGCGTCAGCCGGATCGCCTCGGGACGGATCGCAACGATCACGTCGCCCGTCGCAAGGCCAGGGCGGGCAATGGCTGCAAGCGCCGAACCGTCGCCAAGGCGCAGCGTCGTGCCACCGGTTTCCATCGTCGCACCGATCCGGTTGGTCTTGCCGACGAAATCGGCGACGAAAAGATCGGCCGGGCGGTCGTAGACCTCTTGCGGCGTACCGAGCTGACGAATGCGCCCGGCGCTCATGACGCAGACGACGTCCGCCATCGACAGCGCTTCTTCCTGATCGTGGGTGACGAGCACGAAGGTGATGCCGAGCTCGCGCTGCAACGTCTGCAATTCGATCTGCATGGCCGAGCGCAGCTTCTTGTCGAGCGCGGCCAGCGGCTCGTCAAGCAGCAGCACCGAAGGCCGGTTGACGATCGCGCGCGCCAAGGCCACCCGCTGCTGCTGGCCGCCGGACATCTCGTGGATGCGCCGCTTGGCGAAACCGCCAAGCCGCACCATCTCGAGCGCTTCTGCCGCGCGGCGATTGATCTCGGCCGCCGCAATCCTTGGCCGCATCTGCCGCAAGCCATAGGCGACGTTCTGTTCGACATTGAAATGCGGAAACAGAGCATAATGCTGGAAGACCATGTTGACGGGGCGGCGATAGGCCGGAACGCCGTTCATCTCCCGCCCGTCGATCAGCACGGCGCCCTCGCTCGGCTGCTCAAAGCCGCCGATCATGCGCAGACACGTGGTCTTGCCGCAGCCGGAAGGGCCGAGCAGAGCGAGAAAAGCCCCCTTCGGTACATTCAGATTTATGTCGGTCACGGCGGTCACCGCGCCATAATTCTTGGTGACCGAACGGAATTCGATATCGTTCGTCGAAGCGGATGCCACGCGTCTGTTCCCTGCGGTTGGTTGGTATGGGCAGTCTAGCGCTGCCTTTTTGCCACCGTCGTTGGGGAAACAGTAAGCCAGGGCCGTCGGCGCGGTATATACCCCGAAAGAGGTATTCTGCCTCACATCTCTTCGTGGAAGGTATATATGAAACTTAGCGTATTCCTGCTGAGACGGTTTGGAGAGGCTATCGATGAGCATTGATCTCGAGGCGCTGTTTCAGGCTTTCGACGTCACCGTCGGAAAGACCGCCATGGCGGATGCGGAGTTTGGTGAGACGTTCCGCCGGATGATGGCGGCGCTGGTGCGCTTCGATTATGTCGTGGTTTTTGCCTATCGCGGCAAGGAACGGCCGATTGATCTCTACAGCACCTTCGATCCAGAGGAAAACGTCGTTTTCGTCACCCTCTATCAGGTTGGTCCGTACCTGCTCGATCCATTTTACCATACCGCCCGTGCGCGCCGCCCGGGCGTCTTCCGCATGCGCGAGCTGGCGCCTGACCGCTTCTTCTCCAGCGAATATTACCGGAGCTATTATGTCCAGACGGGACTTGCCGAGGAGATCGGCTTCTTCGTGACACTCGACGACGATATCACCGTCGTGCTGTCGCTGATGCGCCGGGAAAAGACCGGCCCGTTTCCGCCGGCTGAATTCGCGCTTCTGAAAAAGGCCGAACCTTTCGTGGCGAGCCTTGTCCGGCATTTCTGGCCGCGGCTCGGCGCCCGCTTCGACGCGCAACGCGATGCCGGCTTGCGAAAAGGGAGGAAAAGCGGTGCGGCGGCGCAGGCGCTGCAGCCGGCCGACACTGTCTGGCGCGACCTCAAGTTGACGAGCCGCGAAACCGCGATCGTCGATCTGGTATTGCAGGGACATTCCTCGGAATCGATCGGCCTCAGGCTCAACATCTCGACGGGCACGGTGAAGGTCCATCGCCGCAACGTCTACCGCAAGCTCGGCATCTCCTCGCAGACGCAGCTTTTATCGATCTACCTGAAGACAATCGGCAGCACGGGCGACCGACCAGCAGCCCAAAGCACGCGATAAGCCTCGACCCGGACGGCCTGTCCGCTTGAAGCAGACAGGCTTCGTTCAGTTGCGGCCGGAGGGCTCAGCGGCCGCCTTCGATCTTGCGGTGGCGCTGGTTGATGCCGCCCTTGCCGTAGGGATAGTCCAGAGGTTGCGGGGCGCTGACCTCGTTGAGCTTCGCCATCTCCTCCTTGGAGAGTTCGACCTTCATCGCGCCGAGATTGTCGGCGAGCTGTTCGGGGGTGCGGGCGCCGAGGATGACCGAGGTCACGGCCGGCTGCGCCGCCGTCCAGGCGAGCGCCACCTGCGCCATGCTGACACCGCGGGCTCTGGCGATCTCCTCGACCGCGCCGATGATCGCCCAGGTGCGTTCCTGAGCGTTGCGCGGCGCATAGGATTCGCTGCCGCGATTGGGGTTCTCGCCAAGGCGGGTGGCGCCGGTCGGCATCTCGTCCCGCTTGTACTTGCCGGTGAGCCAGCCGCCGCCGAGCGGCGACCACGGCAGGAGACCCATGCCGGCATCCTGGCAGGCCGCGACGATTTCGAGCTCGATGTCGCGCGCCAACAGGCTGTATTGCGGCTGCAGCGTCACCGGACGCGTATAACCGCGCGCCTTGGCGATCTCCGAAGCCTTGGCGATATGCCAGCCGACATAATTGGAGAAGCCGTAATAGCCGATCTTGCCTGATGAAACCGCATCGTCCAGGAAGCGCAGCGTCTCTTCGATCGGCGTCAGCGCGTCCCAGGCATGCATCTGGTAGAGGTCGATCTGCTCGAGGCCGAGGCGGCGCAGCGAGTCGTCGAGCGCCTGGCCGAGATGCCGGCGCGACAGGCCGATATCGTTGGGTCCGTTGCCCATCGGAAAACGCCCCTTGGTGGCGACGATCGCCTGGCGGGCCTCGGTCGGGCGCGCCTTCAGCCAGCGGCCGATGATCTCTTCCGACTTGCCGGCACTGTAGACGTCGGCGGTGTCGATGAAATTGCCGCCCCAGGCGAAATAATCGTCGAGCAGCTTGTGCGAGGCCGCTTCGTCGGCCTCCGCGCCAAAGGTCATGGTGCCGAGGCAATAGGCGGTGACGACGGTCCCGCTCGGACCGAGCTTGCGATAATCCATGTCTTCCTCCTCATGCGGATACCCGCGGCCGACGCGCAAAATCGTCGGGGTAGAAGCCGGGGCTCCTGCAATCAATGACAATATCGTGCTTGAAGCGGCCTCTGCCGCCGGATGAGGTATAGCGCCCCAAGCTGGGGTAGCGCGGGGGCGAGAGCAGAATAGCCAATCCCGCCCGTGCGACAAGTGGGAAAAAATATTTCCGACAACGTTTACGGATGTTGCCGAAACAGAGCAACGATCAGATCGGCGGCGGCAACACCGGTCTCATAGGCGCCATGTGCCGTCGAATAACGGGCGCGCGAACAGGCTTCGCCGGCAAAGAAAATCCGCCCGTCATGCGGTGCGGCAAGGACCCCGCGCAGATCGGAGGCGCCGGGTTCCGCATAGGAATAGGAACCGCCGATATGAGGCGTCGCGGCCCAAGCCGAGACCGCCGCCATCGACAGCTGCTTGCGGATGTCGGCGCCGAATTGTGCCGCCAGCTCGTCCGCGGCGAAGGAGAAGGCAGCCTCTGCCCCCGCTCGCTCCAGATCATGCGCGAGATCGCCGGCAAAATAGGCTTCGACGACTGGCGCGCCGAACGGCCGCAGCTGATAGGTGCCGGTCGCACCGCGACTGGTCGAGCCGAGCATATGCGTATCCGCCGGCATTGCCTCCGGATCGGCGAGGCCGAGGAAGAGCTTGTCGGCAAGCCCCAGCGGCAAACGAGCTGCCGCTTCGATCTTGTCGGGCAGGGGAGGATCGAAGGCGATCCTGCCGGCGGCAAGCACGTTCGTGGAAACAGTGACGAGCACAGTCCGGGCGGTGATCAATCCCTGGCTCGTCTCGATGCTGATACGGCCGGCATGGCGGTGGTCGACTCGTCTTGCTTCGACGCCAAGCCTTGTCCGGAGCGGCGCACCATAAAGCGCGATCAATGTTCCGTAGCCCTGCCGCACACGCCAGTCGGGACCGGCGCCCGGATCATACCTGTTGTAGTCGGCGATCGACGAGCGCTCCAATTCTGCGCCGGTGATGTAAGTGCCGATCGCCCGGATCTGGCCGTTCCAGCGACCGTCCGGCTGGAGCTCTGCTGCCAGGTCGCTATCCATGCCTTCATGGCTTTCGAGGCGTTCGAAATAAGCGCCGATCGCCTGCTGCGCCGCCTGGATCTCCGCATCGTCCCGCTGGAGCCGCCGCCCGCCGTTCCAGGGTGCCGGAGAGCGGTCGACCGTCAGACCGATCTCGCCGGCAATTGCCGTCCAGGCATTGGTCCGCGCCCCGTGCAGCCATCCGCAACCGAGATCGAAACCCACATCGCCGGTTCCGGGCAGCCCGACCGTCCAGGCCCGGCCACCGAGGCGGTCAGCGGCTTCGAGCAGGAGGACAGTAAGACCGGGCCGGATTGCCAGCAGGCGTCGGGCAGCGGCAATACCGGCAGCGCCGGCGCCGATGATGACGACGTCTTCGTCGGCCTCCATGATGTCGTCACGGGGCATGGTTTCTCCTTCAGCCGCTGGCGTTCAGCTTCAGCCGCTGGCGTTCAGCTAAACTTTCCTGTCCATGAAAGGCAAGGGCTGGATATGGCGCGCCGCGGGCGATGGATTCGCCCGCGCCTCCGTGACATACAGGTTCGATGAGCGTGCACAGAGATTCGCAACTCGACATGTTTGCCAAGGCTTCGCCCGCAATGGCCGAAGCACGCGGCCCATCGCGCCGGCGGCCGTCACCGCCGGCCCCCTCCGCTGAAGACATGGCGCGCGCACTCGAGGAGAGCGGCAATTACCGGATCCTGAGGAAACTCGCCCCCCGGCCGGTCGCGGCGGCGAGACAGCCTGGATTTTCGCGGCTCGGCGTCATCCTCGATACCGAGACAACGGGCCTCAATCACCGCAGCGACGAGATCATCGAAATCGGCGCCGTCGCCTTCACCTTCAACGATGACGGCGCGGTCGGCGATGTGGTCGGCATCTATGGCGGCCTGCAGCAGCCCTCCAGGCCGATCCCGCCCGACATTACCAGGCTGACCGGGATTACCGACGCCATGGTCGAAGGACAGGTCATCGACATTGCCTCACTGGGTGCCCTGATCGAACCGGCGGACCTCATCATTGCCCACAATGCCGGGTTCGACCGGCCGTTCTGCGAGGCATTCTCACCCATTTTCGCCGGCAAGGCCTGGGCGTGCTCGGTTTCGGAGATCGACTGGAGCGCCCGCGGCTTCGAGGGCACGAAGCTCGGTTATCTCGTCGGCCAGGCCGGTTATTTCCACGAAGGCCACCGAGCGGTGGACGATTGCCACGCGCTCCTGGAGATTCTCGATCGACAGCAAGGCGACGGTGAAAGCCCCTTCGCCGAGCTGTACCGCGCCAGCCAGCGCTGCCGCATCCGCATCTTTGCCGAACACAGCCCATTCGAGATGAAGGATCACCTGAAGGCAAGGGGCTACCGCTGGTCCGACGGAAGCGATGGCCGCCTCAAATCCTGGTGGATCGAAGTCGGCGAAGACGATCTCGGTGACGAGCTTTCCTTTCTGCGGTCGGAAATCTACCGGTGGGAGGCCGATCCGCCGCTCGTCCGGCTGACGGCCTTCGACCGCTTCAAAGCCTGACGTCGACCGCTGCGCTTTAGAACCCATGCAGTTTTCGCATAGGTGCAGTGATGCATTGGCGCTGCAACAACCGAGGGTCCCGTATTATATACAGCGCATCGAAGCAAACGAAGCGCCAAGGACTGGCAGCTAGGCTTCGAAAGCCCACGGAAAGGGGATCATCATGAACGTAGCACGCTCTTTCAACAATTGGCGCAAGTACCGTCAGACGGTCGCTGAACTGGGCCGTATGTCCAACCGCGAACTGGACGACCTTGGCATCGGCCGCGGCGACATCCGCAACGTTGCGCGCGCAGCGATCGCCCGCTAACGACCAGATAGACACCATTTTCGAGACTTGCCCAGCGCCTGCTTCCTCCCGAGCGGGCGCTTTGCTTTTGGCGTTTGGCCGTTAAATGGCGAGATCCCCGCTTTTCGCATAACGCATAGCTGCCCTGCAAAGAAATGCCTATCATCTGAGCAGGAAATAAGTATGATTATTTCATCGAAGCGATGCACCTCCTCCCGCATCCCTTCGAACATGCAGGCGCCCATCCTCCTCCCAGGGTCGCTTGCGGGAACGGCAGCACTCCTCCTCCCAGCTGTCGTTCGGTTTTTATCGAAAGCCTGCCGCACCTCCTCCCGCGGCAGGCTTTTTTCGTTTCGGCCGAGGAGTGTCCGGCCGCGCCGAAAGCGGCCGCTGGCGATTGCTTTACGTCTGCTCAGCCAAGTCCCGGACAAACCTGTTGACACCAAACTTGTCGTACAACTATGTAACCAAACGGATACCGCCGCAGCGGAAGACGCCTGACGGATGGGCTTGCGCAATAGCGACGATGCGTGACGACAACGAAGCTGAAGGAAAATTGACATGCAGATCGACGTGAGGCACGCCTCGCACCCCGAGGCCGTGCGCGAATACGACACCGAAACGCTGCGGCGTCACTTTCTGGTGGAGACCGTTTTCGCAGGCGGCGAGATCCGGCTGACATATTCCCATTACGACCGGATGGTGATCGGCGGCGCCACGCCGCTTGGCCCCGCGCTGACGCTGACGGCGCCGACGGCGATCGGACAGGAAACCTTCCTCGCCGAGCGTGAACTCGGCGCCCTGAACATCGGCGGCGCCGGCCGCATCACCGTCGACGGCACGAGCTACGACCTGGCCAAGTATGACTGCCTCTATGCCGGCAAGGGCTCCAAGGACATCAAGTTCGAGAGTGCCGATGCTGCCAATCCGGCGAAGTTCTATCTGGTCTCGACGCCGGCGCACCAAGCGCACCCGACCGTGCTGCTCACCCGCGAGAAGGCGCGCCACCTGACGCCGGGCGAAGCCGCGACGGCGAACAAGCGGTCGATCTATCAGTTCATCCACCCGGAGGTCTGCCAGTCCTGCCAGCTCACCCTGGGCCTCACCATGATTGAGCCGGGCAGCGTCTGGAACACCATGCCGGCGCATACGCATGACCGGCGCATGGAAGCCTATCTCTATTTCGATCTCGAAGCCGACCAACGCGTCTTCCATTTCATGGGCGAGCCGCAGCAGACCCGGCACATGTTGGTCGCCAACGAACAGGCCGTCATCTCGCCGCCGTGGTCGATCCATTCGGGGGCCGGCACCAAGAATTACAGCTTCATCTGGGCGATGGCCGGCGACAATAAGAGCTTTACCGACATGGATCATATCGCCATTGCGGATCTGAGGTGAGCACCGTGGCAAACCTCTTCGACCTCTCCGGAAGAACCGCCGTGGTCACCGGCGCCAATACCGGGATCGGCCAGGCCATCGCGGCCGCCCTGGCCGAGGCTGGTGCGGCGATCGTCGCGGTCGGCCGCTCCTCGATGGAGGAAACCGAGGCACTGGTGAAGCAGGCAGGAAGCCGTTTCCATGTCATCAAGGCCGATCTCGGCACGATCGAACCGGTCAAGGGGATCGTCGCCGAGACGACCCAGACATTCGGCGGCCTCGACATTCTCGTCAACAATGCCGGCATCATCCGCCGTGCCGATGCGCTCGACTTCACCGAGGAAGATTGGGACGCAGTGATCGACGTCAACCTGAAGACGGCCTTCTTCCTGTCGCAGGCGGCCGGCCGCCACATGGTCGAGAAGGGCAAGGGCAAGATCATCAACATCGCCTCGCTGCTCTCCTTCCAGGGCGGCATTCGCATCCCCTCCTATACCGCCTCCAAAAGCGGCCTTGCCGGGCTCACAAAGCTGCTCGCCTGCGAATGGGCCGGCAAAGGCGTCAACGTCAATGCCATCGCGCCCGGTTATTTCGTCACCAACAACACGACGGCGCTGCGTGAGGATCCCGATCGCAACGCCGCCATCCTGGCCCGTATTCCGGCCGGGCGCTGGGGAACGCCGTCCGAACTTGCCGGTGCCGCCGTGTTCCTGGCGTCGCCCGCATCGGATTACGTGCACGGGACGGTGCTGCCCGTTGACGGCGGCTGGCTGGCGCGGTGATCGCTTTCGCCGACTGACGAAGCACAGGGTCTCGGCTCGCGTCGTCTTTGCCTTTCCGGCCGGCATGCGCTAGCAAAAGCATACCGGCCGGCGCAGCCGCCCCGAAAGGCAGGGATTTGACAAGGGATGACGGACAAGGACAACGCGCTTTCCAGCACCATTCGCCAGCCGTCGAACCTGCGCAGCAACCTTGCCGATACGCTGATGGCGCAGATCGAGTCCGGCGACCTCAAGCCGGGCCAGCGCCTTCCCACCGAACAGGCGATCATGGCGGCGACCGGCGTCAGCCGCACGATCGTGCGCGAGGCGCTCGCCACCCTGCGCGCCAAAGGACTAATCACCACCCATCAGGGCCTTGGGGCTTTCGTCTCGGACGATCCGACACCGAGATCCTTCTCCATCATTCCGAATGACCTGCAGTCGATCGATGAGGTCCTGCGGGTGCTGGAACTGCGCATGGGGGTCGAATATGAGGCGGCCGGTCTTGCCGCGCTGCGGCGCACGCCGGAAGATATCGACCGGATGCAGGACCGGCTCGATGCTCTCGACAGGGCGCTGGAAGAGGGCGGATACGGGGCAGAGGAGGATTACGCCTTCCACCGGTCGATCCTGGTCGCGACGCAGAATTCCTACTACGGCCGCCTCTTCGATACGTTCGGCAATATCATGGTGCCGCGGCAATGGGCGCGTTTGGACAAGATGACGGCTGCGGAGCGCAAGCGCCATGCCGCTCGCATGCGCAGGGAACACCACGCCATTTTCTCGGCGATCCGCGACGGCAACGAACCTGCCGCGCGGCGCGCCATCCGGAGCCATCTGTCGAAAAGTGCCGCCCGCTTCGAGGAACTGCGCGACGCCAGCACTTCGTCCTGAACAGTTACACCTTCGGCTTCATCAGTCGCCGCCAGGCGGCGTGATCGGTCTGCAGGGCAACGGCGGCATGCGCCGCAGGCAGAAGCGGCTTGCGCCTGCGCCGGCCGAAGCGCCGCTTGAAGCCGAGGATATTTTCGACGAAACTCCTGGCGTAGAGGCCAGGTCCGCTCGAATAGATGCGCCAACCGCCGTCGACGGCAATCTTTCCGGTCTTGGCGCGCGCCCATTGCGCCGCCGCCTGATAACGGTCGGGGAAAGCCGCGTCGCTGCTGCTGAAATAGGTATTGCGCTGGCGCAGAGAAGCATGCGGCAAGGCCGTCGTGACGGCGATCGGATTGACGACTGATATCGCCTTCCACAGCTCCTCGGCGGAAGTCTCCAGCGCCAGCGTTTCGCAATAGCGCAGATGCGCATGCACATACATCAGCCCGATCTCGCGGCCAAAGAAGGACGAGGATTCGGCCCGGCGAAACAGTGTTTCGGGCCCGCCGGAATAGGTCGCCGGCCTCTCCATCAGCCGCACGCCATCGGGGAAGAGCAGGTGCTCTTCGATCAGCCGCATGTGATGCCGCCTCTGCGCCGGCGTGAATAGCTTGCCGAGCATGGCCTGCGTCATCGAGATCAGCGAGAAGGAAAGGCCGGTGCGTTTGTCACTCGGATGCAGCAGCAATTCGACGCCGTCATGGGCCGGATCGAAGATGCCGTAGCCGGCGACGACGCCGTCACGCATGAGATGCCTGTTGAAATCCCGTCGCATTGCGGTTGCGATCTTCCTTAGCGCCCTGGCCTTATCATCAAGGCCGAGGCGGCGCAGAATGGCGGAATACCGGACGATCTGCTCATAAAGCAGAGCAACTGTCCAGCTGCTGACCATCCAATCGCGCAGATGCGGATCGGCCGGCTGCAGTGAATCGTTCCAGTCTCCCTCGCCATAGCGGATCAGATGCGTTCCCGGGATGAACTGTGTGCGGACGGTCTCGAGCAGCTTCTCGACATGGGTGGCGATGGCATCGGCCACGGGCGCCTTCTGCATGGTCTTTTCGTCGCGCCAGGAGACCTTCTCGTCGAGGATGGCGAGATCGCCGGTCGCTTCGATATAGTCGCAAAGCGCTTTCAACGGCCACACGATGACGTCGCCGTGACTGTCGCTCGCCCGGATGTTGGCATAGGGCTCCAGCATGAACCATTGCGGCCAGTCGCCTTTTTCCAGATATTGTTCGCTAAAGACGGTCTTCACCACCTCCCTGGCTTCGCGGTCGTGCTCATAGGCGAGCAGGAATTCGATCGGTCCCTGGCAGGCGTCGCGCGTGCCCCAGGCAGCACCGGTGTATTGCTCCAGGCCGTGCGGCACGCTCAGATGCACGATGGCGTCATGCGCGAGCCAGGGCAGGAGGGTCGCCTGGGCAGCGAGGTCGGGCGAAGGGCTGTCGATCCTCATGCCGCGCACGGCGTTGCGCCAGAATGCCGATGCCGGCGCAAGCATAGTCTCGTCGGTGACGCCGCCCTCGTAACGCTGCGCCAGCCGTTCGGCCTCTTCGGCATCGGTCATCGATCCGACGACGGCAAAGGAGAGCGCCCGCGTCGACCGGGACTTCAGCGCGACGAAAGCACCGTTGCGTCCAACGCCATCGACATAGAGCAGTTCGTCGCCGCCGATCTCCTCGATGGCGTCAGGCGTCGAACTCACCAGCCAGTAGACGGCATCGGGATAACGCTCGCCCCAGAGCCAGGCAGGGTCCGGCCGGAAAGAGATGCGTTTGCGCGCGGAATCGAATTCGATCTGCCCGCCAGCGTCATACTCGCGCTCCCCGAGCACGATATGGCCAAACACCAGGAAGCGGCACGGCTTGCCCTCCACGGAAACGCTCCACTGCATTGCCGCATCCTCGCCGGAAGCGACCGCCGTGACGATGATCCTGCGCTCCGGGCACTGATAGATCCAGCGGCAGTCGCTCAGTGCCATTTCGAAAGCCGACGGCACCGCCAGAAGCTGCCAGCCCGCGCCGAGATCGGCCATGATGCGCAGTCCGCTGGCGCGCGTCAGATTGTAGGGATCGCGCGACACCGAAAAGAGCTTGTGGAAGGACGTATTGCCGATCGTCAACTGCGCGGCGAAAATTCCTTGCATCCAGCAGCTGGCGGCAAGGGTGGTATCGTCGAGCAGCATGTTTTGGCCGCTCCGCACGATGGCGCCATGGCGCCGCGCGACGACGAGTTCCTTGTCACGCAGGACGACGTGGCGGTTGAGGACGCCATCGGGCATGAAAAATGAAAGAAGCTTTCCGTGCGCGCGCTCTTCGAGGCTCCGCTCCGCGTAGAGCTGTCGGATCGCCTTCAGGTCCAACGCCTCGGCCTCCAGCAGGGGCGCATCCTGGAGCAGGCTTCGAACGGCCGCGGCCCCCTCCGGATCGGCGGTTGCACTCTCCGGTGCCGCGATACCGTCAAGCCGCGAAAGGTCGGCATCGCTCGAGGCCTCGGGATGATCGGCGGCGAACAGGGCAACGAAGGTGGCTGTCGCGCCGTCTGCTGACACGGAAAGCGGCCTCGACTGAATGGCGGGACATGCCGTCTCCTGCTGCCGCCGTTCGCCCGGAAGGCTGCTGCCGAAGGGCCCGACCAGATGGTCGCCCTGCCGGTGCTTCGCCTGCACCAGCTGGATCGCATCCGTGGCGTAGGCGGCCGCGCCATCGAAGCATCCCTGGACGAGCCAGGGATTGCGGGCGCCCGACTGCTTGAGATTTTGCCGGTTCATGACGACCGGGCCGAATGTCTCGTGATCGGCGATATGGTGATCGACATATTGCGAAGCATAGGCCTCGCTGTTCATCAGGAAGCCGCGATCGCCGAGACCGACGTCCTGGACGAGCACCAGATCCACCGGCAGCGTTCCCTTCTTCGGATGCTTGAGCGAGACGCGCCAGAACCAGGCCGTTTCGGAAGCATGAAGCTCGAGCCGGACGGTGTAGCTGATATCGGCGGCCATGCCGCTCCAGGAAAAGCTCGTCGCGTCGTGCCCGAAGCGGCCATCGGCACGCGGGCCGACGATCTCGACGACATCAGGCTTGGCCCCGCCGATGCGCAGATAAAGGCGACTGATGCCGCCGTAGAGCGGCGAGCCCTGGATCTGATTGATCTGCACCGCTCCCTTGTCGTCGGCATATTCGATCGCAAACAGCGTGCCGTTCGGCAGCGCCGAGATCGACAGGCCGGAACCGTTGCTGATCGCAAGGAGACCCAACTCTTCGCGTCGTGGCATTTGCAAACTGCGCTTGAGGTTCTGGGCCATTGAGATCTCGTCGATTGATATCAGAGGGGAATCAAAGGATGGCGTAAAAAGATTGAGAGAAATCTTACCGGTGATGGGAACACCGACAAGTTGCCGCGGCTGATAAACTCACATCAAAGTGCTACCGAAACTCGCCTAAAGCGGAACAGAGTCAGGCAGAGCGGATTAGAAAACGAAAATATAACGGCGGTGCAAATTGCTACCGCCACTTCTCGAGGAGAAATCCCGACCGTCCTTGAACGGGATCCGTATCGGGCAGCGGTACTGACGAGATTTTCGCCAACATTTCGCTTGAAGCAGCCGAAGTCTGAATGTCGGCATGCTGCCCCTTGGGATAGGCCCCGATGACCTCGAACTCCGCCGTGCAGCCGAGATTTTGGTGCCCGGTTCCGGCTGGAAGCACCAGACAGTCTCCCGCCGCGACTTCGATCGCTCGACCGCCGGGACCGCCGATCAGCAGTCTGGCGCTGCCACGTGCAATGCCCAGCACTTCATGAGCACCGGAATGGTAGTGCTGATAATCGAAGACACCGTTCGTCCAGATGCCGGTCCAACCGTTTGTCGCGAAGCGACTTTTGAAATCACGAGGTCCACCATCGGCAAAAACATTCCGGTAAAGCAACACAGGAAGGCGCGAGTTGTTCGGAACCCAGTCGCTTTGCTCGAAAATAATCGACTCAGTGTTCATGCTGAATTCCCCACGGTAGGCGATGATGACCTCAATACGATAGTCTGCGAGCCATCGGTGCTGGTGAGCGAGTTCGATGCGTTTCCCCCATTGAACTCATCTCCGCTGATGGCTTCAAAAGGCTAAACTTTGGCGGCCGTCGGCGGTTCCTTCACACGCTGGAGCCTCGGTACGCGAAGCGGTGACTGTCGCTCGTCTTGTTCCAAGGAACGGTTCATTGCGTATGCACCGCTGTGTATGCATGGGTATTTGAAGCTTGCCGTGTTGGCGAAGATTGAAGCCCACAGCCCTTCGAACTTTTTGCTTGGCGAATTGGCTTAACGCTAGGTAAGACCCCTCTTTTTGAAAGAGGGCACATGCAAAAATTATTATCGATTCTATTCAGCTCAGTCATCGTGGCGGGAACCGCGCACGCCCAAGCGAGAGTCCAGGCCACCCACAGCGACCGCCTGATCGAGAGCTATCGCGCGTATATCGGCGACGCTGATCTTTATAATTCAAATGGGGCGAGACTTACCCAGCCCTAGCAGATCATCCGACAAGACAGGGCGAATTTCCATCAGTATCATGTGCGCGATCATGACGATCAATCAGACTCATTCTTTGCCGATCCGGCAAATCGCCAAGCTCTGGAGCAGATGCTTCGGAACGGAACGATGACGCGAGAGGCCGCCAATATGATCCTACGTGGCAATGTATGGATTGACGTTGATATCTACGGTAACCAAGGAACCGGTCGATGGATCGACGTTTCAGTATCCGATTGATATTTCCCCAGGTCTCATACCGGAAACGGCCGCCTGGCGAAGGGGACTGAGAGCAGGGCGCAGCCGGTCAGAACGGCGACGACCATCCAGGCTTCGTTGATCGCCTGAACGCTGGCCGCTGTCTGGACCAACGGATCGAGCGTCGCCATGGTATCCGCATCGAAGCTGCCGCTATGTCGTGATATGATCTCGGCAGGTGCGCCGACAAACGTGGCCGCCTCGATGTCGCCGGCCTGGAGGCGTGCCCAGAGGTTTTGTCCCAGCGGCTCCGAGCGTGTGTAGATGATGGTGTCGATCAGCGCAATGCCGATGGCGCCGCCGAGATTGCGCATCAGATTAAAAAGCCCGCTCGCATCGGGAACGCGATCGGCCGGAAGCGTGCCGAGCGCCAGCCGCGTCGGCGGCAGCAGGCAGAACATGATGGCGATGCCGCGCACCACCTGCGGCCAGAACATCGCATCGTAATCCGAGCGCGGATCCTGAAACGCGCTCATACCGACGCCGATCGCGAACAGGGAGAAACCGGCTGCCGACAACAGTCGCGCATCCATGCGCTTTTCCAGCGCGACGGCGATCGGCGCGGTGATTAGCTGTGCGATGCCGGTGACCAGCATGGTCACGCCGATCTCGAGCGCGTCGTGTCCCCTGATGAAAGCGAGAAAGACCGGCATGAGATAGACCGAGCCGAACAGGCCGATGCCGAGTATGAAGCTCAGAACCGAGCCGACTAGAAAATTCCGATCGCCGAAATTGCTAAGATCGACGATCGGCCGGCCTCGGCGCAGTGTTCGCGTGATGAACGCGCTCCCCGAAAGTAGGCATACGGCCAGCAGGCTCAGCACATAGGCCGAGGTCCAGCCGCTGGTCGGCGCCTCTTTGAGACTGAGTTCCAGCGCTGTCAGCGCTGCCGCCATCAAGAGGAGCGACAAACCGTCGAGATGCCTGAGTTCGGATGGATCGGCTGCCTGCTTGGGAAGGAAGCGCGCCGCCACAACTGCCGAAGCAAGCCCCGGAAGAATGTTGATCAGGAACAGCCAGTGCCAGGAATAGGTTTCGGTCAGCCATCCGCCGACGATCGGGCCGACGGTGGGCGCAAGCACCGCAAGCACGCCGGCAATCGTCGTCGCAAGCGCTTGCCGCATATCTGGAAACAGGATGAACACGGCTGAAAAGACCGAGGGGATCAGCGTCCCGCCGGAAAAGCCCTGAAGCACCCGCCAGGCGACCAGCGCGCCGAAGCTGCTGCTGGCCGCACAGCCGGCGGACGCAGTCACGAACAGGGTTATGGCGACGACGAACAGCCACCGCATGGTCAGAAGCCGCGTCAGCAGGCCGGTGAGCGGGATGGCGATCACTTCGGCAATCAGATAGGCCGTCTGTATCCAGCTCATCTGATCCGGATCGATGCCCAACGCCGACTGGATGGTCGGCAGCGATGTCGCCACCACCTGAACGTCGAGGATCGCCATGAACATGCCGACGCACATGGCCAGGAAGCCGAGCCAGACGATGGCGGGCCTTCCATCAGGACGAGCAGCTTCAAGTCGTTCCGACATGCGAGGATCCCGCCAGCGCGGCAATGTCTGCATCGGTGAGAAATCTAGAGCCTTCATGATTGCGATCGAAACGAGCGCCATGTCAACCGGCAGAGCGAGGAGATCGTCACCAGCCGGGCGTTAGTCGCTCATGCCGAAACGCGACCGAGCCTGAGCGGGGATGCCAGGCTCGGTGTTCGATCGGCGAATTTGGGCCGGACGTTCTATGCGCCCGGCTCCCTTTGCGTCGGCCAGGATTAGCCGCGGAAGAGCGACAGGATGTTCTGGGACGACGAATTTGCGATCGACAGCGACTGGATCGCCAGCTGCTGCTGGGTTTGCAGGGCAGAAAGCCTGCTCGACTCCTCCTCCATATCGGCATCGACCAGCCGGCCGACACCCGAATCGATCGAATCCGAGAGTGCACCGACGAAGTCTTCCTGGAGTTCGATGCGGGTCGAGATCGAACCCAGCTGTGCACCTGCCGACGTCATCGCCGAGAGCGCCGATTCGACGGTTGTCAGCGCCGACTGGATCTGGCCGAGTGTGAAGTTGGTGATATCCATCGAGTAGACCGAGCCGGTCGCGCCGGACGACGTGCCGAGAATGCCGGTGGAGGTTTCGATCGAGCCGCCGCTCATGCCGAACAGCACATTGCCCATCGAAGCGGTATCCAGAGCATAATCCGTCATTTTCACCGAAACGGCGCCGGAGCCGTCGCGGACGAAGGACGATACGACGCTCACGGTTCCATCAGCGCCGGCGACCCAGTTTTCGCCGGAGAAGGAAGCCGACTGAGCGATGCTCATCAGCTGCTCCTGCAGCTGGCTGATTTCTTCCTGGACCTTGGACTTGTCGACACCGTCTTCGGTCGCGGCCACGAGCTTGGCTTTGATCTCGTCGACGACGTCGATCGCGCTGTCCATTGCCGTGTAAGCCGTATCGACCTTTGCCGCACCGAGGCCGAGGGCGTCGGACACGGCTGACAGCGCCTTGTTATCGGACCGCATCGTGGTCGCGATCGACCAGTAGGCGGCGTTGTCGGATGCGGTGTCGACCCGGTAGCCGGTGGAAACACGGTTCTGTGTCGATTCGAGATTGGAATTGACGCTGCGCAGCGTCTGCAGGGCTGCCATCGCGGAATTGTTGGTATTGATGCTGGTCATGGAAATGTCGCCTGATTCGGAAGTTGGATGTGTTGCATCCCGGGGACATCCGGGCCGTGGCGAGCAGCCTCATGCTTATCGATCCCTCTTCGGGGTGGTCAATTCGCCACTGTTGAGCCAATTATGGTACTTAAAGGTACTTTAATCGTTAACGCAAACGGCGAAGCCATTATTTTTTCCCAGATTACGGCACCCCGGCGATCCCGTCGGCAGAATTTGTCCTGATGCCGGCCAGCAGAAATTCCGGGTGGCCGATTGACGGCCCGGCGGGAAACTGGCTATCACTATTAAATCAATTTGATTGACTTCAACCGCCGCTCCCATCCCGTGGCCGTGCAGAAACGTCCAAAAAAACTCGTTGTCCTCAAGGAAGAGTGACCAATGTCGACACCGCGACCGAATGCCCTGCGGCTTGAAACCCTTTGGAACCCGCCTACCGAGGGCAAGGAATTCTCCTATGTCCTGCGCCTCAAGAACCTCGGCAGCGAACCGCTTTCGAATTTTTCCCTGTGCGTCAGCGGTCCGGGCCGCGTCGACCCCGCCGGACGCGTCGAAGGCGCAACGGTGTCGCGACGGCTTTCGAATTTCACCGAATTCCAGCCGCCGGCCAACTTCGTCCTCGGCGCAGGCGAAACCTGGACGATCTCCGTCTATGCGCTCAGCTGGCAGTTCCGCCACTGGACGGACGGCGCGACGAGCGCCTATCTCGCACTGTCCGGCGGCAACACCATCGTGCTCGCTGTCGAGCCGACACGCTCTTCCGTCAGCAATGCGCCGCTGAAGCGCGGTGCCGAGATCTATCCGGTTCCCGTCAACGCGCCCGTTGCGGTGTCGATCATTCCCTGGCCGAACCATGTGGCGGTCGCCTCGCGCCGCCCGCTGCCGGCTGGTTTTGCGCCGCGGGCGCAGAGCCCTGAAGGGGAGGCGGCGGCGAAAAGCTTCGCGGCACTGGTGGAGCATCTCTTCGCCGTCGAGGGAATCGTACGCACCGAGGCCGAAGGCGCGGTTCGTGTCGGCCTGAAGCACGCCGCCGCCTTCGGGCCGGAGGCCTACCGGCTGAGCTTCGAAGAAGAGGCGATCACGATCGAGGCAAGCAGCCGGACCGGCTTCCTTTACGGCCTCATCACGCTCGCCCAGATCTGGCGCGGCGCCAGGCTGCATCCCGGGACCTTCCAGTTTCCGGCATCCGGCGAGATCATCGACGAGCCGTCGATGGGCTGGCGCGGACTGCATCTCGATGTCGCCCGCCAGTTCTACGGCGCAGCCGAAGTCAAGAAGCTGATCGCGGTGCTGGCCTGGAACAAACTCAACCGCTTCCACTGGCACCTTTCCGATGACGAAGCCTGGCGGGTGGAGATCGATGCCTACCCGGCCCTGACAAAGATCGGCGCCTGGCGCGGTCACGGTCTCGCCGTGCCGCCGCTTCTGGGTTCAAGCCCGGCCCGGACGGGCGGCTACTATACGAAGCCTGTCATCCGCGAGATCGTCGCCCTCGCAAAGAACTTCGGCATCGAAATCGTGCCGGAGATCGATATGCCCGGACATTGTTATGCCATGCAGCAGGCGATACCTGAGCTGCGCGATCCGGACGAGAAGGGCAGCTATTACTCGGTTCAGGGTTTTCCCGACAACTGCATCAATCCAGCGCGCGAGCAGACCTATGAGATCGTCGAGACCATTCTCTCGGAACTGATCGAGCTTTTCCCGTTCAAGACGATCCACCTCGGCGCCGATGAAGTTCCCCTGGGCGCATGGTCCGGCTCGCCGGCAGCGCTCGACCGCCTGCGCGCCATCGCCGGCGACGAGGTTGCCGATGCGCATGCCAAGCGGTTGAACGTCGTCACCAACACCCATGGCGCCGACGACATTCACGGCTCGGGCGCCGCCATCCTGCAAGCAGAATTCCTCGAGCGCGTCCAGCGCTTCCTGGCAAGCGAAGGCTGCATCACCGGCGGCTGGGAGGAAGCCGCGCACGGCGACGTCATCGACAAGTCGAAAAGCTATCTCTGCAGCTGGCGCAATGTTGAGGTTTCGGCCGAACTCGCCGAACGCGGCTATCAAATGGTCGTCTGCCCCGGCCAGGTCTATTATCTCGACATGGCGCTGAGGCCGGACTGGGATGAGCCCGGCGCCAGCTGGGCAGGAAATTCGGACGCGGAAAAGCTCTACAATTTCGATCCCGTCGGCGGCTGGACAGCGAGCCAGAAACAGCAGCTGCTCGGCATCCAGGCCTGCATCTGGTCCGAACCGATGACGGACCGCGCTGTCTTCGATCGTCTCGTCTTCCCGCGCCTTTCGGCACTTGCCGAAACAGGCTGGACGAAACCCTCGTCCAAGTCATGGGAACGCTTCAAGGCGCTCGCTGGGCTGATGCCGCTGCTCTATGGATTGCAGGAGTCATAGCGCCCGGCTTCACTGTCGCGGTCGGTAGGCAGAGGGCGTGACGCCTGTGCCGGCCTTAAATGCGCGGGTCATGTGGCTCTGGCTGCTGAAGCCGCAAGCCGAGGCGATCTGCGCGATCGGGTCCGCGCCGCGCAACATCGATTTCGCGCGCTCGACGCGCCGATGGGCCACCCAGCCATGCGGGGACACGCCGTAGCTTGCCCGGAACATCCGCTGAAAATGAAAGGCGCTGAGCTGCCCAATCGCCGCCAGATCCTGCAAGCGGATGGTCTCACCGAGATGAGCCTCGATATAATCCAGGCAGCGGCGCCTGATATGGGGAGCGAGCCCGCCGCTGATCGCGCAGGGGCGCGTCCCTCCATAACGCGGATCAACGAAGAAATCGTTGATCGTCTCAGTCATCGCTTCTTCAGCCAGCAGATGCTCACCCGCTGACATCGCTTGCCTCAGCTGCCGAAGCGTGCGCGCCAAGACGGGTGCATCGGCGAAGGTCACTTCGGAGACAGCCATAAGCCTGGAATCACGGTCGAACGTCTCGGCAAACATCCGGCGCATCTGATCGTCCGGAACATAGAGATGAACGAAGTCGAAAGGATCGGTGATTTCCCATTCGGACGAGTGCCCCTGTGGCATGACGCACAAGGCGCCGGGCCGGCCTCGCGCGGCGGGGCTGCCATCCAGGCGGCGCGTTCCGGCGCCCCCGTTGAGATAAAGGCTGAACGTATGTCCGTCCGGCCGTTCATAGCTCATCCGGTCGCTGCCATTGCTCCAGAGGGCCGCCGACCGCCCGAACCCAAGATCGATCGACTGCGACATCCGCGCCGAGGGCGATGCGGACAAAAACCTGAAAACCGAGAGGCGGCTATCTTTCACCAATTCTTCCCACACCCGTGACGTCTTGCGAACAATACCGGTGGACGGCCGACGTGGCGAGCGGGAACTCCGGGGCGAGAAATTTAATAGCAAGAATCTGCAAGAGACCGGCTCACCGTTCGCCTATTCATGGAGAAAACGAGGATCACTCCATGGCAAATGCCGCTCTCTTCATCGCGACCGTCCTCATATGGGGAACGACTTGGATCGCCATTGCGATGCAGGTCGGTCCCGTGCCGGTCCTGGTCTCGGTCTTTTACAGATTTGCGCTCGCAGCCGTGATCCTCGTCGCCATCCTGGCTTTCATGCGGCGGCTCAACCTCCCTGCCTTGCGCGATCAACCATTCATCCTGGCGCAAGCGCTCTGCCTCTTCAGCCTCAATTTCATCTGTTTCTACAATGCAGCCGGCTTCATTCCCTCAGGACTGATCTCCGTCATCTTCTCGCTGGCAACGATCTACAATGCCGTTAATGCGCGCCTGTTCTTCGGCGACCGCATCACTGGCCGCACGCTTCTCGCAGCGGCGCTCGGAGCCACCGGCCTTCTCTTGCTGTTCGGAGAGGAGGTGGTCGTCGATTTCGATATGGGCACATTGAAAGGGATCGGGCTCGCAGCGCTGGGCACGCTGTTCTTCTCGCTCGGCAACATGGCATCGCGCCGAAACAGCGCGGCCGGAATCTCACCGCTGACCGCCAATGGCTGGGGCATGACTTACGGCGCGATCGTCCTCCTCTTGCTGATTGCCGTGACGCAAACACCGATCGTGGCGCCGCCCGACATCAGCTATCTCACTGCCCTGCTTTATCTCGCGGCAATCGGCTCGGTGATCGGCTTCACCACCTATCTCATGCTGGTCTCCCGCATCGGCTCCTCGCGCGCTGCCTATGCCACCGTCCTGTTCCCGATCGTCGCCCTGTCATTGTCGACAGTCTTCGAGGGCTACCGCTGGAGCGGTCTCGGCCTGATCGGCCTGGGGCTGACGCTTCTCGGGAATGTCGTCATATTTGCACGACCTCTGCCCCGTCGCGTGCGCCAAGCAGATGCGCGGCTGCCGGCAGGCGGGTGAGGGTGTTAGCCGACCGGCTTTTGCAGGACGTCGAAGCGCGGATTGGTTTCCGAAAAAATTGACAGGGCGGCAGCGCCGAGGATCGCCGTATCCTTGCCGGTCATGCCGATCATAACCCGGGGTATCGTCCGCTTTCGGTCGGGATCGATCGGATCGTGCAGCGGCTCGAGCCGCTCGGCAAGCCGCCGCATCAGCGATGTCGATACGCTGCCGCCGAGCACGATGGTCTGCGGATCGAAGGCGAGTTCCAGAAAATCTAGTGTCTGCCGCAGGGGCTCAATGGCCTGATCGAGCCAGGCATCAACGCCTTCGCCGCCTTCGGCGATCAGCGCGTCGAGATTGTCGGGGGAAAGCTCGCCGGCATTGGCAATGCCCATGAATTCGTAAGCGACTGAGGGCGAGATGTAGCGATCGAGGCAGCCGCGCTTGCCGCAGCTGCAGAGCCTGCCATGCGGCTCGACGATAATATGGCCGATCTCGCCGGCATTGTTGCGGCTGCCCTTGTAGAGGTGGCCGTCGAGAAACATTCCGGCGCCGATACCGCCGCCGCCGGCCAGAAACAGATAGACGAAACTGCCGAGCCCCCGGGCAACACCGTGAAGGCGCTCGCCGATCGCCGCCGCCGTCGCGTCGTTCTCGACCAGAACCGGCACTCCGACCCGTTGTTCCAGTGCATGCCCGACCGGAAAATCCTGCCAGCCCGGCAGGCTGTGCGGGCTGAGAGATGTGGTGCCGCCATCGGCGTAGCGGCCGGGCAGGGCGATGCCGATACCAAGCAGCCTGTTCCTGTCGAATGCAAAAGCCTCTTGAAGATCCTCGACGATTGTTTGCAGCGCCGGCATGGCCCTTTGCGGATCGGGCTGTTCGACCAGGTGCTCGATGCGGGCGCAGACGGCGCCCGAGAGGTCCGTCAGAACACCGCTTGCGCGCCGGCGGCCAAGCTCCAGACCGATCGAATAGGCGCCGTGCGGATTGATGGTGTAGGGAATGATCGGCTGGCCTCGCGCCAGCTTCTGCGCCTCGGCCGCAACGAGAAGGTGCGAGCTCTCCAGTTCCTCGACGATGTTCGAGACGGTTTGAGGCGTCAGCGCCGTCATCCGGGCGATGGCGGCCCGCGACAGCGGACCGTGGGTGCGCACAGCCTCGATCACCACGCGCCGGTTGTGAGACTTGGCCTGCTCGAGATTGGTGCCGGAGATCGCCTTCATGTCGCTTTCGAAGCAAGTGAAGCACCACCCTTGTCACAAGACGGATGGCGATGAAAGGCACATTCTTTGAACTGATTATCGAAGCTCGGCGTCGGCAGGCGCAACGGCATTTCGTCTCTGCAGCAGGGCGAGGATCGTGATCCCCGACAATCCGGTGACGGCGCTCAGCATGGCGGTCCCGGAATAACCGGTCACATAAGTGCCGGCGGCAAAGACCAGCGCCCCGATGCCCGCGCTGGCAAAAACGTTGACGGAGATCAGTGCGCTCCCGAGCCCCGGCCGGTCGGCGATGAGATCCTGCAGATAGGTGATCGGGATACTGATGATCGCCGCCGCGCCGATGCCAGCGAGCAAGGTGAGCGCGTAGAGATGCCACGGCGCGGAGGCAAAACCGAGAAGGCCAAGGAAGACGGCATAGATGATGGTGCCGGCGGCAAGCGCGGTCATCTGACCCGCTTCCCGCGCAATCCGCGACCAGACGATGATAAAGACGATCTCGAGCAAGGCGACGATCCCGACCAGAATGCCGACATCGCTAAGTGCGCCATGAGCTGCGCCGGTGGCGATCAACGGCAGCAGGGCGTCGTTGAGATGCAGCGTGCTGGTGATCAGCGCCACCCCGATGATATGCGCCGAAATCCCAGGCGAAACCACCTGCCGCAGGGCGCCGAGATAGGAAAGATGGGCAACGGTGGCGATCTCCGTTGCCGCTCGCTTCGGCAGGGCGAAGAGGATGATGCCCTGGCATAAGAGACAGGAGATGGCGGCAAAGAGGTAGGCTGGCAGCATGCTCGATGCGCCCGAAAGCAGAAGGCCCGTCATGCCGGGGATCAGCACCCAGGAGAGCGAGATCATGGCGCGCACGCCTGAGTTGGCCGTCACCATGTCGTCCCGGCTCATGCCCTGCATCGCCGCGCGCGCATTGGCAAACAGCAGTGAATTCAGCGCCCCATAGATCGGGAGCGGCAGCAGCGCGCTGATGACGAAGACGGGCACGCTTGGAAAGGCATAGACCATGCCGTAGCCGGCAATGCCGAAGATGCAGGCGCCGATCATCGCTGAACGGTATTCGCCGAGCCGGTCGGCGAGATTGCCGAGCAGAACGCTGATGATCACATTCACCGCCGCCGAAGCAAAGGCCAGGAAGGAATAGAGACCGTCGCTTAAGCCCAATTCGCGGATGCCGACGATCGAACGATAGGGCGCGGTCATCGCTCCCGCCATGCCGAAGGTGAAAATGGCGATCATGCTGGCGCGGATCGCCGGATTGCGGAAGACGTCGGGAAAGAGGCGGCTCATGAAATCATCAATCGTCAGGGAAATCGGCAGGCGCAGCCGCGGCGGGCAGTCCCGAAGGTCATGTCATGCATCGCGTCTCTAAAAAACGAAGCCCTGACAGTCAGTAATGTTCGGATTGGGAAAAGGTTCTCGCCAGCTCGGCCTGGCCGGCCGTAAGGCCGCAATCCACCGGCAGGCAGATGCCCGTGATCGCTGCGGCGAGCGGCCCGGCAAGGAAGGCCACGGCATTGGCAACATCCTTCGGATCGACGACGCGCTGCAGCGGATACCAGCGGCGCGCCTCCTCGAACACGTTTGGATTGGCCCTCGCGCGCGCTTCCCAGGCCTGCGTCTTCACCGTGCCGGGTGCGACGGCATTGGAGCGAATGCCGAACTTGCCGTATTCCACGGCGACCAGCCGGGTGAAATGCAAGAGGCCCGCCTTGGCGGCGCTATAGGCCGGATGCCCGAAAACGTTCATGCCGTTGACCGAGGCGATGTTGACGACGGAGCCCTTCGAGGCCTTCAACATCGGCTCGAAGGCGCGGAAGCATAAAAACGCCGCTTCGAGATTGAGCGCATTATCGGCCCGCCAGATCTCTGGCGTTGTATCGTGCAGGCTGGTGGCGCGGGCGGCCCCGGCATTGTTGACGAGGGTTCGCACGACGCCGCTGCCGGCAGCACGTTCCGCCAATCCGGCAATGCTCGCCTCGCTGGTCACGTCACATCCGACGGCGACGAAACGCTCCTCCGGTCCGAGTTTCGAAGCCGCGGCGGCAGCGGCAGCCGCATCGATATCGGCAAGCAGTACGACATCATGGTCATCGGCGAGCCTCGCGGCAATCGCCGCGCCGATATCGCCTGCAGCGCCGGTCACGACGGCGATCGATTGGGTCATTGATTGTCGCTCCCGTTCATATGCTTCAATCTCCAAGCAATTGCCGGTCGTCGCCGTCGCGGTGAAGGACGAGCTGCTGCTTGATGCGCCGCAGCGTCACCGTCGCCTTCGGCTGAATGGCGTAGGCGATGAGGCTCGACAGGATATCGACCATCGCGATGTAGGCGATGCGCGTCGAGGTCGGGCGGTAGATATTGTTGCCTTCGGGAAGATCGATCGGTACGACGATTTCGGCGGCCTTGGCAACCGGGCTTTCCGTCTGGGTCAAAGCGATCGTTTTCACCTTGGTGTCGCGGGCAAGCTCGAAGGCCCGCACCAGCTCCATATTGCGCCCCGAGAAGGACGAGCCGATCAGCACGTCGCCAGGTTTCGCCGCGGCCGCCATCATCAGCTGCATGCTGTGGTCGGAACTCGCCGTGATGCGAAGGCCGAGACGGAAGAGGCGGTTCTGCAGCTCATCGGCGATCATCGACGAATTGCCGCCCGAGCCGAAGGCGTAGATCATGTCCGCCTTGGCGATATGGGAAACGGCGGCTTCGATAGCGGCAAGATCGAGCGACCGATGCAGGAGAAAGAGGGCGTTCTGGGCCTTGGTGATGATATCCTGGGCGACATCGGCCGGATCGGTGCTTTTCGATTCCGGCTTCAGATAGCGCACGCCGATATGAGCGGTGCGGGCAAGCTGCACCTTGAAATCGGAAAAGCTCTCGCAGCCCAGCCGCCGGCAAAAGCGCGTGACGGTCGGCGGCGACACCTCGGCCCGCTCCGCGAGCTCGATGATCGAGGCGTTTACGGCGAATTCGAAGTCGTTGACGATGATCTCGGCGATGCGGCTTTCGGAGGGAGAGAGCCGGCCCTTGTCTTCCTGCAATGTCGAAAAGATATCCAAACCCGCTCCCCCGATGGTATCCGCTAATCACCCTTCTTCTTATAGGCCACGCAGTCGATCTCAACCTTGCAATCGACCATCATCGACGATTGCACACAGGCACGCGCCGGCGGATGCTCGCCGAAATACTCCTGATAGATCTTGTTGAAGGTCCAGAAGTCGCGCGGATCGTCGAGCCAGACGCCGACGCGCACGACATGCTCGACGCCGTAACCGGCTTCCTCCAGGATCTCAAGAACATTGGCGATCGTCTTATGGGTCTGGGCGATGATGTTGCCGTCGATGATCTCGCCATCTTCCATCGCAACCTGGCCGGAAACATAGAGCCATCCGTCAGCTTCGACGGCGCGCGCGAAGGGCAGCGCCTTGCCGCCGGCGCCGGTTTGAACAGTGCCATAGCGCTTGATAGGCATTCTCACGTCCTTGCAAATTATTTTCTTGATAAGTTGACAAGTGACCATAGAAAGCAGAATTTGACCAGTGAAAAACGCCTTTTATGAAAAGAATTTCAATCCGGGGCAGCCATGCGCGATCCATTCCAGAATCCTTTCCCATCCGATAGCGCCCGCCACGCGATCTGGGAGATGCTCGTTCCCCGCGATATCGATGCCTTTCTGGCCGCCGATTGGTCGATGGTGGAGCATGACTTCGTGGAAGATGGCTTCATCGGCATCGATGGCCGCAAGGAGACAAACCCCGACAAATGGCGGCTCGCTTTCCCGACGCTCAAAGCCTACCGCGACGAGTGGCTGAGGCAGGCGGAGGATTTCGCCAAACAGAGCTTCGCTGAAGATGCGCGCACAGCGATCTTCACCACGACGACGCTCAAAGATATCGAGATCGAAGGCGACACGGCGCTGGTTCGCAAGAAATTCGACGGAGGCATTACCAAGGCGGACGGCACCCGCGATGTCCTGCAATGGCAGACGCTTTATTACTGCCGGCTTCACCAAGGACGCTGGAAGATCTCAGGTTTCACCGGCTACCTGCCGAACCCGATGGGTTGAAGCGGAGCCGATAGAAGAAGGCCACTTTCTTGCGCATTTTCACGGCAGCACTGGCGACCGAGACCAACACCTTCTCCCCGATCTGCGTGGATCGCCGCGCCTTCGAAGCCTCACTCTATGCCCCGCCCGGCCAGCATCCCGAAACGCCGACGCTCTGCACCGCGCCGATCACCGTCGGCAGGCGCGTCGCCAAAGAGAAGGGATGGGAGCTGATCGAGGGAACCGCCACCTGGGCCGACCCCGCCGGCCTCGTCAACCGGGCCACCTATGAGGAACTGCGCGACGAAATCCTCGGGCAGCTCAGGGCGGCAATGCCTGTTGATGCCGTCGTCATGGGCCTGCACGGCGCCATGGTGGCGTCCGGATATGAGGATACGGAAGGCGATCTTCTCCAGCGCATGCGCGAAATCGTCGGGCCTGACGTGCTCATCTCAGCCGAACTCGATCCGCACAGCCATTTGACCGCAAAACGCGTCGCAGCGCTTGATTTCGCCGTCTATTTCAAGGAATTTCCGCATACGGACTTCGTCGACCGCGCCGAAGATCTCTGGCGCATCGCTGTGGAAACGCTCGAAGGCCGGATCAAGCCAGTCATGTCGGTGTTCGACTGCCGCATGATCGATGTCTTCCCAACCTCGCGCGAACCCATGCGCTCCTTCGTCGACAAGATCTTGCAGATCGAAAAGGACGACCCCGAGATTCTCTCGATCTCGGTGATCCACGGTTTCATGGTCGGCGACGTCCCCGAAATGGGAACGAAGCTGCTTGTCGTGACCGACAACAAGCCGGAAAAGGGCGCGGCGCTGGCGCGCGAACTCGGCCTTGAACTCTTTTCCAAGCGCGGCACCTTCATGGTCCCGCAGATCGACGAGAGGCAGGCCGTCGCGCGCGCAATGGCCGCGACCACATGGCCCGTCGTCATCGCCGACGTCTGGGACAATCCGGGCGGTGGCACGGCAGGAGATGCGACTGTCATTCTCGCGGAGCTCATGGCCCGCGGCGTCACGAGCGCCGCCATCGGTACCATCTGGGATCCGGTGGCCGTGCAGATTTGTTTTGCGGCGGGCGAGGGGGCGGAGATTCCGCTGCGCTTCGGCGCCAAGTCAGCCCCCGGCACCGGCAATCCCGTCGACGGCACCGTCAGGGTCGTCAAGCTGGTGAGGAATGCCGAGATGCAGTTTGGTGAGAGCCTGGTGCCCTTCGGTGACGCCGCCCATATCGTCCTCAACGGCATCGACATCATTCTCAATTCGACCCGCTCCCAGAGCTTCGATCCAAGCCTGTTTTCGGTGATGGGCATCGATCCCGCGGAGCAGAAGATGCTGGTGATCAAATCCACCAACCACTTCTTCGCGTCATTCTCGAAGATTGCGGCGGAAATCCTTTACTGCTCCGCCGGAACGCCTTATCCCAATAATCCGGCGACGACACCATACCGGCGGGCGCCGAAGACCATCTGGCCGATCGTGGCCGATCCACACGGGACAGAACGCGGAGCCGCCTGAATGCATGACAATCGGTTTGCCGTCGTTGCCAAGGCCGGTGACCGGATCGCCGATCTCTCGACGCCGCGTCCTGTCATCGACGAAGACCGGCTGGCTGCAAACATCGCCCGCGTTCAATCCTATATGGATCAGCATGGGCTGAACTTCCGCCCGCATATCAAGACGCACAAGATTCCGGCACTCGCCGTCGCACAGGTCGCCGCCGGTGCCAAAGGCATCAACTGCCAGAAGGTCACGGAAGCCGAGGTCTTTGCCGCAGCCGGCTTCGGCGACATCCTCATCACCTTCAACATCCTCGGCCAGCAGAAGCTTGAGCGCCTCGCCAGGCTGAACGAGAAAATTCCAGCCCTGAAAGTCGTTGCCGACAGCGAAGTGACGGTCGATGGGCTTGCCGCACATTTTTCCGGCCACAAGCCGCTGACGGTGCTTGTCGAATGCGACACCGGCGCCGGCCGCTGCGGCGTTCAGACGCCCGAGGGGGCGGCCTCGCTCGCCAAGCGCATCGCCGCCGCCGACGGCCTCACCTTCGGCGGCATCGTCACTTATCCGAAGCCGCAATCGGCCGCCGCCGTGGAAGCCTTCATCACTGAGGCGGTAAACCGCCTGCAATCGGAAGGCATAAGCTGCCCGATCGTCAGCAATGGCGGAACGCCGAGCCTGTTCGAGGCGCATCTCGTCAAGTCGGCCACGGAACACCGCGCCGGCACCTATATCTATAACGACCGCCAGATGGTGCGCATGGGCCATTGCACCGAAGACGATTGCGCCATGCATGTGCTGGCGACTGTCGTCTCCCGCCCCACCGCCGACCGCGCCGTCATCGATTCCGGCTCAAAGGCGCTGACCTCGGATCTCCAGGGCTTCAGCGACTACGGCCTGATCGTCGGCTATCCCCAGGCGCGCATCACCAGCCTGTCGGAAGAACACGGCGTGATCGATCTTTCGAACTGCACCGGCCCCCGGCCGCAGATCGGCGAGAAACTCTTCATCATCCCGAACCACACCTGTGTGGTCTCCAACCTGTTCGACATGATGGTCTTCCACCGCGGCGGCGTCGTCACCCGCGTCGAAGAGGTCGCGGCTCGCGGGCTTGTCTGGTAGGAGCCGGTTTCGCGGAGAAATGGCCCTGAACGCAGCGGGCCTGGGCTATTGATGGGGTGCTCGCAATCTGCGTATCAGCAAGACAGCAGTCGCTGGTTGTTGCAAGCGTGCGCGCGGAGGATGACTTCGTCGCATCAATTGCGAACATAGGCTCTAAGCGCGATTCTCGACTTGGGTCGACAGCGAACCAGCGACTGTTACACAATCGATTGTCAAAGCTGCAGGTCGTTCCGCGTTTGCTGAAATAATGGCTTAACTAGACAGGATCAGACCAGTAACCTCCTTTGCCCATATATAGGTCGCCCGGACCCGTGCCATTGGTCCGCGGCAGCAGACACTCCCGAGCGTGCCTATCCGGTTCAGACCTTGATAGACTTGCCTACGGCGACCAGATCGGGAGACGACTTGGCGTTGATTTTAACGACCTGATTTTCCCGTCCATTTTTTGAAGGAACTTTGTTGACCGAAGCGCGCTCCTGAATGAACCATACTCATCTCGATCATACGTATCGACCGCCGCGTCGTAGAAGATGTCGACTGCCTTCTTCATGTACTTTCGGCGTCGAGCACGACGATGTGGTCTGCCATCGTCATGGCCTCGACCTGGTCGTGCGTTACATAGATCATCGTTTCCTTCAACGCCCTGCACAGCTTGGCAAGCTCGATACGCACATCGGCGAAGCAGCGGGAATTAGATCGAACGGCTGTCATATGCCCAATGCAGTAGAGCCTGGCGCTGGCGCGGCCGGCACCAGCAATCTCCAGGCTCGCAGGCTCGGCGAAGCTGAGCGACATGGCGGCGAATGGCTTTCCAGCGGGCGATCTGTCGCTCATCCTCGCTGGGCATGCGGCGACCTTGATAATAGCGGCAGTACCACTGGAACCAGCCACGCGGATCGTCGGGATATATCCATCCCTTGGCTCGCCAAACGCTAAGGGGTTGGCTGGCGTCGACACCGAAGCAATTCAGTGTCGGATCCTTTCGCAGCGGCGACAGACGGGCCTCTGCAAACCAGCTTTCCGGGAATTCGTCACGACAATCGGTCAGGTATTTGCCGCCGAACACGCCGAGCGCAAGCATCTCGGCGGGGGTCAGCTCTGGCCGGAAGTTGGGATGAAAGTTGCGGCCACTTGGTGCAGCGAGAGCGTATCGGTAGCCTTGCTGCATCCGATCATTCACGACGATCCACCGGGGTTTCATCGGGCGCCCTCCGACAGCGGTTTGGGGCGGTTACGCCGCCAGATGGACACGTTGAGTGCCGCCGCGAAACTCACCCACGTGAGGTAAGGAACGAGGAGCAGGGCAGCAGCCGAATTCGCGGGATAAAACAGGATGATCGTCGCCAGGATCGCAGCCCAAAGCAGCATGATCTCCACCGCGGCCAGCCCGGTTCGGTGAAGTGCAAAAAAGATCGGCGACCACGTAGCATTGAGCAGAAGCTGGACTGCATAGACACTGAGCGGGAACGCTGCGCCGCCAATGCCTGCCTCCAGCCACAGGAGCCAGCCCGACAGTCCGATCGAGGCATAGAGTACCGTCCAGACCGGGGCGAACAGCCAATCGGGCGGGCGCCATCCTGGCTTGTCGAGCTGCTTGTACCAGTCGCCTGGCCGAAAAATCACGCCGGTGGCCGCCGCAGCAAAGCTCGCGGCCTGAAAGGCGACCAGCACAAGAACGGAATGCATGTCCATCTAATAAAAGGTGGAGGGAGCCGCCGACGCGGCAAGCGGGTCCCTCCAAAGGCCCTATTGGTTATGGCGAGCAGCGAACTCGCCGGAACCCATTGCAGAAGACAGCGGGATGACCTGCCACCCAGCTGACAGCCCCACCAGGACGTAAACGATCCGGGAGAGCCCCGAGCCGGCACCGAATATGGCGGCCACAAGGTCAAAGCCGAATAGCCCGACCAACCCCCAGTTCAGCCCGCCTACGATGACGAGGATGAGCGTTAGTATGTTGATAAACTTCATGGTTCTTCTCCAGTCGAGCGATGGGGGTCAGCCTTCCGGCGGCACGATCACTTTGTCGATGACATGGATGACACCATTGGAGGCAGCAATGTCGGCGGCAGTGACGGCGGCGTCGTTGACCTTGACGGTGGAGCCCTCGACGTTGACGTCGATCATTTTGCCGTTGACCGACTTCGCCTCATCGATACCCGCCACGTCCTTAGCCATGAGCTTGCCCGCGACCACATGGTAGGTGAGGATCGCGATGAGCTTTTGCTTGTTTTGCGGCTTCAGAAGGTTTTCGACGGTACCGGCCGGCAACTTGGCGAAGGCTTCATCGGTCGGAGCGAAGACCGTGAACGGACCCGTTTCCTTGAGAGTGGCGACCAGGCCCGCCGCTTCGAGCGCGGTCGTCAGCGTCTTGAATTTACCCGCCTCCACCGCAGTGTCGACGACATCCTTCTCAGCGGCGACCCCGCTGAAACTGCTGCCGAGCGTGATTGCTGCAGCGACTAAAAGGCTTCTCAACTTCATGTCAGTCTCCTCTCGATGACAGGTGCGCCATGCACCTCGAACCTTTCATTTGGAGAACATTGATTTTATTACCACTCAAATTTTCGTGAGTGGAAACAGAATTTTCTTGTACAGAAAATTGTCGTTGTGATAGTTTCCCGAAACGAAAAGGAGTTTACGAGTGCTCTCCGACACGCTGTCCAATGAGCTTCAGCGCTACGCGATCGGCCCGCGTATCAAGACACTGCGACTGAGAAAGAAGCTGGGGCTGGTGCAGTTGGCGGGGCATACAGGGCTCTCGCCTGCGATGCTTTCGAAGATCGAGCGCGGGCAGATGTTTCCGACGCTGCCCACGCTGCTTCGGATCGCCATGGTTTTCGGGGTCGGCCTCGATCACTTCTTCAAATCCGACAAGGAGGAGCCGCTCATCGCGGTCGTCCGAAAGCACGAGCGTCTCAAACTTCCCAGCCCGCCGGGCGAAAAGAACCCAGCCTTCCTCTTCGAAAGCCTCGATTATCCCGCTCCCGACCGCCGCATGGAGGCCTATTACGCCGAGTTCCCGCTCGATTCGCCGCCCTCGGAGCCGCATCAACATGGCAGCGCCGAATTCATCTACGTGCTCAACGGTCGGCTTGTCGTCATTGTGGACGGCAAGGAGACAGCGCTGGATGCGGGCGACGCTATGTATTTTGACTCAAGCGTTCCGCACAGTTACCGCCGGGAAGGCGAGGGAATCTCGACGGCTCTTGTTGTGATTTCTCCCTAGGCGGCCGCTGCCCTGTGTCAACCAATGCATTCGCGGAGCGTGTCGGCCACACGACACCAGTCGGACTCTGTCTCGGGCGGCTCCATGTATTTCATCACCACCCGACCGTTCGCGAACAGCCGGCCCTCGGTCGTCGGGATCAGCGCTGAAACGTGCATGCCTTTTACTGGGATGAGCTCGGTTTCCCATGCGAGACCGGCGTCGGTTCTGTAGAGGAGACGACCGACCGCGACCTGCCCGTGGATGCGAACGCTCCACACGTCATTGGCAACTCCGCCCGTCAGCCGTTGATGCGGACCGCGTCTTCACCCCATTGTCCGAGCGCTTCCCATCCCATTGGCGATACTCTTGGCGGCGATGATTGACGGAAGAGGGTGTCATCTCGCCCCCGACGGGACTCCTGGTGGAACGAACCAAGCCCGTCGGCTCAAGCCGCCGTCGGGTTGATCACGTTCGTATCGATTTCGGTCAGTTCCACGCGACGCTCGAATGCAATGCCCGCTTCGTCGAAGAGGTGGCAGTCAACGGCATTGATGCCCGTTGTCACAGGTGCGTCGGGGCGGATGCCGACGCTGCCGGGGAGCATGGCGCAGAAATTTTCGGCCTCGCCGTTAAGTGAGGCATAAGCGACCGTATTGGCGCCGAGGCGTTCGATGACCGTCGGGGTCACGGTGAAGACGATATCGCCGCCGTTCAGCTGGATGTGCTCCGGCCGGATGCCGAGCGTCAGCGTCTTGCCGGCCATGCCATCGCGCGGGGTCACCGGCAGAACGGCGGTCTGGCCTTGATAATCGACTTCGACGCCAGCGGCGCTGACGCTTTTGCAGGTCACCGGCAGGAAATTCATTTTGGGATTGCCGATGAAGCCGGCGACGAACTGGTTGGCGGGTTTGTGATAGAGCTCCAGCGGCGCGCCCGTCTGGGAAATGTTGCCGGCGTCGAGGACGACGATGCGGTCGGCCATGGTCATGGCTTCGACCTGGTCGTGCGTTACATAGATCATCGTCGCCTTCAACGCCCGGTGCAGCTTGGCAAGCTCGATGCGCATGTCTGCGCGCAGCGCCGCGTCGAGGTTGGAGAGCGGCTCGTCGAACAGGAATATCTTCGGTTCGCGCACGATGGCGCGGCCGATCGCGACGCGCTGGCGCTGGCCGCCGGACAACATGCCGGGTTTCTGCTGCAGCCGCTGATCGAGATGCAGGATGCGCGCGGCATTCTCGACCTTGGCCTTGAGTTTTGACTCTTCCATCTTTTCGACGCGAAGCGGGAAGGCGATGTTCTCGAAGACCGACATATGCGGGTAGAGCGCGTAGGACTGGAACACCATGGCGATGCCGCGCTTGACCGGCGGCAGGTCGTTGACCCTGACGCCGTCGATGACGATGTCGCCCGCGGTCGTCGCGTCGAGGCCGGCGATCATGCGCAGGAGCGTGGACTTGCCGCAGCCGGACGGGCCGACGAAGACGACGAACTCGCCATTCCTCACTTCGAGCTGCACGCCCTTCAGAACCTCGTAGTCGCCATAGAACTTCTGGACTTTGTTGAGAAGAAGCTGTCCCAAAAATCTGTCTCCGCCGGCGGCCTTCGTCGCATATCATCATAAGGAGAGGGATCGCGGATTGTCGCCTCCGCGATCCCAAGGCGTTGAAGCAAGCTTATTTGAAGGCTTCGATTTCGCCAGCCGCCTTCTTGAGCGCGGCCTCCGGTTCGGCCTTGCCCGTCACGACGGACTGGATCATCTCGATCATCGAGTTCTGGAAGCCCTTATAATCGGTGAACAGCGGCTCGGGACCACCATAGCTGATGCCCTCGATGAGCGGCTTCCAATAGGGATCCTTGGCGACGAACTCATCGACCTTTGCGGAGGGCCGCAGCGGCGTGAGGCCGGCGCCGCCCTGCAGTTCGTATTCCGACTGAACATCCGGCGAGGTGATGAACTTGGCGAATTCAGTCGCCTTGTCCTCGACGCCGGAGCCCTTGAAGATCGCCAGGCTGTCGGTGATCAGCAGCGTGCCGGGGCCCTTGGCGTCGGGACCGAGCGGCAGCGTCGTGATGCCCCAGTTGATCTTGGTTTCCTTCAGGCGGGAGGCGGCGCCCGATCCTGCCTGGATCATCGCAACCTTGCCGTCGAGGAAGATGGCGCGGACTTCGTTCTGCTCATAGGCCGTCGGGCCTTCCTCGGAGTAGGGCACGATATCCTTGTAGGCCTTCAGCGCAGCGAGGATCTGCGGGCTGTCGAGCGTGATCTTGCCTTCGGCATCGGTCACCGCACCGTTATTGGTGTAAACCCAATGCATGAACTGGTGCATGGTGTTGTCGAAGGTCTTGGCGGAAAGACCGAAGCCCGGAATGCCGGTCTTTTCCTTGATGGTCTTGGCCATCTCGATTTCTTCGGCCCAGGTCTTCGGCGGCTTCTCGGGATCGAGGCCGGCCTGCTTGAAGAGATCCTTGTTCCAGTAGAGCGCCTTGGTGGAGAAGGCGATCGGAACGCCCCACTGATTGCCCTCGAAGGTCACCGTGTCGACGATGTGCGGATAGTAAGCCTTCTTTTCGTCGTCGGTCATCGGCACCGGAACGATGAGATCGTTCTGGGCGAATTCCTTCAGCGTGCGCGAGCCGACATAGGCCATCGCAACAGGGGTGCCGGCAGCGGCAAGCGTCGTTGCCTTGTCCTGGCACTGCGCCCAGCCGACGACCTCAGGCGTGACCTTCCAGCCCGCGTTCTTTTCTTCCCACTGCTTGATGTATTTGGTGTGGACCGGATCGATCGTGTCGCCGCAATAGATCCAGCTGATTTCCTTGTCGGCCGCATGGGCAGTGACCGCGGTCAATGCCGTCGAACCGAGCAGGGCGAGCGCCATAAGGCCTGTCTTGATTGCTATGCTCACGTTGTGACTCCCAATGTGGTTGTTAGCTGTTCACTGATTATTGCTCTTATTGTTTCACCGCACCGGCGGTCAGACCGCCGACGAGGTAACGCTGAAGGAAGAAGATGACGACCATCGCCGGCGCAATGCCGACGAAGGAAGCCGCCATCAGTTCGTTCCAGATGACCTCCTGCTTGCCGAAGTAAGCAAAGAGCCCCACCGGCAAGGGCATGTATTCGGTCTTCGAGTTGAACGTCAGCGCGAAGATGAATTGCTGGGCGTAAGCGCCGATGAAGGTGGTAATGGCGACGACGATAATGCCCGGCATCGCGATGGGCAGGATGACGCGGCGAAGCGTGTAGAAATGGCTGGCGCCATCCATGAAGGCGGCTTCGTTGAGCTCCTGGGGAATACGGATCATATAAGTGCGCAGCAGCCAGATCGCCGAGGGGATCAGGAAGGCGACGCCCGGCACGATCATGGCGAGATAGGTGTTGAGCACGCCCATGCTGCGCATCAGCCGGAAGAGCGGGATGAGCAGCACGGCGCCGGAGAACATGTTCACCGTCAGGAAGGCGCCGAGCAGGATGCCCATGCCCTTGAATTCGAACTTGGCGAAGGCGTAAGCGGCCGGAATGACGAGGCAGAGCACGATCAGCGTGACGATGATCGAGATGAAGAAGGAGTTGAAGATATAGCGCCCGAAGCCCGGCACGCTGATCCACATCGTCCGGTAGGCCTCGAAGGAGCCGTTCTCAGGCCAGAAGCGGTAGGGCGAGGAGAAAAGCTGGGCGAGCGGCTTCAGCGACACCAAAAAGCCCTCGACGAAGGGCGCCAGCACGAAGAACAGGAACACCGCGATTCCGCAATAGATCAGGACGATTTCCCACCAGCGGTAGCGGTCGATCATGGCCGGGCTGCTCATGCGCGCTTCTCCGGATTGAGGCGGCGGGTGACACGGAAATAGGCGAAGCAGAAGAGCGACAGGAAGATGCAGATCAGCACGGCGCGCGCCGCACCTTCACCGTATTTCTTCGAACCGATCGCGGTCTGATAGGTGTCGATGATCATCGTCGTCGTCTCGCCGCTCGGGCCGCCCTGCGTCAGGATCCAGATGATGTCGAACGAGTTGAAGGTGGCGATCAGCGACAGCATCGACATGGTGATGATGGCGGGCACCATCAGCGGCAGGGTGATGCGGCGGAAACGGTACCAGCGGCCGGCGCCGTCGGTCCAGGCGGCTTCGTAGAGATCCTTCGGGATCGACTGGATCGCCGCCAGGAAATAGATCGTCACCAGCGGCACGCCGATCCACACGTCGGTGACGATGGTCGCCCAGAAGGCGGTGCTTCCATAGGCGAGGAAGGCGACCGGGCCGTCGACGAGGCCGAAGCGCTGCAACAGACCCGAGATCATCCCGAACTGGCCATTATACATCCAGCCCCACATGAAGATGCCGATCGCCATCGGCACGATCCATGGCGGCATGGTTAAAAGCCGGAACAGGGAGCGGCCGGGAACGGCGGCATTCAGCATGCAAGCGCCGAAGGTGCCGATCACCATTTTCAAGGCGACGGAGAAGAAGGTCCAGACGAAGGTGCGGAGGATGACCTCCGCGAATGTGGCGTTGAAGATCTTCTCGTAGTTGATCCAGCCGACCCAATTGGTGGTCTTCTTCAGCGACGCATCGGTGAAGGAGAGAATGAACGTATCGACGAGGGGATAGGCGACGATGGCGAGAACATAGAGAACGGCCGGAAGAAGGAGGATCCAGGCGAAGATGAAGGCGCTTCTTTGAACACTCATCTTGCCGCCTTCCTCAAGCCGCTCTGGCGTGAAGGGCCTCGTCGAAGCGGTCCCAGACGGGACGCAGGTCGACGACTGATTTCTTCATTCTCGCTTCGTCCATGGCAAGGGCCAGAATGCCGGCTTCGAGCGCATTCAGCGTGGAGACGGGAAGTTCGAGCCCGGTGCGCACGCTTTCCAGCAGGTCGCTCGCCATCTGTTCGTCGGCGCCGTAATGCTGGGACAGTTCGGTTGCAGCATAAGCGTTTGCGACCACCTTGTTGCCGGTCAGCTGTTCGTGCACGTTGAGATAGCCGCGAACGAAATCGCCCTCGGCCATGCCGCGCGAGCCCATGATGGCGAAGCGGCGGAACTGGTCGGGTACGTTCAGATTGGTATGGAAGTTCATGCCGACGCCATTGGCATATTCGACGATCGCCACCTGATAGTCGATGATATCGGCGTCGCTGTCGAAAACCTTGTCCGATCCCATCCAGCCGCTCGGCTTGCGGTGGAAAAGCTCGAGATCGTTGATGCCTTCGCGCGCCGGGTCGTTGGCCGGAATGAAGCTCTTGCGGCCGCCGAAACTGGCGACGCGCTCCGGCCGCGCGCCGACGACACCATTGTAGAGGTCGAGGTCGTGGCAGCATTTCTCCAGCATAAAGCTGCCGGAATAGCGCTCGTAGCGGCGCCAGTCGCGCATGAAGAAGGCGCCGTGATAGGGCTCGATATGTTCGGAGGCCTCGATCGACACGATCTGACCGAGTTTGCCCTCGGCCTGGATGGCGCGCAGATCCTTGTAGAGAGGGGAGTAACGCAGCACCAGACCGACCATCAGCCGCTCATGGCCGAACTTCGCCATCAGATGGGCAAGCTCGATGCTTTCTGCGATGGTCGTGACGATCGGCTTTTCGCAGAAGACCTTGAGACCGGCTTGCAGCCCGAGTTTGATATGGTCGAGATGCATGTGATTGGGCGAGCCGATCATCAGCAGATCAAGCTTTTCGGAGGCGAGGAGCTCCTCCGGCGAGCCGTAGGCCTTGCCGGCGGAAATGCCCTTTTCCGTCAAACCGGGAAGGCCGGCAGGATCGGGGTCGACGTAGCCGACGATATCGAAACTGCTATCGATCGCTTTGAAGACGTAGCCGAGATAGCCGAGCCGGAATCCGAGCCCGATGATGCCCACTTTCATGCCGATCAAGTTCCCGATTAAGTAATTTATTTTCTTTAAGTTGGGACAAAAAACAAAGGGCGTCAATAGAAAACGGGGCGCAAGACGCGAGTATGAAATTGATTTTCATAATTCGCGGGCGAGGATCGTTAAAGCGCTGCCACCGCCAAAATGCGGAGGCAACCGGTGGAAGAGCCATCTTCAAAGCAGGAATGCTGACGTCATTGTTGCGAACCCGGCAAGCTCACGCAAAAATCGCGAAATGTTGAAAAGAGTAGCTAGCCCGGGTGTGTAGGATGGGCGATACCCGAAGGAGGAGCCATCATGACCCGCATGACAGCCAAGGACTTTCCGCAGGAACTGCTCGAACTTTACGATTATTATGCGCATGGAAAAATCACCAAGCGCGAGTTTCTCGACCGGGCCGCCAAGTTTGCGGTGGGTGGAGTGACGGCAGCCGCCATTCTTGCGTCGCTCAGCCCCAATTATGCGCTGGCGACCCAGGTCGAGTCCACCGATCCCGATATATCGGCCGAATACATCACCTATCCCTCTCCAAAAGGAAACGGCGACGTCCGCGGCTATCTCGTGCGGCCCGCAAAGGCCGACGGCAAGGTTGCGGGCGTGGTCGTCGTTCACGAGAATAGAGGCCTGAACCCCTATATCGAGGATGTGGCGCGGCGCGTGGCAAAGGCCGGCTTCATCGCCCTGGCCCCGGATGGGCTGACGTCGGTCGGCGGTTATCCCGGCGATGACGAGAAGGGGCGGGAGCTCCAGCAGAAAGTCGATCCGGAAAAGCTGATGAACGACTTTTTCGCGGCGGTCGAATTCCTGATGAAGGGTGATCTCACCACCGGAAAGGTCGGCATAACAGGCTTCTGCTACGGCGGCGGCGTCGCCAACGCTGCGGCGGTCGCCTATCCCGAGCTGGCCGCAGCCGTGCCCTTCTATGGCCGGCAGCCGCGCGCCGAGGACGTGCCGAAGATCAAGGCGCCATTGCTTCTCCACTATGCCGGGCTGGACAAGGGGATCAACGAAGGCTGGCCGGCCTACGAAGCCGCGCTGAAAGCGGCGGGAAAAACCTATGAGGCCTATATCTACCCCGACGTCAATCACGGCTTTCACAATGACACCACGCCTCGCTACGACGAGGCGGCAGCCAAGCTCGCCTGGCAGCGAACGATCGACTGGTTTACGAAATACCTTGCCTGAAAATGCAGTGGCGTGAGGCTGCGGGGAGCCATCCCCGCCGCATGGCCTCGTGTCCCGCTATTGCGAACGGTCGACCTTGCGCCGTCCCCGACTGAGCATCATTCCGCCGACGATGAGAACAATCCCCCCGGCGTTCGCCCAGAATGATCCCGGGACCCCGCTGACATAATCAAATGCCACCCCCGTTACCATCTGCCCGCCGATGATCAGCAGAGCCGAATTGACGGCGCCGATCCGCGCAATCGCCCAACTGCCGGCCGCCACGAAGACAACGCCGATCGGACCGCCCAGATAGGCATACCACGGCGCCTCGGCGGCGCCCGCGGGAAGCAGGCCCCGGACGAAGAGCCCGAGGCAGGTTAGGACGGCAAATCCGACGGCGTGATTCCAAGAGGATGCGATCAGCGGCGTCGTCGAGATGCTCAACCGCCCATTGAGCTGACGGCTGAGGCCGACGAGCACGCCGCCGAGGCAAGCAAGCAGAATGAAGAGCGTCACGCCGCACCTCGCCCGAACAATATGATGAGCGCCGCCCCCGCAACGACGAGGCCGAGCGCAGTGATGTCTCGTGCATCGGGATGCCGCTTGCGCATTCCGAACAGTCCCCAACTGTCCGCCGCGACGCTGAAGACGACCTGGCCTGCCAGGCCAAGAGCCAGGGTGCCGGAGAGCCCGAGCGGTGAGTTGACCGCGGTCGAGGTCAGCATGACCGTTGCCGCGCCGGAGATACCGCCGAAATAAGCCCATAGAGGCGCGCGCAAGCTCTGTTCCGGCTTTGGCCTGCGTCGCCCGCGGATGAGCAGGAGAAGAATGACCGCGGCGATGATGCCTGTGCCGTGAGCGGTCCAGGAAGAAAACAGCGGATTTCCGTAGCGTGCCAGCTCGCCATTGAGGTGCACCATGAAAGTCAGGAGCCCACCCGTGGCGAAAGCGCCAGCAAAGTAGATCGGATGCGGATTTCGTGCGGCTTCGATGGTCATTGGAGATCCCGTCAGCGAATCGATTGCGGCGGATGTTTTTCAAATTGCCACTAAGGCCATCATCGGCATCCTCAGCAAGACGTGTCGTCATAGCCTGACAGGCATGGAGGACGCGATGCTGCTCAAAGGCGAACGGACATTTCTGGTGCGGGATGCTGGCGGTTTTGTCGCGCACATCAATATGCCGGGATGGTTGAAGCCGAAGCCGACGGACCATGGCCACGGCCCTCTCGCTATGATCGTCGAATCCATCCTGGTCCCTGGCCGGCTGATCGCGATGCACGAGCACAGAAACGACGAGATCGTCTCCTGGGTGCCTGACGGCGTGATGCGTCACCAGGATCGGGCCACAGGCTGGCTGCTGATCGACCGCCATCATCTGATGGTGATGAATGCCGGGAAAGGCTTCTGGCACTCGGAGGAGACGATGGTGACCGATCCGCCGCTGCGAATGCTACAGATCGTCATTCGTCCGCGTGCGGCCGATCTGGTGCCGAAAATTCAATACGGCGCGATCCCTATGGTCGCGGCGAATGTCTGGCGACACCTGGTCGGCCCGGAAGGGGAAGGCACGCCGTTTTATGTCCGTAGCGCCGTCGACATCTTCGACATCCGGTTGGAAGCAGGCGCGCGGGCGGAATTCCCGCGGAAGCAGGGCTGGGATCTCTACTTCTATATCTTCCGTGGCTCAATCACCGTTGATGGTCAAACCTTCATGGAAGGCCAGCAAGGACTGCATCTGTCAGATGACTGGCTCGACCTTGAAGCCAAGGATCCAGCCACGCTGATCGCGTTTCTCATCTATGCAAACGCACCGGTCGCCAAGCAGGGGACCGTTGGCGACCATAAGGACATACCGTCGGCCCTTGTCATCAGGGCGCTTCTGAAATGGAGGAAATTTCGGCAGAGGTGGCGACGGTCTTCACTAGGCGCGCTTCTGCGGCAATAGTGATTACCGCAAGTCGCTTCCGCTTTCGGCAATTGTGCGGTAGCCTGTCCGTTCGTTCACATCCAGCGAAGATATTTCGCTGCGCACCCAGAGATGCCGAGGACGGGCGATGTTGCGATCGTCCAGAGTTTCGGAACAGTTTCCGTCAGCCGTGATGCGGCTAAAAATGCCATGTGAACGGAACAAGCATGCCTGCAATTGGGTTTCGAACCTTAGCGTTTAAAAGGAGGAGCATTATGCCTACGGTTGCTGCGACGCCCATCACTCCGCCCGATCAGCACGTCGTCACCGCACGCGAAGCCATCGAGCCGCTGTATGAGAAGCTCGAACTGCAAACGGAATCGCTGGTTCTCTCTGCGGCGCTCGAAGCAGGATGGTCTCCGGACGAGGCAACGGAAGCGCTGGCGGCGCTCAGACTGCAGGACGCGCTGTCCATCCTCGACGAACGATCTGGCCAGTAGTTGGCGAAGAGTGACGACTCCGGCCATTGCGGGACAACTTCGTCGAAGACGCGACAACTTCGCTCCCGAGCCGGGCTATAACGTGCGCGTCCGCCCGAATGAGCGCAACAGCAGATTGAGAGAGACGGCAACCTTGTCGATGTCGCGAATGTCCCGCGAATATCGGCCGGTGTAGAGTTTTACAATCATGCTGTCGCGGGCAGAGCCGCTGAGTTCGAAATAAAGGTGCAGGTAATAGGCTTGCTTGTCGCCGCCGCGACTTACGCTTCTTCGCCGTTGAGTGACCTGACCGAGCTCGGCTTTGATCGGGGCGAAGCCGGAGAGTTTCAGCATCACCGACTTGGACTGCAACCGGGCCATGGTGGGGACTGCAACGACCGCCTTGTCCAGTGCCAGACTGACGACTTGACCGGGGACATCGTCGACGATAGCGGGTTCATCGAGCTTGAACGCATGGAACAGGCGCCGAGGTTTCTCAAAGCAGATAAGTGACGCGATGAGCAGGACGACGATATTGATCCCTGACCACCAGGCCGCGACCGGCGAAAACTGGCCTTGTACATGCGATGTTTCCGGTACGACGTTGACCAGCAGGCCAACCACGGTGATCGTGATCATGCTTGCGATCCAGGCGAAGCTGTAGCGGTCGAACTGGTTCGCCTCGTTGCCACTGCCCTTTGGCGTCACCCTGAAAGGCTTGCCGAATGGTCTCACCAGGCTGGAGACCACGGTCGGCAGCATGCGGAATGTCGCAAAGGTCCCGACGGCGCTGGAAACCACAGGCAGATAGCGCGTCGGCGTGATCCACAGCATGAGCAGAAAATAAGCCGCCAGCAGCGGCACCTGATGAGACACATACGCGGCTATATCAGTGAAATAGAGCGGGACCAGGCCAAACCAGAGATAGACGATGGGGACGAGCAATATCGTGAAGCGGACCAGATACTGCACCAGCCATGACGCCGGCAGGAACATGATCCGTTGAAAGAGCGTCAATCCCGGGCCGCGCAGCGGGCCATTATACAGGTAAAGGGTTTGAATACCCCCCTGACACCAGCGTTCGCGCTGGACAAAATAACCGGTCAGGTTCTCGGCGGCCAGTCCCATCGACAGCCGCTCGTTCAGGTAGCGGGTCTTGTAGCCTTTGTTGAGCATCGAAAGAGTGGTCAGCAGGTCTTCTGTGATCGACTCCGTCGGAAAACCGCCTATTGCGTCGACGGCCTTGCGGCGGGCAATCGAGCATGACCCGCAGCAGAAACTGACGTCCCAGGCGTCTCGGCTGGGCGCGATCTCGTCGAAAAACAAGCGCTGCTCGTCCGGCCAGATATTCTCCAGGCCCAAGTTCGATTGGACCGGATCGACATTGAAGAAATGTTGGGGTGTCTGGACGATGCCGATGCTTTCATCGGAAAAGAACGGCAGCGTCCGGCGAAGGAAATGTCGATAGGGAACAAAATCGGCGTCGAAGATCGCAATGAATTCGCCCGAGCTGACCTTCAGCCCATTGTTCATATTGCCGGCTTTGGCGTGCGCGTTGTCGCCGCGCGTGACGTGGATGACGTTCTTCTCCTCGCAATAGGCCTTCAGCCAATCCCGGCGTTGATCGTCAAGCACATAAACCGTCAATTTGTCGGCAGGATAATCCAGCGCGCGGGCGCCGATGATGGTTCGCTCGAGCACGTCGAGCGGCTCGTTATAGGTCGGAATGAAAACGTCGACAGTAGGCAGCTCACGCTTATCGCGCGCGAAGAAAACACGACCCAGCCTGTCCGCTTCCGCGCTCCGGTCGACATAGCGGCTCATCAATACAAGAAAAAGGATAACTTCGACGCACGCCAGAATCTCGACGAAGAAGAGGATCCACACCCAGTAGAAACTCGCACCGTCGCTGGGATAGGGAAGCACCGTCTCGGTCAAGCGCCAGAACATGTATCGCAATGCGAATGCTGCGACAAACGCGCAGGTCACCGCTCGTGTCCAGGTGTGATGCCGCGACCAATTGAACGGCCCGAGGAAAAAGAAGGCCGAAACGAGAAAGGTCGGAACCAGCGCTACAAGATACTGAACCACAGGCTTTTTACCCAGTTGGACAGGTCGATGCCGTGCTTGGAAAACCGTACCTGGACTGTGCGCCCCACCTGGCAGGAGTTCGCAAAGTCATCATTCATGAAGGATGGATCGAGGCGAACCCGAATGCGGGCATTGCGCTGTGTCGACGGCGGCAAGCTGGCGGCAAAGGAATCGGCCTCAACCGAAGCCGAACTGCCTCTGACGGAGATGACCGTACCATTGAAGACATCGCTGCGGCCGAACAAGCGCACCTGAGCGACAAGTCCGGGATAGATTTCGTCATAGTTGACCTCGGGAACAAGAATATCCACAAACAGCTCCCGACAGTCGAGAAGGCGCATCAGCTCGTCGTTCAGCACGACGTTGGAACCGTTGACGATACTTCTGGTCCAAACAACGCCATCGAAAGGCGCTATTGCCGTTGCGGATTCAAGGCTGCTAACGCGGTTTGCCTCTTTGACGAGCTGTTTTTGAACTTCTGTCGCTCGTGTCTCATTCTCCGCTATGCGCGAATTCAAGTCGTTGATGCGAACGACAACCTCGTCCTCGCGCTGCCGCGAATAAGGCACGTCATTCTGCCCGTCACCGAAAACAAAGATACCCTGGCGGACCGCATTGAGCCTTTGTTCCAGTTGATCGACAGTCAGATTGCTGATTTCGACCTCACCGCCGGTCGCAGCTCCGGCGGCTCGCGCGACTTCGACCAGCTTCTGCGTAAGAATACCTTTTGACTCGAGCTCCATCCGGCGGTTCAGGTCGACCTGCGCGACAAGATCCTGGGCCTGCGACACTTCGACCTTTTTCCGCAGGATTTCGACTTCGCGTTCGAGATTGGCAATAGTGGTCTGCCTGTAGACTTCCAATCTTGCAGACAATTCCTCGCGAAGGGCGGAGAGCTCCTCCCGTTCCTTTTTAAGTGCGGCGACGCGGTCGAGCGCCGTGTTCCGATCTGCCTCGAGCGAAGCGAGAATTGCGCGATTGACGCGTGTATTTCTGATTTCTGCGAGGGATTGTCCCGCTTTGACCGGGCTGCCGACCTTGAGGGGTTCTTCCGCAATCGTGCCGTCGATTGGGGCATTAACGACAGCAAACCGGGCATTGACCGTGCCATCAAGGCTGGTAAAGCCGGTAATCGTCGGCAATGAGACGACGGTCACCAGTGCCAGCAGCAACAGGCCGACGACGATGCGTGTGATGCGATGGTTCCAGATCATGTTGGCATCCGAAGGTATCGCTCTGCAGCCATTCGTCGCTCTCGCGCTGACACGGACGGATGCAACTCATTCTTGCATACTTTAGCGCATCGAAATTTATAGACAAGTGATGGTCGTAAACCTGCGACAGAAACAGTTCGGCTCTGAACGAAATGCCACCGACGCAGGCGTGGCGCTGGCCTGTGGTCAAGCCCGGCGCGGCGACTGAAGAGGGGGGTAATGGGTAGAACGTAGGGACAGGGGATGACTGGAGAGGCCGCCATCTCGTTGAGACAGAAATAGCGGAGCGGTTTGGCTTTTCACGAAAGCGCAGAACCGCTCCAACTTTTTTTATCTACGCAGTTCCCGGCAAAAGCGCTTCGCGCTTTACTGGGGAAACCGCTTCTTACCTTGCCCGGAACGGCTCTAATGCGCCCGAAGTTCTTTGGTCGCGATCAGCATGACGAGATCTTCCGACGCATCGGCGAGCGTCAATGCCAATTCCGCGGCCGACCATCCACGTTTCTGCAAACTGACGAGCATTTCCACCATTGCGACTTCGACTTCTCGTCTGCAGGTCGAAATTGGCTTCAATTGGATAACGTTCTCATCACATGCGGTAGTCATCTTAGCCTCCTCTGCCACATGAAGGGCAGCGTCAAAGAAATTCGACAGTGGTTGGATATGATAGGGGTTGCGTACAGACCTCGAGCCATTACGCATCGACATGTATGGCCTCGGCTGGGCGCAACCCCTCGCGCGCCACTATTTGCCGATGTCGGCCTCAGGAGCGCCTCGTATCAGTCTGAACGACTGGCGATACAATTTTCCTGGCTCACCCTTGGATTGACTCTTGTTGAAAGCCATTGCTTGCGCAAGGCGAGCACAACTACTTCTCCGATAGTTCACGACCTATCCTCCCATGTTTGCGCGTTTTTGTTTTGAACAAGTGTCGTTTTGCGTTGTCGGTGCTATCGCACCGGCAGCTAAGTATTTGGAATTTCCGAACTTCCTTCGGAATTAACCATTGCTTATTTAGATATATGAACGGGATGCGCTTGTCGTTATCGCAGCATCCAGAAAATTATCGGTCCGTCCATTTCTGCTCGCAGAGGAATATGATAAGTAGCTTATGCACGTAGAGCTTTAGCCACTTCGGCTATCGGATGGCGGTTGCTTGCTTCAGTTTCAACAGCCCGGATCGGCTAATGCGCTGGAGGAATTGGATGGTTGCGGAGTCTGGAGATGACCCGGCTGCGGGACGGGAATGGCCGGCGCACCTGGAGCGGCGGCGCTGGCCGCGCGAACCTTCTTCCCAGAAAGAACATCGGGTGGACATTCCATCGGCCTTGGTGCCCCTGCGATTTTCGACGCACGAACTGCCACAGAAAGAACAGTTCCAGGCTTGGCGATCACATGTGGCGCCCCTTATGGATGTACATCTGCCGGATGGAAAATCAGAGGGTGATGGTTTCCTCGCGGAACAGACCGGTTGGCACCTCGGCGATATCCTCATCGTTCAGCAGCGCGCGCAGGCGTGCAGCTATATTCGCGATCAGGCGATGCTGCGATCGAGCCCGATCGATCACTGGAACGTCGGCATACTGCGCAGCGGCCGGGCCTGGACCGAAGCCGATCGGCATGTAACCGAAACGGGCCCGGGTGAGATATTTTTCAGGTCTCTTGGTTATCCGTACCGCGGGCGGATGACCGATTCAGTCGCTGTGCTCGTCTTCCTGCCCTATGAACTGTTGACCGGTGATGCGACTCTTCTGCAGAGCGCCAACAACACCGCCTTCTCCGGTAGCCTGGCTGAATTGCTGGTCAGCTATATTAACGGCCTGGAAAAGAACCTGAGCAGCTTGACGGTGGAGGAGGTGCCGCGGATCATACGGACGATCGGCGATATGGTCGTTGCATGCGCTGCATCCTCCACAAGTTCGGACCGCGGCCAGGAACAGACCAATATGGGGCTGATGGAGCGGGCGCATCGCTATATTCACCTCAATCTTCATTCAGATAGCTTGACGCCTGAGGTCATGTGCCGAGCGCTGGGGATCTCGCGGACCCGGCTCTACCGATTGTTCGAAACGAGCGGGGGCGTCTTCACTTACATTCGCAAACGTCGCTTGCTGCAGGCCTATGCGGATCTTACCAATCCGACCGACAACAGACCGATCTCGGAGATTGCCGAGGCCGCCGGCTTCGACGTTGCAGCCAATTTCACGCGCGCGTTCAGCCATGAATTCGGGCTCAGCCCGCGTGAAGTCCGAAAGACCATAGCAACCGAGCACCCGGCCATCCCAGCAACACGTTCCATGCGACGTGTCGGGACAACGATCGGCGACTGGCTGACGCTCGCACGTTGATGTGGAAGGAATAAAAGCCGCATTGCTGCTACTTTTCAAGCAATTACGCAGCGGCCTTTACTCAACGCTTTCAAGTTCCATAAGATCGATTACGCCAGATTCGCCTGTAGCCGCAAAGTTAAAGTGTCCTGTTTCTGCAAAGTTGGAATGTCACTCTGCCCGCGTTTGATGACGTGGGAGATTGCGCATGGGACTGATTGCGATGAGCGAGCGAGACCTGCAGCGGATCGAGGTTTTGTCGAGGGTTGTCGACGGACGCATGACGTTGGCGTCGGCGGTGCATGTGCTTGACCTGAGCGAGCGCCAGGTGCGGCGGCTGTTGGATCGCATCAGAACGACCGGTGCGGCGTCGATCCGTCACAAAGCCATCGGCCGGCCGTCGAACAACCGGATCAGCGATAGTGTTCGCGATTATGCGGTGACGCTGGTTCGTGAACGTTATGCGGACTTCGGCCCGACGCTGGCGGCCGAGAAGCTTGCCGAGC
>NZ_JAQJCJ010000017.1:0-168736 GCF_030182485.1 Rhizobium atlanticum
GCATGGCAATTCAGACTGCCCGGCATTTCGGCGCAACCAAGATTGTCGCCGTCGGCCGCAACAATCAGAAGCTCGATAGGCTCGATGCGGACGTCAAGATCGCGCTGGACGACGGAGCGGATCATTTGCTGCGCGCGCAGTTCGACCACGGCATCGACGTCGTTCTCGACTTTGTCTGGGGTGAACCCGCCGTTCGGATCCTTCAGGCGGCAACCAGGGACCGGGGGTCCCGCCTCGGCGAACCGCGTCTGCGCTATGTCCAGTTGGGTACGATGGCGGGCTCGGAAATACCTATCAGAGGAGATATGCTTCGCAGTACCGGGCTCGAGCTGATGGGCAGCGGTATTGGGAGCGCTGCCGTGACCGACCTGTTGGCCTGCGCAGGCGAGCTTCTGGAGGCAGCCCCCGCAGCAGGCTTTGATACCGATTTTGCGAGTGTGCCCTTGAGTAAGATTGGGGAGGCCTGGAACGACGATTCCAATAGGCGCTACGTCATCCTGCCGGCGCAATGATCCTCAGAACAATTCACCCGAAGCGAAGTGCGCTTCGGGCGGATCGCGGACTCCGGCAAACCGCCGCGGACTGGCCGCTTTTGTCTCTTGCATTCGGGGTGCAGTCAGACCGCAGGCGACCCCAAATTAGGCAGTGCCCCCAAGCCAAGCCGATTTCAGCGACTCGCGATCTACCCCGCCTCACCAAACTCCGCCGCCAACACCGCATCCTTCAGCGCCCTTGAATACGCATGCTGCGGATCATCCAGCACTGCCCGAGCCCGCCCTCGCTCAACAATCTCCCCTTTGCGCATGATGATGATATTGTCGCTGACATAATAGGCCGTCGCGAGATCATGCGTGATGTAGATGATCGAAAGGCCGAGCTCGTTTTTCAGCCGGCCGAAGAGGTTGACGATGGCCATGCGCAGCGATGCGTCGACCATCGAGACCGGTTCGTCGGCCACCAGCAGGCGCGGCTCAGGGATCAGCGCACGGGCGATGGCGACGCGCTGCAGCTGACCGCCGGAGAGTTCGTGGGGGAAGCGGCCTTTCACCTCTTCCAGCGTCAGGCCGACGTGGTGGAGGGCGGTATCGGCCATCCTCTCCACCTCCCGCCGGTCCGGCCGCTTGCCGGAGGCGGAGAAATTGCGGGCGGTCTCGAAGAGGTAGCGGTCCACCCGCTTCAGCGGGTTGAAGGCTTCGAAGGGGTTCTGCAGCACCGGCTGCACCACCTTCATGAAGGCCTTACGTTCGGCCCGGCTGTGGATCGCGACGGTCTTGCCGGCAAATTGCAGCTCGCCTTCGGTCGGTTCGGCTTGGCCGAGGATCATCGCCGCCACCGTCGATTTGCCCGAGCCGGATTCGCCGACGATCGAGAGGATCTCCGGCTCGTCGCCGATTTCGAAGCTGACATCCTTGACGGCGGTGATCAGCCGCCGGCCGAGCATGCCGCCCTGGCGGTAGATTTTCGTCACATGCGAGAGGCTAAGCAGAGTCAAACCTGATCCCCCGTAACCGCAAAACACGCCACCCGCCGCTCGGGCGCGACGGTGACCATGGGCGGAACCTTCTGTGAGCAGATCTCCATGCGCTTCGGGCAGCGCGGGTGAAAGCGGCAGCCCTCCGGCGGCATGGCGAGGTTCGGCGGCCGCCCCTCCAGCGAGGGTCGGGTCGTGGGGTCGCCGATCTTCGGCAGGCTGCCAACGAGGTGCTGCGTATAGGGGTGGAGCGGCGCGCTGAAGAGTTTTGGTGTCGGCGCTTCCTCGACCAGCCGGCCGGCATAGACGATGCCGATGCGGTCGGAGACGGTCGCATGCACGCCCATATCATGGGTGACGAACAGGAAGGACGAACCCATCTCGCGCTGGATCTCGCGGATCATCGACAGCACGTCGCGCTGCACGATGACGTCGAGCGCCGTCGTCGGCTCGTCGGCGATGATGAACTCCGGCGTCAGTATGGTGGCGAGCGCAATGGTCATGCGCTGGCGCATGCCGCCGGAGAGTTCGTGCGGGTAGGCGTCGAGCAGCTGCGGATCGAGCTTCAGCCGCTGCAGGTGGTTGGCGACCTTTTCGAAGAAGATGGATTTGCTCACCTTCATGTGGCGGAAGGCGAAATCGGTGAAGGAATGGCGGATCCGGCGCACCGGATTGAGCACATTCATCGAGCCCTGCATGATATAGGAGAGATGCTTCCAGCGCAGCGCCACACGCTCCTCCGGCGTCATCGCATAGAGATCCTGGGTGCCGCCGCCGAAATGGAATTTGACGCTGCCGGAAACGACCCGAAGCGGCGGCCGGATGGCGCCGGCAATGGTCTTGATCAGCGTCGTCTTGCCGCTGCTCGATTCGCCGGCGACGCCGTAGACCTCGCCGCGGCGGATCGTCAGGCTGATATCGTCGACGGCCCGCACCTCGCGATCGACGCCATAGAGGAAGGCGCGGTAATAGGCTTTCAGGTTGTCGATTTCGACCAGATTCTCCATGCTAACTTCCCATCCGGTTCAGCCGGCTGCGCGGATCATTGTATTCGTTCATCGACATGGAGAGCAGGAAGAGCGCCAGGAAGAGAATGACGATGACGGCGACGGGGGCGGCCACCCACCACCAGATCCCCGAAATCAGCGCTGAATGCGCATTGGCCCAGTAGATCATCATGCCCATGGTCGGCGTCTCGATGTCGGTGAAACCCAGCACCGAAAGGGTGATCTCCATGCCGATCGACCAGATCATGTTGTTCATCGTCGTCGCAAAGACGATCGGCAGCACATAGGGCAGGTGCTCCTCGACCAGGATCTTGCGCATCGTCATGCCGGAATAGACGCTCTGGGTGGTGAACGGCCGGCTCTTCAGGCCGAGCGCCACCGAGCGGATCAGCCGCGCGTCATAGGACCAGCCGAGCGAGGCCATGATGACGATTAGCGCCACCCAGGTCATGTTGTCCTTCAGCACGAAATAGAAAAGGATCAGCAGCGGAAATTGCGGGATGACCATGACGCTGTCGTTGATCGCCATCAGCACCCGGTCCACCGCGCCGCCGGCATAACCGGCGACGAGGCCGACCACGAGCGAGATGATGCGCGAGAGAAAGGCGACGCCGATGCCGAAATAGAGCGTGTTGCGAAGGCCGATCGTCAGCTGCCAGAAAACGTCCTGGCCGCGCGATGTCGTGCCTAGCCAATATTCGCCGTCCGGCGGCATGTCGGGCGGCAGCAAATAGATGTCGGTCGCGCCATAAGGCGAGAAATAGGACAGGATCACCAGGCCGACGATGACGGCAAAGAGCAGCAGGCCGCAGAGGAATTCCATGTTCTGGCGGGCGAGGTCGCGGATGATGGTAAACATGGCCTATTCCACCTTGATGCGCGGATCGATCAGCGGGCTCAGCACGTCGATGATGAAGACGGCGGCGGCGACGCCGACGATCGACAAGGCGCTGAGGCCGAGCACCAGGCTGTAGTCGCCGGCATGCACCGCTTCGATCAGCAGATTGCCGATGCCGGGATAGCCGAAGACGATTTCGGTGATGACGGTGCCGTTGAAGATCGCGCCGAGCGACATGGCAAGGCCGGTGAATTGCGGCACCATGGCGTTGCGGGCGATGTAGGAGCGCAGGATCTTGCCCTTCGGCACGCCGCCGAGCTCGGCAAAGACCACATAGTCGTCGGTGATGATGTTGGAAACCAGCGCCCGCATGCCGATCAGCCAGCTGCCGGCGCCGACCAGGATCAGCGACAAGGCCGGCAGGATGGAGTGTTTGAGGATATCGAGGACGAGGGCAAAGGAGAGGTCGAGATTGGCGTTCATCTCATAGCCGCCATTGATCGGCAGCACCGGCCAGATGAAGCCGAAGACGATGAGCAGCACGAAGGCGAGGATGTAATAGGGAATGGGCAGCATGGCGATGAAGACGAGGCTGACGGCCTTCAGCACCATGTCCTTGCGGTAATAGCCGGCGAGCGCGCCGATCGCATTGCCGAGCACGAAGGTGATCAGCGTCGAGACCGTCATCAGCCCGATCGTCCAGGGCAGCGAGCGCAGGATGATGGTGGAGACGGGGGTCGGAAAGGCCGAGAGCGAGGGGCCGAGATCGCCGGTCGCCAGCCGCAGCCAGAAGTGCAGATATTGCTGCCAGATCGAGCCCTGCATGCCGTAGAGCTCGCGCAGCGACTGGCGCATCAGCTCGATCGCATTGGGGTCGGACTGACCCATCTGGGTGATGGCGCCTATGCTTTCTTCGACCGGGTCGATCGGGGTCAGGTGGGTGACGAAGAAGGTGATCGTCACGCCGAGAAAGACGACGAGCAGGAACTGACCAAATCGCTTCAGCACAAAGATCAGATAGGGCGTCATAAGGCAGTGGTTCCTCTCTGCTTCCCTTCTTGAAAGGATCGACGAGCATGGCAGCTGGGGCTCATGCCCGTCGATGAGGGGGCCGGCGCGATGGCTTCCGCGCCGGCGTTGGGAGGGGTTATTGCGATTGGGCCGGCTTCAGCTTGACCATCATCAGCCGCGAATTGGCCCAGTTCGGCACCGGATCCGTATAGGGGTCCTTGATGGTGGGATAGCCGGTCCAATAGGTCGTATCCATCGAGGTGAAGACGTTATAGGACATCAGCGGGATCGTCGGCATTTCGCGGGCGACCAGCTTCAGATAATCCTTGCCGAGCTCCATGCCCTTCGGATCGTCGGCGCTGATGCCGCGGATGCTCTCGATGATCTTGTCGAGCTCCGGATTGGACCAGCGCTGCCAGTTGCGCGGCGGCTGAACCTCGCCTTTCTTGGCGACGAACTGCGAGTGCCAGCTGTCGAGGAAGAAGGAGAGGTCGGGATCGCCACCCCAGGTTTCGACGCTCCAGGCGATCGCCACCTGGAAATCGCCGGGCTGCAGCGCCGTCTGCCAGAGCTTGGCGGCCGGCACGGCTTTGGCGTCGATGCCGAAGGCGGCCCATTGCTGCGCAATCAGCGTGCCGGCGCGGGTGAAGACCGAGCGTGTGTCGCCTTCCACCGTCATCCGGATCTTGAAGGGCTGTCCATCAGGGGTCAGCCACTTGCCGCCTGACTTTTTAAAGCCGGCCTTCTCCAGCAGTTCGCCGGCCGCTTTCGGGTTCGGTTTCCACCAGCCGTAGCCGAAGGCGCCGCTGATCGCTTCCGGATCGGTCGGGATCTGGTCCTTGAACTTCGGCTGCTTGCGCAGGATATCGGCGATCTGCTGCCCGACTGTCGGATCATAGGGCTTGATCTTGCTCTTGCCGGTATCGATCTCGAAATCCTTCAGCCAGTCCTGCATCGGCGCCTGATAGTCTTTCATCGTCGCTGCCGTCGGCGGCACGCCGAGTGCCGAAAGCGTCGCCGCCCCGCGATAGCTCGCCATGTCGACGGCCTTGATGTCGATCAGCAGAGCCAGCGCCCAGCGCACATCGGCATTGTCGAAGGGCGCTTCCTGGGTGTTGAAGATCACGGCGGGCAGCGTCGGATCCGGATGGGCGAAGGGGAAGCCCGGGAACCAGGTCTCGATTGTCTTCGACTTCTCCTTGAGGGTGAACATGCCCTCCGGGGTGTTGTCGTGGATGATATCGAGATTGTGCTCGAGCTGGGCGATCGTGCGCTTATCCGGCGGGCCTGGATCGGTATAGGTCACATATTTCGGGGCCGGCTCGCCGAAGCGGGCAAGCGAGGTGCGCTGCCAGTCGTCGCGCTTTTCCCAGGTATACCATTTGCCCTGCGGATCGTAGGCCTTCAGCTTGTAGGCGCCGAGCGAGACGGGATTGGCGAAATCGTAGCGAAGCGGATCCTCGACCTTCTCGAACACGTGCTTCGGCATGATCCAGGCGCCGTTCCAGCGCACGGTGAAGATCGCATGGAAGCGCGAATTCGGCTTCTTCAGCTTGAACACCACGGTCTGTGGATCGGTCGCCTCGACGCTTGCCACCTGCACCGAGAAGGCCGCGCTCCAGACCATGCCGGGATGGTCCATCTGCGTCTTGACGGTATAGACCACGTCGTCGGCGGTGAATTCGACGCCGTCGCTCCAATAGAGCCCCTTGCGCAGTTTCACGGTCATTTCGGTGAAGTCGGCATTATATTGCGGCTTGTCGGCGGCGAGCGAATTGTCCCAGGCCGCGCCGCCAAGCCCCTGTTCCGGGTCGATATACCAGAGCGTATCCATGGTCAGCTGCTGCAGGCCGGTCGAGACCCCGCCGCCGCCATTGACCCAGATGTTGAACCAGCCGGGATTCTTGATCGTCCCTTCAGGATTTTCGACGATGAGCGTCTCCTTGCGCGGCAAGGAGGTGTAGTCCTCGGCGGTGGCCAGACCCGTCAGACCGAGCGTGGCCAGCACGAAGCCGAATGCAAACCTCTTCCACTTTTGCATGAACTCCTCCCTTGTAAGCGACGATGCGGCGGCCTTCGAGGCACGCAGGGGCATGTCGCGGTTGTCGGTTCGCAGAAGCGGGCTTGTGAGCCTGACGCTTCGGCGAACCATCCTCCGGCCGCCTGCCTCCTCGCGAGCGACCGATTTCTCAGCCGGGGCCTAACCCGGCGGCGGCTGTCACACCGACAGCCTGATGACGTTGTAGGACAGCGGTTTCAGCGCCGCCCGCACCCGTCCATCCTCGATCCTTGCCGTCTCGACCTTGGCGGGCACGACCGTCTCCGGCCGCCGCGCCGTGTTGACGGCTTCGAGATCGCCATGGGTCATCTCCACCTGCTCGATCAGCCGGGCGCCGCCGAAACCTTCCAGCCGCACGTCGAGATCGAGCGCTGTGTCCGGATGGCGGTTGACGGCAAAGAAGGTCAGCGACCGGCCATCCTCGGAATGCACCGCCGAGACGTCGAGATAGGGAACCTCGTTCTCCTCGTCGCTGTCATAGGTCGGGCCGTCGACGACGAGCTGCAGGGCCGATCCGCGGCCATATCGCGACGCGTAATAGAAGGGATAATAGATCGTCTGGCGCCAGGCCGCACCACCATCCTCGGTCATGATCGGGGCGATGACGTTGACGAGCTGGGCGATGCAGGCGATGCGCACCCGGTCGGAGCGGCGGATGAAGGTGTTGAGGATGCCGCCGACCTGCAGCACGTCTTCGAAATTATAGACGTCCTCGAGCAGATGCGGCGCATCCGGCCACTCGTCGCGCGCCAGGATCTCCTTGTCCTGCTGGTTGGAATGGTACCAGACGTTCCACTCGTCGAAGGAGATGCCGATCGTCTTCTTCGAGCGCTTCTTCGCCTTGATGTAATCGATGACGCCGCCGATCGTGGTGATGTAGCGGTCGAGCTTGGTCGCCCGGGCGAGGTAGTTCAGCGTGTTCTTCTCGCGGTTGGCGAAATACATATGCAGCGAGATGTAGTCGGCGCTGTCATAGCACTGGTCGAGAACCTCGGCCTCCCACTGCGGATAGGTCTTCATGTCGGAATTCGACGAGCCGCAGACGACGAGCTCGAGCGACTTGTCGAAGCCGCGCATGGCTTTGGCCGTCTCGTCCGCCAGCCGGCCATATTCATAGGCGGATTTGTGACCGACCTGCCAGGGGCCGTCCATCTCGTTGCCGAGGCACCAGAGTTTGACATCATGCGGATTGGACCAGCCGTGCTTGCGGCGCAGGTCCGACCAGTAGGTGCCGCCGGGATGGTTGCAATATTCGAGGAAGTTGCGGGCGGCGTCGAGGCCGCGTGATCCCAAATTGACGGCCAGCATCGGCTTGGTATTGGCCTTCTTGCACCAGTCGACGAATTCGTTGACGCCGACCTGGTTGGCCTCGCGGGTGCGCCAGGCAAGGTCGAGGCGCACCGGGCGTTCCGAGCGCGGACCGACACCGTCTTCCCAATTATAGGCCGAGACGAAGTTGCCGCCGGGATAACGGCAGTAGGGCGTGTCGAGCTCGCGCACCAGATCGAGCACATCGCGGCGGAAGCCGTCTTCATCGGCTGTCGGATGTCCGGGCTCATAGATGCCGCCGTAGATCGCTCTGCCGAGATGCTCGAGAAACGAGCTGTAGAGCCTGGCGTCAATGGTCGCGATGCGGAAATCGCGGTGGGCAACGACATTCGTCTTCAACGGATCCTCCCCGTTTATGTATCAGGATTTTTGTTTTCGTGCCTCTAACTTGATATCAGGAATGTCGTGATGTCAACCGAAAGGCGGATTTAATCATACTAATGCAAATCCGAAGGAAAAATATTGAAATACAACGGCTTGATTAAGTTTAGCGACCGCTGAAACACGAAATAAATGCGATTTTTAAATCAGGATATCCGATATTAACTTTTCAGACATGCAGCCGCATGGTGATGTCGCGGCCGTGATTGCCGAAGCCGCGGCCGAAAATATTGACGCCGCCGGTGTGGCCGGCATTTTCGGCGATGCCGACGCGCAGGCGGATCGACGAATGCTGGCCGAGCGCCAGATCGCTGAGCGTGATATTCGATGCGGCGATACCGTCGATGAATGTGCCGCGCGTCGAGATCCGCCAGGTTTTCATCGTCCCGTATTGCGAACCTTCGAGCTTCCACCAGGCGGGCGTGAAGGCGCCGCGCTTGTCGCCGTAATCGCCGGGCGAGGTCCAGGTGCCGATCGCCATGCCGTTGACCCAGAGCGTGATGTCGGACGGCCAGTCAGGATTCGTGCCGGGCACTTCGGATGACAGCTCCAGCGAAAATTCGATGGCGCGAATATCCTTGTTCAACACCTTGGCATTGTTGGGGAATTTGTATTCGACATAACCCCGGCCGAACCACACCAGCCCGGCCTGCATGCGCTGCGGATCGAGGAAATAATCCGGCACATCGAGCGGTCCGATGACGCTCTCCGTCGAGCAGAGACCGCAGGGCGCATGCACGTCGCAGCTCGTATAGAGCCCGACCGGCATCTCGACCTCGATAATATTGTTCGCCCGCTGCGCCGCACTTTCCTCGAAGCTGATCAGGATTTCGCTATAGACCGCCGAGCAGATCTTCTGGTTGCCCTTGCGCGCCTTGGCCAGTCGCGAATCCACCAGCCCGGCATCTTCCAAGATCTGAATACCGGTGGCGACGGTCGATTGAGGAAGGGAAAGCGTCTGGGCGATATCGTTGATGTTGAGCGGCCCCTTGGCGCAGAGCAGCTTCAATATCTCGATCCGCGCCGGCGCCGAAAGCGCCCGTATGGCCTCACTGTTCTCGCCGGCGGCGATCGTCAAAAACGAGCGTTCCATCATTTCCCCATAGTTTCCGATAGAATGATGTATATCGGAAATTATGATGCATCAAGTGGAGTAGTTCGGAATGATGCGCTAAGCGAGAACAATCACGCGCCAAGGTCCGGCTGCGACAATCAGAGCGTCAAACGTCGCTGCGAAGTGTGGGTCGGAAGTCAGCTTTTCTCAAGGGCTGACAGGCTGTCGCTGGAGGAGCGGGATCCGCTTCAGGCGCAGCGCACGCTTTTCCAGGAGATGCCATGAAAGCCAGCCGAGCAACCATGCTGTCGGCAGCGAAAGGGCAAAGACGGCCCACCATGTGCTGTACTGGCCGAGGGCATGGTTCATCACCTGCTCCACTGGCCAGCCATAGAGATAGGTGCTGTAGGAGATGTCGCCCAATCGTTCGAGAGTCGGCAGGCGTAGGGAGGGCGAGGTCGCGATGTAGACAAGCGGATAGGCGAACAACATGCGGCCGTAAAGATAGCCGGGCCAGAAGACGAGGAAGAGCACGCCGAGCGCCGCAAAGACCAATGCCAGGACAATGCTGGGCCGCCGCTTTTCCATCACGAACCAGAGAAGCGAACCGCAGAAGAAATAGGGAGCGATAAAGGTGAAATCCGTCAGGAAGCGTATGTTTGGCCACGGATGATCGAAGAAAAGCTGCCATGTCACGCCCACGGCGACGGCAAGTGCCATAAGCGGCGCCCGCAGAAGCCCGATTGCCATCAATCCCGCGACGATCAGGTAGCAGAAGATTTCCTGCCCGATCGTCCAGAGAGAACCGTTGACGGAAGTGGCGAGCCAGGAGATGGCGGGATCATAAAACTGCACATGCGGCAGGGTCATGCCGAAGTTCGGGTCGAGCAGCGAATGCAACGTCGTCTTCAGATGAAGCGATTTCAGCAAGTAGCCACTGACGCCCAACGGGCTAAACAGGGCGCCCAGGACGTAGACGCTGAGCAGGGTGCAGACGATGAACGCCGGGTATATCCTCAGGGCCCGCCGCCAGAGAAAACCACCCGCGCTGCCGAACTGCGCGCTCTGCGTGACGAGGAAGCCGCTGGTGATGAAAAACATATAGACGCCGAAGAGGCCGAGGATATTGCCCTCTCCGAACAACCGCTCGAAGGGCTCGTTCGCCGAGGTCTTTTCCACGATAAGGAAGGCGTGCGAGAAGATCACCGTCGAGGCTGCGACGAGCCTGATCATGTTGAAGTTCGGGTAAAATGCCTTCTTGCCATCGCCCCCGTGCATGCGAGCCTCCCGCACCTCTGAAGTTTGACACGCCGTTAAGGCGAGTTTTGAACGAGCCGTTGTGAACATGGGCTCAAGTCGAGACTCTCTCCGATCTGCCCAAATGCGCCTCTGACAACAGTGCGCTTGGCACAACGACCGGATGAGCCGTGGCCCACCGCCTCAGTCTATCGAGTGAGCGCTAGAACGAAGTCATCTCCGAAAATCCAGCATGTCTAACATTACGAAAAAGTAATGTAAATCTGGTGCGATTCTATGTCGCGCCGAAGTCCAATTGACTCATTCAGCTGATGGATATAGATCAGTCGATAAAATTTAGAGAATCAAGTTGTATTGATGCATCACCTCGGCGAAGTTGTAATACATAGACAAAAAGAAAAGTTGATTGAGATAGTAAGGAAGTTCGTAAATACGGGACAGCCTTACATTATAATTGACTTTCCTTCGAATAAAGATCCGGGGCATCATGCAAGTTGGCTTGGGTTGTCGCAGGTATTGAAGGAAGTAACGGGCAGGATGCCGGCGCTTGTTTGTGGTGCATCCCAAAATATAGACGAGATAAAGGAAACGCCGGCCGATGCTCCGATTTTCATTTGCGGGTGGAGTGATTTTGGGAATTTGCGGGCGGGCAGGGATGATCTTCGCTGCCGCTTGATGTGGAAATATCCGGACCGGACGATCATCCAGATGCCGCAGAGGGTCCACTTCGCCAACGAGTCGCTCAAGGAATACGCCAAACGCACGATTGGCAGGCATCGCAACTTCTTCTGCCTGACACGCGATGACCAGAGCTTCGAACTGGCAAGAGCGAACTTCGATTGTGAGGTCGAGGCCGGCCCGGACACGGCATTCGGTATCGAGACGCTGAAGCCCTTCGACGCCGACCCTCTGAGGGTGTTGTATGTCATGCAGCCACTTGGCGAGGACGACGACGTCGATATAGCGAAAGCGCGATCGATTGTTGACGGACCGCTGACCAATTGGATCAATGGTCCCAACAGTTTGTCGCGCCTGCGCATGTCGAGCATCGTCAGCTCAGCGCTGCGGCATGGATTCAGCCGCACGGCGATGCTGGCCCAGCACCGCGAGGATGTCGCCCGTCGATATGTCGATTATGGCGTGCGGATCCTGTCCGGCGCAGAGCGGATCATTACCAACCATTTACACGGCCATATTCTCTGTCTGTTGCTCAATAAGCCGCATGTCGCAGTCGCGAGAGACGGCAGCAATCTTCACGCTTTCATCGATAGCCGGACCGGCGACAGCCCCCTGGTGGAGACAGCAACGAATGCCGGCGAGATTTTCGCAGCAATGTCTCGCCTGCCCTATGAGATCGGCGGCACCTGGTACAAGTCGAGCCGGCCCATGACTGTCGGTCCCAGTATTCCCGCCCCCGATCTGGTCCCTCAACCTTCCATAGTCTGATTTTCGGAGGAGCTCAGTTTGTCGGTTTTGCAAGACGACGATATTCTCTTCAGCCATGTCAGTGAGAACCGGTCCGCCGCAGCCGTAACGGGTGCCTTCTGGTCGGCACTCAGTACCCTTATTCCGACGGTCCTGACCTTCGCTGTTTTTGTGGTCACGTCTCGTATTCTCCAGCCTCAGGATTTCGGTCTTGTCGCGCTGTCCTTCAGCATCGTCTCCTTTGCAGCGAGTTTCGGGCCGACTGCCTTTGGCGAAGCGATCATCCAGAGAGCCGAGATCAGGCGCAGCCACCTCGACACGATATTCCTGCTTTCGCTCGGCTTTTCGTTCCTGGTCTACGGCGGCTTATGCCTGGCCGCTTCGTCGATCGCGGCCTATGTCGGGCATAAGGAAGTCACCTATCTCATTTACATCATGGGATTGAAGGTATTCTTCGACTTCACGGCCGTCGTTCCGAATGCGATCGTGAACAGGAAAATGTCATTCCATCTGGTGGCCGTCCGCACAGTCATCGCGACTGTCACGTCTGCTTGCCTTTGCCTTGTTCTGGTTCTCGCCGGTTTCGGCTTGTGGGGGCTTGCCATTGCCCAGATCGCCGCCACAGCGGCATCGTGCGGCGCCGCTTTCTGGGGTGCGGGTTGGATTCCCGGCCTGAAGATAAAGAAAGCGAGCCTCAATGATCTGCTTCACTACGGTTTCTTTGCATCCGGCACCCGTTTTTTACAGACGATGAGCCTGGACAACTTGCTCATCGGCGTGCTCCTGAGCCCGTCGGCGCTCGGCATCTATAACTTTTCCAAGCGCCTGTTTGACATGATCAACAACGTCATCGCCGGCGGCCTGACGTCGGTGACGCATGTGCTGCTGTCTTCGTTGCGGGCCGATCCGAAAAAAGTCCGGGAAGCATTCCTGATGGCGACGTTTGGCTGTGCTCTGGTTTCCTACCCCGTCTTCATCGGGCTTGCGGCGGTTGCCGATGATGCAATCACGACGATTTTCGGAGCGCACTGGATCGAGGCCGTTTGGCCGGTTCGGTTCTACTGCGTGATTGGCTTGATGGCTGGGATCGGCTACGTGCAGGCATCCCTGATAAAAAGCCAGGGAGAGATGGATTGGTGGTTTTACTACCAGCTGGCTCGAAATGTTCTCACGCTTCTGACCATCGCAGTTCTTTACCCCTACGGCGTGACGACAGTCGTGTTTGCGATCATGATCGAAGTCCTGTTGTTCTGGCCGATCACCAGCTGGAAGGTGTCGCAGCATATAGAGCTGAGTGTGCCGGCATATTTGGCGCAGTTCCTGCGGCCGACCACGGCCAGTGCAGCGATGGTGGCTGTCGTTTTGCTGCTGCACGAACTGTTGCTTCATTGGTCGCCCTACGCACGTCTGGCTATAGAAGCCCTTGCAGGCGGCATCGCTTACTGCAGCCTGATATTCTTGCTGTGCAGGGCGCGCCTGAATGTCCTGATCGGCAGCATCAAACAGGCTCGGCAGCGCAAGGGTAACAGGGGCGCAGTGGCCACCCCTGTGTGATTTCCTGGCACCAGCGCGGCGGATTGTTTCGCCGCCCGTCTCTCAACCCAAACGGCCTTCGGCCGCAAGCGCATGGGATAATCGACAAGATGACCGATCTCGACCGCGATTATCCGTTACATCAGCTTCACCGGGCAGATGTTTCGACAAGTGGCCGCAGCCGCTACTATACGCTCGATGCCATGCGCGGCTTTGCCGCCATTTGTGTTGTCGCCACGCACTTCCAGGAGAGATACGCGCCATCGGCTTATCTGGCGGTCGACTTTTTCTTCGTTCTCAGCGGCTTCATTATCGCCGACATTTATGGACGAAGGCTGTCGCGCGGCCTGCCATTTCAGTCATTCATGAAGGCCCGCATCAAACGCCTGTATCCGCTTTATCTGCTCGGGATCTTGGTTGGCCTCGTGCAGATCATTCTGTTGACGAGCTGGGGACTGCGAGCCCAAAGCGCGGTCGATCTGCTGGTGTCGAGCGCGACCAACACCTTCGTTTTGCCGAGCCCGATGTATTTCCTTCAAGCGCATCCGATGCAAGGGATGTTTCCGATCAACGGCCCGGCCTGGTCGATGTTCTGGGAATTGCTGGTCAATATCGTCTTCGCACTGTGGCTCTTCCGGCTCTCCGTCCGCGCCCTCTGCGCCGTTGCGCTCGTCTCGGCGGCATTCTTGGTCCTTGTCGGTCTGAAGTACGGCATGTTGAATATCGGCTGGGAGTGGCCTTCCGCAGTGGGTGGACTGCCGAGGGTGATGTTCTCATTTACCGCAGGCGTGGTTATCAGCCGTCTCTTCAACGGCGTTTCGGCCTGGAGGAGGGGCTGGGTCGCACTGGCGCCCTGCCTGCTTTTGCTGATCTGCATCGTAGCTCCGGTTCCGGTATTGCTGCGGCCTCACTACGATCTGATCTTCGCGATTACCCTTGCCCCGCTCATCGTCACACTCGGCCTGCTTCTGGAGATGCCCGCCCAGGCAGAAGGGTTGGCGACGTGGATTGGATACATCTCCTATCCCGTCTACATCCTGCACCGAGGCGTGATCGGCGTCTTCAAGCCCCTTGCGGGTTCGATTGATCTGAATGGCCCTGCCGGCTTCCTGGTGCTTCTGGGCGCAGTCGTCTGTTTCGCTTACATGACCGCTCGTCTCATAGACAAAGCCACGGCTTTCCGGGCGCGTCGGGCCGCATAGTTCGATCACAGGCAACCGCGAGTGATCTGGCATGCGCAGTTCCAGCTGCTGTCACCGCCGCAGTAGCGGCCGCAGTGCGGCCTGTGTTTCCTTCAACAGCTTGAGATAGCGCACCTTCATCTCGGCGGCCGGGACGAGGGCGGCCGGGGCACCGATATTGATCGCCGCGATCGTTTCGCCGCGGTCGTTTTCAACGGGCACGGCAATCGAGCAGAGGCCGATCTCCAGCTCCTGGTCGATGACGGCGTAGCCTTCTGCGCGCACCCGGCGGAATTCTTCGATCAGTTCGTCCGGATCGGTTTTGGTATTGGCCGTGTTCTGCTTCAGCTCGCTCCTGGCCAGGATGGCGCGCGCCTCGGTCTCCGATAGGGCCGCCAGCAGCACCCGGCCCATCGAGGCGCAATAGGCGGGCAGGCGGCTGCCGGGGGTCAGATTGATCGACATGACCCGGCGTTGCGCGGCGCGGGCGATATAGACGATCTCGGTGCCGTCGAGCACCGAGGCCGAGGCGCTCTGGCCGGACTTTTCCGAGAGAAGGTCGAGATGCGGCTGCAGGAGCGCCGGCAGCGGCGTTGCGGCGAGATAGGCATGGCCGAGCCGCAGGATCTTCGGCGTCAGCGTGAAGAACTTGCCGTCATAATCGGCATAGCCGAGATCGGCGAGCGTCAGCAGCGAACGCCGCACCGTGGCGCGGTCGAGCGCGGTCAGCTTCGCGGCTTCGGCGATCGACAGCCGCTGCCGCGTCTCGCCGAAGGCCTCGATGACTTTCAGGCCGCGGGCAAAGCCGCTGACGAAATCCGTTTCGCGCATGGATTCGATTCCTCCGCCAGAATTCTGTGCGATATACGAACAAATGTCAAATATCGCACAGAATATCTTGCGACTGCTCCTGCGGCGGTATACTTCTGACAGCAGACGGGCTGAGGAGATCCCCATGGACAAAACAATCGCGAGCACGGCTGAGGCCGTCTCCGAGATCGGCGACGGCGCGACGGTCATGATCGGCGGCTTCGGCGGCTCGGGCGCGCCGATCGAGCTGATCCATGCCTTGATCGACAAGGGCCCGAAAAACCTGACCGTGATCAACAACAACGCCGGCAACGGCCGCATCGGCATTGCCGCGATGATCGATGCCGGCCTGGTCCGGAAGATGATCTGCTCGTTTCCGCGCTCCTCGGATCCGCGCGCCTTCACCGAAAAATACCTAGCCGGCGAGATCGAGCTCGAGCTGGTGCCGCAGGGCACGCTCGCCGAGCGCATCCGGGCCGGCGGCGCCGGCATTCCGGCCTTTTATACGCCGACCGGCTACGGCACCGAACTCGCGGAAGGCAAGGTCATAGCCGAATTCGACGGCCGCCATTATGTGCAGGAGCGCTGGCTGAAAGCCGATTTCGCGATCGTCAAGGCTGCGGTCGGCGATGTCCACGGCAACCTCACCTACAACAAGGCAGGCCGCAATTTTAATCCGCTGATGTGCATGGCGGCCGCCAGGACGATCGCCCAGGTCTCGTCGATCGTGCCGGCCGGCGGCATCGATCCCGAGCATGTCGTCACCCCCGGCATCTTCGTCGACCGTCTCGTCGCCGTGCCCCATCCGCAGCAGGAAGAAGAGCTCATCCGAGCCGGAGTGGTCTACGTATGACCGTCGATATCAGGGACGACATCAAACTTTCCAATGCGCAGATCGCCTGGCGCGCCGCGCAGGACATTGCCGACGGCGCCTATGTCAATCTCGGCATCGGCTTTCCCGAAATGGTCGCCCGCTATCGGCCGCCCGGCCGTCAGGCGATCTTCCACACCGAAAACGGCATCCTCAATTTTGGCGAGCCGCCAGCCGAAGGTGAAGAGGACTGGGATCTGATCAACGCCGGCAAGAAGGCGGTGACGCTGAAGCCGGGGGCGGCCTTCTTCCACCACGCCGATAGCTTTGCCATGGTGCGCGGCGGCCATCTCGACGTCGCGATCCTCGGCGCCTATCAGGTCGCGGAGAATGGGGATCTTGCCAATTGGCGGGTCGGCAGCAAGGGCGTGCCGGCCGTCGGCGGCGCCATGGACCTGGTGCATGGCGCCAAGCAGGTCTGCGTCATCACCGAGCACGTCACCAAGACAGGCGAGCCGAAGCTGGTGGAGAGATGCACCTTCCCGTTGACCGGCGTCGCCTGCATCACCCGCGTCTATACGAGCCACGCCGTCATCAACATCGTCGAGGGACGCTTCGTCCTGCGCGAGAAGCTCGCAGCCATCTCGCTGGAAGAACTGCAGGCGATGACCGGCGCGCGACTGCACGTCGACGGCCCGGTGGCCGATCTCGTCGTTCCGAAACTCTAAGGGAAATGCCATGACCGAAGCCTTCATCTGCGACTATATCAGGACGCCGATCGGCCGCTTCGCCGGTTCGCTATCCCAAGTGCGCGCTGACGATCTCGGCGCCATTCCGCTGAGGGCGCTGATGGCGCGCAATGGCGGCGTCGACTGGGAAGGCGTCGACGACGTGATCTTCGGCTGCGCCAACCAGGCGGGCGAGGACAACCGCAATGTCGCCCGCATGTCGGCGCTCTTGGCTGGCTTGCCGATCGCGGTGCCGGGCACGACGATCAACCGGCTCTGCGGCTCCGGCATGGATGCAGTGATGACGGCGGCGCGCGCCATCCGCGCCGGCGAGGCGGAACTGATGCTCGCCGGTGGCGTCGAGAGCATGTCGCGCGCGCCCTTCGTCATGCCGAAGGCCGAGACGGCCTTTTCGCGGGCCGCCGAAATTCACGACACGACGATCGGCTGGCGCTTCGTCAACCCGCTGATGAAGAAGCAGTATGGCGTCGATTCGATGCCGGAGACGGGCGAGAACGTCGCCGCCGACTATCATGTCAGCCGCGCCGATCAGGACGCCTTCGCGCTGCGTAGCCAGGCGAAGGCGGCGGCTGCCCAGGCGAGCGGACGGCTGGCGAAGGAGATCGTCCCGGCCACCATTCCCCAGCGCAAGGGTGAGCCCATCGTCGTCGACAAGGACGAGCATCCGCGCGCGACGACGATCGAGGCTCTGGCGAAGCTCGCCACCCCTTTCAAAAAGGAAGGTGGCACGGTAACGGCGGGCAATGCCTCCGGCGTCAATGACGGGGCGGCGGCGCTGATCGTCGCCTCGGAAGCGGCGGTGCGAAAATACGGTCTGACGCCGATCGCCCGCATCCTCGGCGGTGCTGCCGCCGCGGTTCCGCCGCGGGTAATGGGCATCGGGCCGATCCCGGCCTCGCGCAAGCTGATGGCGCGGCTCGGCATGACACAGGACCAGTTCGACGTGATCGAGCTCAACGAGGCCTTCGCCAGCCAGGGGCTGGCGGTGCTGCGCGAACTCGGCATCGCCGATGACGACCAGCGTGTGAACCGCAATGGCGGCGCGATCGCGCTCGGCCATCCCTTGGGCATGTCGGGGGCCCGCATCACCGGCACGGCGGCGCTGGAACTTGTCGAAACCGGCGGCCGGTATTCGCTGTCGACCATGTGCATCGGTGTGGGGCAGGGGATTGCGATCGCGCTCGAAAGAGTGTGAGAGTGCAGCGCCTGTTGCGCGCCATATCGGGCTTCTGTAAAAATCGGGCATGCTGATCCGACCCGCAGCCACTAGCGACCGCAGCGCAATCTGGCGGATCATCGGCCCGACGATCCGCGCCGGCGAAACCTATGCGCTCGACCGCGATCTCTCCGAAGCCGATGCGCTCGCCTACTGGATGGGAGCGGACCGCGAGACCTTCGTCGCGGAAGAGGACGGCGTCATCCTCGGTACCTATTACATCAAGGCCAATCAGGCCGGCGGCGGGCGCCACGTCTGCAATTGCGGCTACATGACCGATGCCGCCGCGAGCGGCCGCGGCGTCGCCCGCCGCATGCACGAACATTCGCTCGAGCATGCCCGGTCACGGGGCTTTCGGGCCATGCAGTTCAATTTCGTCGTCAGCAGCAATCGCCGCGCTGTCGCGCTGTGGCAATCCCTCGGCTTCGAAATCGTCGGCCGGCTGCCCGGTGTCTTCCTGCATCCAACTGAGGGTTATGTTGACGCCTTGGTGATGTTCCGCACGCTCTAAGCGGCCGGTGGAAAAAAGTGTGACGGCGCTGTCGAAATCTCAGCGGTTCGAACGTCTTTAATCGCAAGGCGCGGAAAGTGGCCGACCGGCTGCACGCGTCGCGATCACTCTGTCGGCATGGAGGTATGAAGCCATGAGTGTTTCCTATCGTTGGGTCATCGTCGCCGTCGGCGCCCTGATGTCGTGCGTCGCCATTGGCGCAATGTTCTCGCTGGCGATTTTCCAGGAGCCGATCGCTACCGCCACCGGCTGGTCGCATGTCGGGATCGCCAGCGCCATGACGCTCAATTTCCTCGTCATGGGTTTCGGCGGTTTCCTCTGGGGTGCGGCGAGCGACCGTTTCGGCCCGCGCATCGTCGTGCTGGTCGGTTCCGTGCTGCTCGGCCTGGCCTTGGTGCTCGCCAGCCGCGCCGCAACACTCATCGAATTCCAGCTGACCTACGGCATCCTGGTCGGACTGGCCGCCAGCGCTTTCTTCGCGCCGATGATCGCCGCGACCACCGCCTGGTTCGACGTGAACCGCGGTCTTGCCGTGTCGCTGGTCTCGGCCGGCATGGGGGTAGCCCCGATGACGATTTCGCCCTTCGCCCGCTGGCTGATCTCGGCCTATGAATGGCGCCCCGCCATGCTGATCATCGGCATCGCCACCTGGGTGCTGCTGGTGCCGGCCGCCCTGCTGGTCAGGCGTCCGCCTGCCGAAGCCGTCGATGCCGGTACCGAATTTGCCGCGGCGGGCGCCCGGCCACAACTCTCGAAAGTCTTCCGGTCACCGCAGTTCATCGTGCTCGGCCTCACCTTCTTTGCCTGCTGTGCGGCCCATTCCGGCCCGATCTTCCACATGGTGAATTATGCGACGATCTGCGGCGTCGCACCGATGGCGGCCGTCAGCATCTACAGTGTCGAAGGCCTGGCGGGCCTCGGCGGTCGGCTGCTCTATGGCAGTCTCGCCGACAGGATCGGCGTGAAGCCGGTCCTGGTCGCCGGCCTCCTGGTGCAGGCGGCCGCACTCGCGACCTATCTCCTGGTCAGCGACCTGACGGAGTTCTATGCGCTCGCCATCGTCTTCGGCAGCGCCTATGGCGGCGTGATGCCGCTCTATGCGGTGCTGGCGCGGGAATATTTCGGCCAGCGCATCATCGGTACCGTCCTCGGCGCGGCGACGATGCTCTCCAGCCTCGGCATGGCCTTCGGGCCTCTGATCGGCGGCTGGATCTTCGATACCTTCGCCAATTATTCCTGGCTGTTCATCGGCTCGGCCATGGTCGGGCTCGGGGCTGCGGCGATCGCGCTCGCATTTCCACCTCTTGGGCGCCGCGAACAGGAGGCGGTCTTGGGCGTGTCTTCTTGAGGGTGGAGATCGGCGAGGTCCGCCCCTCATCCGCCTGCCGGCACCGACCGGGGTCGAGCCACCGGTCTCGCCCCGTCCTTCGGACCCCCGCACGCGAGGCGAAGGGACCATGTCGCAGTCTCTCCATTCTCCTCTGACCTCTCGCGTGGCACGTCCCCTCGCCCCGTTTACGGGGGTCCGCAGGACGGGTCGAGACCGGTGGCTCGACCCCGGTAAGGGTTAGGGTGAGGGGCAGCCAGGCGGTCCGAACCCACTAGCCATGTCATCACCCACGAGCCTAATCTCCCGCTTTCGTGCATTGCGCTTCGCCGATTTCGGCTGATAGACTTCCCCCGTCTGTTTCATCACCTATGTCCTTGGTTTTTCGGGAGGCTTCTTGGCCATGACAGAACTTGCTCAATTGCTCGCATCCATCAGACTGCCGGATCTCGCCGGCAAGGCCGTACTGATTACCGGTGCCTCGACCGGCATCGGCGCAGCACTTGCCCGCGCCTTTGCGGCCCAGGGTTCGAAGGTCGGGGTGCATTATAATGCTAGCCGGGAACCGGCGGAAAAGCTCGCCGAAGAAATCCGGGCTGCTGGCGGCACCGTGCATCTGATCCAGGGCGACGTGTCGAGGGAGGGGGAGACGGAGCGTGTCGTCGAGGAGACGGCGAAGACCTTCGGCCATCTCGACGGGCTCATCAATAATGCCGGCGGCATGCTGGGGCGAAAGCCGACCTCGGAACATACAGACGCGCATTATGCAGCCGTCATGGACCTCAATGCCCGTTCGGTGCTGGCGGCCACACGCGCTGCCCATCCCTGGCTGAAGAAACAGGGCGGCTTCATCATCAACACCACATCGATCGCCGCCCGCAACGGCGGCGGCAATGGCGCGGTCCTCTACGCCGCCTCCAAGGGCTTCGTCTCGACCATCACGCGCGGCCATGCCAAGGAGTTCGTCGCCGACAGGATCCGCGTCAACGCGGTGGCGCCGGGTGTCATCGCCACGCCCTTCCACGAGCGTTATACCAATGACGAGCAGATGGAGCTGCAACGCAGATCGATCCCGATGGGCTTCGTCGGCACATCGGAGGATTGCGTCGGCGCCTATCTCTTCCTCGCTTCGCCGACGCTCTCGGGCTACATCACCGGCCAGATCATCGAGGTCAACGGCGGCCAGCTGATGCCGTAAACGCCTCGATCGGCAACGACAGCGTCCGCTTTCCCCGGGGCTACGGAACTTTCGAACCACCTTCACGTTTCCCGCTTGGTCTTTTCATCAGGCGGGGTGCCATGAGCTTTTCATTTTCGGAACTCGACTTCCTCAAGCCGGAGCTGGGGGCGGAGTATACGGGTTCCGGCACTCATTTCGCCGTCTTCTCGGCGCATGCGGAACAGATCGAGCTCTGCCTGTTTTCACCCGACGGAAAGGATGAAATCGCTCGGCTGCCCTTGCCCAAACGCGAGGGCGATATCTGGTCGGGCTATATCGCCGGCATTGGACCGGGCACCGTCTACGGCTATCGCGCCCATGGCCCCTACGATCCCGGCGCCGGCCATCGTTTCAATCCGAACAAGCTTTTGCTCGACCCTTATGCCAAACAGGTGACGGGCGAACTGCAGTGGCATGACGCGCTGTTCGGCTATCGGATCGGTGAGGACGATCTTTCCTTCGACGACCGTGACAGTGCGCCTTTCATGGTCAAGAGCGTCGTGCAGGATCCCGATTTCGACTGGGCGGGTGAAGAGGCGATCCGCCGGCCCTGGACGGATACGATCATCTACGAGGCGCATGTGCGGGGCCTGACGATGACGCATCCGAAAGTGCCGGACCGGCTGCGCGGCACCTTTCTCGGCATGTGCAGCGATCCGATCATCGATCATCTCGTCAAGCTCGGCATTTCGGCGATCGAGCTCCTGCCGATCCAGTATTTCCTCGACGACCGTTATCTGGTCGAAAAGAAGCTGCGAAACTATTGGGGTTACCAGACGCTCGGTTTCTTCGCGCCGCAGTCGCGCTATCTCTCGAGTGACAAGATCACCGAGATCAAGACCATGGTGAAGCGGTTCCATGCGGCCGGCATCGAGGTCATCATGGACGTGGTCTACAACCATACGGCCGAAGGCAGCGAGAAGGGGCCGACGCTGTCCTTCCGTGGGCTCGACAATGCGAGCTATTATATCCTTTCACCCGATGATCCCCGTCATACCTTCGATACAACAGGGACCGGCAACACGCTGAATGTCGCCAATCCGCTGGTGATGCGCATGGTGCTCGACAGCCTCCGCTATTGGGTCGGCGTCATGCATATCGATGGCTTCCGCTTCGATCTCGCCAGCACGCTCGGGCGACAGGATCTGGAGTTCGACCGGCAGGGGCTGTTCTTCGGCGCCATTCGTCAGGATCCGATCCTTGCCGGCGTCAAGCTGATCGCCGAGCCCTGGGATATCGGCGCGGGCGGCTATCAGGTCGGCGGTTTCCCGCACCCTTTCCGCGAATGGAACGACAAGTTCCGCGACGACGTGCGCCGTTTCTGGAAGGGCGACAGTGGAATGGTGTCGGAACTGGCGGCGCGCATCACCGGCTCGGCGCCGCAATTCAACCATTCCGATCGGGGGGCGACCTCCTCGATCAATCTTCTATCGGCCCATGACGGCTTTACGTTGATGGATGCGGTTTCCTTCGACGGCAAACACAATGAGGCGAACGGCGAGGATAACCGGGACGGGCATTCGGACAATCATTCCGACAATATGGGCTTCGAGGGCGCCACCGATGATGCCAATATTAACGCGGCACGCGCACGCCGGCGGCGCAACATGATGGCGACGCTGATGCTGTCCCAGGGCGTGCCGATGATCCTGGCCGGCGACGAGCTCGGCAACAGCCAGGGCGGCAATAACAACGCCTATTGCCAGGACAATGAGATCGGCTGGACAGGCTGGGATGGGCTCGACGATCCCTTCCTCGATTTCTGTCGGCAGGCCGTCGCCTTCCGCAAGGCTCATCCGGTCCTCAGGCAGGAGCGGTTCCTGACCGGCGAAACCAGCGAGGACGGGCGTATCGAGATCGCCTGGTACAAGCCGGACGGCAATTTTATGGATGACGCGGCCTGGAACGACGATGGACTGCAGGTCCTTGGCGTGTACTTCTCGAAGAGCGTGCACGCACTCGATACCGAGAAGATGGATGACCTCTTCCTCGTCTTCAACGCCGGCGGCGATTGCGAGGTTCATCTGCCAATCGTGAACGGACTGAAACAGTGGTCACGCGTTCTCGACACCGGGGCTGAAACCGGTGCCTTCGAGGTACACGACGAAGCCAATCCCGTCATGGTCTATACCCAGAGCGTCGCCGTATTCGCGCCGACAGGCCAGACGCAACCGCCGGAAGGGGCGACCAAGGCCCAGCGCCGCCGGTGGTTCCAGTTCGGCCGCCGGAGCAAATAGCAGGGCGCCAACAGCATGAATGCCGAAGCCATTACCGAACTTGGCCTGATCTATGTCAGCGATACCGAACCGGGCATCCGCAGGCGCAGGAAAGGCAAGGGCTTCAGCTATGTGATGCCTGACGGTACGACGCTTTCGGATGAATCGCAGCGGGCGCGCATCGGCGCGCTCGGCTTGCCGCCAGCCTACGAGAACGTCTGGATCTGTCTCTACGAGAACGGTCATCTGCAGGCGACCGGTATCGATGCGCGCGGGCGCAAACAATACCGCTATCACAAGGACTGGCAATCGTTCCGCAGCGCCGGAAAATTCTACCAACTGATCGAATTCGGTCAGGCGCTGCCGAAGATCCGCCGCACCGTCCTGCGGCATCTCGACACCGGCGTCGAGGATGTCAACGGCGTGCTGGCGGCTTTGACGACGCTGCTCGACGAGGCGCATCTGCGGGTCGGCAATCAGGCCTATGTCAGGGAGAACGGCACCTATGGCGCGACGACGCTCTTGAAGCGGCATCTGAAAATCGTCGACGGGCGGATCGAGCTCAAATTCCGGGCCAAGGGCGGCAAGCGCGTCCAGCGCAGTCTCAAGCATCCCAGGCTGCAGAAAATCCTGGAAGAGATTTCCGACCTTCCCGGCCGCCAGCTCTTCGTCTGGAAGGATGAAAGCGGCGTGCTGAAACCGGTCGACTCCGGCCGGCTGAATGCCTATTTGGCCGAAATATCGGGCATTCCGATCTCCGCCAAGACCTTCCGCACCTGGGCCGGATCGCTGGCGGCCTTCGGGGTCGCCCGCGAAAGGATCGTCGGCGGCGGACGGCCGACGGTGAAGGAAATGTCGGAGGCTGCGGCCGAGGCGCTGCACAATACGCCGGCGATCTCGCGCTCGAGCTATATCCATCCGGCAATCATCGCGCTGGCCGGCAATGATCATCCTTTGATCGAGGGCGGTAGCGAGCCGCTGCGGGGCTTGCGGGCCGAAGAAAACAGGCTGCTTGATTTCCTGATATGCGAGACCGAGGGATCTCTTCAGCTCGCGCCGTCCAGCTCCGGATAGTGTCTGAAAATCCCTTCCTCGTTGAAGGCGAGGCGGCGAGGGGAGGCGAGATAGCGGGCGATGTTCGGCCGCTTCGCCACCGCATCATGAAGGGCAAGGAGAGCGGGGTATTCGGCCTTGCTCTTCTTCATCGCCTTGGGAAAGGCATAGGTGAGGCCCTCGATCACCTGAAAAAGCGAGAGGTCGACATAGGTGAGCGCATTGCCGACTATATGATCGGCGCCTTTCGGATTGCGCTTCAGAACGCGCTCGAAATAACCGAGGAATTTGGGAATGCGGTCCCGGATGAAGGCGGCCGAGCGTGCTTTGGCTTCCTGCCTCTGGTCTTCGTAATAAAGCGACACGTCGATCGGGTGGTGGGTATCGTGCACTTCGGCAACGAAATCGGCGATGGTGAGCTGCAGGCCGTTGGCGACATAGCGAAGGCTTTCGTCCTCCGGCGCAAGGCCGAGATTCGGCCCGAGGTAAAACAGGATGTTGGCGACATGCGGGATAATGAGGTCGCCGTCCTTCAGGAAGGGCGGAGCGAAGGGAATGTGCGGCTCGCCTTCGCTCTTCATGATCTCGAGCATGGCGCCCGTTCCCCGGCCGGGCTGACGCGTGACGTCCACATAGTCGGCGCCGGCTTCCTCCAGCGCCAAGCGTACGAATTCGCCGCGGCCTTGGATGCCGTCCCAATAATAAAGCTCATATGCCATGCTCAACGCCTCGATTGACGACCGAAGTCTTTTCGCAGTTCGTCCTTGGCCTTTTCAAGGGTGCCGCGCCGCTTTTTCGACAGCTGCTCGCCAGCGCGGTTGATGTAGAAGGTCAGCATCGACATGGCAGCGCGAAACGGGCTGGACTTGCGGCGGTCGCTTTCCTCGGCGGAGCGCTTGATCGAGCGGGCGATCTCCTTCGGATCGTCCGATTTGAACACGCCTTCCTTGAGGTCCATCGCGTTGCTGTGTTCGGTAACGTCCTGCGACCATTTCTTCTTCGATTTGGCCATGACAAAATCCTTGCCGGACGGACTGGCGACAAACTGGCGCCTGCCGTCCTCTTCTCGATTGGTTGGAGCATGGTGCCGCCCGAGACCGCTCACACCCTTCGGCACATGTTTAGTGGTGGCTATGGTGCTCGTTGCGCTTGCGTGTCGCGGCCGCCTTCTTGGCGGAAGCGGAGCGTTCCTCCTTCGAGCGTGCCGCGGATGCAGCGCCGCCGGCCCGGCCGCCCTTTTTGGAGGATTCATGCGTATCCTTCTTGCCGCGGCCGGAACCGGATTTGTTGCCGCCGCCGCTGTCCTTGTTGACGGTCGCCCAGGCGCGCCGTTCGGCCTCCTTCTCAGAGACGCCGCGCTCCTCGTAGCTCTCCTCGATGTGTTCGGCCTTGCGTTTCTGCTTGTCGGTATAGTCGGATTTGTCTCCTCGCGGCATCTTCGCCTCCTGTGGTTTGCAAAGCGCTCGAACGCAGTTTGTAAGAGAATCCAACCGGTGGGGAGGGGAAAAGTTCCCTATAGGGTCATTGTCCCAGATTTCGGAACAAAAGCCGATTTTGTCGTGTTTTCGATGGGCAAGCCTACTTAAGCCCGCATGCAGCAAGGAACCGAGAACATGGAAAAACACATCGTCAAAGCCGATGGAAACGGCACGATCGACGTGAACGGCCAGGTATCGCCGGTCACCTACACGGTCAGCTTCAAGGAAGGGAAGGGACATTCCTACGAGGTCGATATCCGCCTGATGGCGCCGCGCGACTGGCTGCTACAGAGGGGTTTCAAGAAGGATGCCGTGCTTGTCAGCCAGAGCGGCGCCCGCATTCCCGTCTATCACAATGACGGTAGTCGTTACGACGGCGGCAGCCATCACGATGGCGACCATCATGACGACGGCCGCCTCGATCCTGGCGACACGATCTCGATCGAATTGACGGCGCGCGACGACAGCTGCACCAGCGAGGTCGACCTGATGCGCAAATATCCCGAGTTCGACGGTGCGGTTAGGGCGGTTCAGCTTGGGAAAGCTGGACGGCTCTCTTGACCGCCCGGTCGAGCGCAGCGCTGGTGTAGGGTTTCATCAGCAGCACCGAGCCGGAGAAGCGAGCGGCGTCGGGCGGGTCGCTGTCGCCCGTGGCGAAGACCAGGCCGACGGAAGGAAAGGCTTCCCGCGCCTTGGCGGCGAAGGCCGAGCCCGACATGCCGGGCAGGCCGACATCGACGACGATCACGTTGATGAGCGTGTGACCAAGGATATCAATGCCCTGTTCGCCGCTGCCCGCCTCGATGACGTCGTAGCCGAGATCCTGCAGGATTTCGGCGGTATCCATCCGGATGAATGCATCGTCTTCGACGAGCAGCAGCTTCAGCTTTCCGGCCGTGCCGGGAACCTTTGGATCGGGTTGCTTTGCATTGGACACCGGCGCATTGGCCTCTGCCTGGTGGCGTTGCGGCCGGTTGGCGAGCACCTGGCGGATCTTGCGGGCGAGCTCCTCGCGCGTATAGGGCTTGGAGAGCAGCTCCAGGCCTGGATCGAGCCTGCCGCCGTGAACGATTGAGTTTTCCGTATAGCCCGAGGTGTAGAGCACGGCGATGTCGGGCAGGCGCTGTCGCGCCATGCGGGCAAGCTCCGGGCTGCGCAACGGACCGGGCATGACGACATCGGTAAAGAGCAGGTCGATGTGGGCACCGCTTTCAATGACGGTGAGGGCGCTTTGCGCATCCTTCGCCTTCAGCACGTAATAGCCGAGATCCGAGAGCATCTCGACGACCGTGGCGCGAACACCCTCGTCGTCCTCGGCGACGAGAATGGTTTCGGTCCCACCGGTTGCCGGAAGGTTGTCGGCCGCCGCGGCGCGATCCTCGCTGCGCAACGAGCGGGCGAGGTAGAGTTTGACGGTCGTACCCTCGCCGATCTCGCTGTAGATCTTCACGTGACCGCCGGACTGCTTGACGAAACCGTAAACCATGGAGAGGCCGAGACCGGTGCCCTTGCCTTCCGGTTTTGTCGAAAAGAACGGCTCGAAGGCCTGCTCCATCACCTCTTGCGTCATGCCGGAGCCGGTATCGGTGACGGCGAGCACGACATATTGGCCGGCCTTCACCTCGGGATGGGTGCGGCTGTAGGAATCATCGAGGAAGGCGTTGCCGACCTCGATCGTCAGCTTGCCGACACCACCCATTGCGTCGCGCGAGTTGATCGCGAGGTTGAGCAGGGCGTTCTCGATCTGGGCAGGATCGGCGAAGGTGTTCCAGAGGCCGCCGGAGACGATGGTCTCCACTTCGATTTCCTCGCCGAGCGCGCGACGCAGCATGTCATCCATGCCGGTGACCAGGCGGCCGATATTGACGACCTTCGGTTCCAGCGCCTGGCGGCGGCCGAAGGCGAGCAGCTGGCTTGCCAGTCGCGAGCCGCGTTCGACGGCGGCAAGCGCATTCGAAATGCGCTCTCTGGCCCGGCCATTTTCCGCCACGTCCTTGCCTAGAAGCTGCAGATTGCCCGAGATAACCTGCAGCAGATTATTGAAGTCATGGGCAACGCCGCCGGTGAGCTTGCCGATCGATTCCATCTTCTGCGATTGCCGGAGCGCTGCTTCAGCCTGTTGGCGATCCGCGATCTCGGCCGCGACCCGGACCTCGAGCATATCGTTGAGTTTGCGCAGCTGATCTTCCATGTGGCGGCGCTGGTCGATTTCGATTTTGGCGGCACGGAACAGCCGGATATTGTCGATTGCGACCGCCGATTGGCCGGCAAGGCTGACGAGGCTCGCCTCGGCGGCTTGAGAGAAGCGGCCGGGTTCGCCGTGGCCGAAAAACAAGCCGCCGATGACGCTGCCGTCGCGCGATTTCACCGGCACGGCAAGATAGCTTCTGACCGGCAAATGCCCTTTCGGCATGCCGGCATGCGGCGGATTCTGGCCGTAGCGCGGGTCGAGCAGAATGTCGTCGGAGCGCACGATGCCTTCACCGCTGAAGGTCGGCTCAAAGACCTTCGTATTGCGTGCATCGGGAATTTCTCGAAGTTCTTCCGTTCGACGCCGGAGAGGGCGTAAAGCATGTAGCTGCCGCCCTCGCCATCATCGACATTGTAGAAGAAGGCGCCGAATTCGGCGCCTGTCAGCGTCACACCCGCATCGACGACAATCTGGGTGAGGCGTTCGACATCGGGCTCGACGGTGATAGCGGCCCCCGCCTGGTTGACGACGGCAAGCGCCTCCGATTTGGCGCGCAGTTCTTCCAGCGCCAGCTTCTCGCCCCGCTTGGCCGCCACTTGGTCGGTGACGTCGAGGGTCGCGCAAAGGATGCCGGCAATGGCGCCGTCATCGTCGCGCAGCGGCGTATAGGAGAAGGTAAACCAGGTATCCTCGGTGCGGCCGTCCCGGCGCATCGGGATGAGCAGCTCCTTGAAGAGCTGCGGCCTGCCTTCAAGCGTGCTGGCGACGATCGGCGAGAACTGTTCCCAGATATCCGCCCAAACCTCGCGAAAGGGTCTTCCGAGTGCGCCAGGATGCCGGTCGGGGAAAACAGGCACGTAGGCATCATTGTAGAGAAAGGCGAGATCCGGACCCCAGGCGACGAATTTCGGCTGGCGCGAATTCAACACCATTTCGGCGATATGCTTGAGAGACGCAGGCCAGCTTTCGACCGGTCCGAGACCGACGGCGTCAAAGGCCGGATGCCGCAACAATTCGCCGATTTTGCCGCCGCCTCTCGGCCAGCCGTTGCCGACGCTTCCCATTCAAAACCGCTTCCCTATCGCCACCGCGCCGGTGCGAGCGGCAGCGATTCAAAGTTCTACAGCATTTCTTGGGCGCCTGAAAAGATGCGCGGCGCCGTAAGGATTCAGCTCGTCCACCGTCAACATAGAGGCTTGCGATGGCGGGGAAAGGGTTCGGTTGAAATATGGTTGCCGCTCGGTATTCAGCGCTTTGTCATCGGGGCAAGTTCAGTGCTCGGTCTGCTGCTCGGCGACGACGCTCGCGAGCACCTCGTCGCTGCCGTTAGGGTAGATGGGAAGATCGAGCGTCACCGCCTCTTTCAACCCATCGCGCTCGATCGTGAAGAACTTCCTGATACGTCCTTCCCCGTTCTGCTCGCCGGATGGTTTTGCCTCTTTTGTCGAAACAAGACTGTGCTCGAAGCCCGCGGCGTCGGTCCCGGCGAAGGCCATCGTGCAGCTCTCGACGGGCTTCTCGCCGACCATGCCTCTTCCAACGACCAGGGCTTCGAAGGGCGCCGCGCTGCCCGCCCCGGTTATCCAGCCGTCGAACGCCACCGGCTCCGAAAGAGGAAGAATGCTCAACACCATATCGGCAGCAAGCGCCGGCCATTTGTTTCGGTGGGCGAGGGCGGCCGCGCGATCATACTGCGGCCCGCGGTCCAGACAGCGATCGACGAAACGGTCGAACGAAGACAGACCATCGTCCGCAAGGGCGGTGGTGAAAGGCACGAACGCAATTGCTGCCGAAGCAAGTATAGTCTGAAGTCTTCGCATCGGCCTGATCCTCATCGCGCGTCCAACCAGTTTGCTATCTCGACCGCGGCGACGGCGACGAGCACGAGGCCGGCCAGACCGGCCGTCGCGCGCGAGACAGAGGCAAGCAATTGCGGATGCCTTCTCATCAGATAGGAGATCCTTTCCCGGAAGACCACGGCGCGGTGGGACGAGATGCCGTCGCACTGCAGCCGGGTGATGGCGCAGAGATCAAGCATAGCGATGATCAAGGGCGCGAATGTGGACGGCCAACTCTCAGGACCGACTGCGCCTGCTCGGTTATCAGCCAAGATGTGAGACCCAGGGTCCGTCTTCGGGCGGCGGACCTTTCCCTCACTGGTTTAGTTCGCAACCAGTGGCACAAAAGCCCGGCGGAATCCGGCAGAGCTCAATCCTTGACGGGTTCGCCAAGCGTATGCATCAGGCGGTTCGCCCAGCCGAAGATCGCGGAAGACAGAACAAGGTCAAGGGATTCAAGCTCGGAGAGACCGACTTCGGCGAGATCCTGCGCATCCGCCTTGGTCGCTTGCGGAGGCGTTGTCGACAGGCGGGCGGAGAAGTCGAAGATCGCCTGCAGGTGCTCGTCGAGTTCCGCGCCGAGTTCATCGGCGAAGATCGCGTCGATCACGTCGGTCCGCTTGGTATAGTTGATGAACCGGGACGCGTGGACGGCGGCGCAGTAGACACAGCGATTGACGACGGAGGCGGCGGTCGCTCCCAGCTCGCGTTCGCCCAATGAAAGTCCGTCCTTCCCATACATGATCAGATTGAATAGTGGGGAGCGGACCGCAAGCGATTCCGGATCGTGTGCGAGAGTCAGGACATAGGTCGAGATGCCCTTGTTGGATGGCGTGATCTGCATCGCTTCGCGCTGTTCCTCGGTGGCGGTCTCAAGGTCGACCGGAACGATGTAGGGCTGCCAGCGCGGAACCGTGGTGGTGAAGCTGTGAACGACTTCGCTCATTGCCTTGCTCCGATCAGTGCCAATCCTGCGATGACGCGCACCTGGTAGTTCACGAAGGCGGCCAGCTCGGAAAGGCGGACGATGTCGGCATCGCCAACGCCCACGCTTCGCAATGCTTCTATATGGCCCCGGGTTGAATCGCGCGGCGCCAGCGTCAGTCGGTCGGCGTGACGGACGATCTCGGCGGTCCAGCCGTCATCCACGTTCGTGCCCGGTTGCGCGAGCAACGCAGTTGACTTTTCTGCGGCGCGTTCAACGAGATCATCGTAGTGATCGGCGAGCGCCTCGTTGCCGTTGTGCCGGGCCATGCGCGCGGCGAGAGCGGCTCTCAGTCCATGCGAAAGGCCGCCCGGATCGCGGGGAAGGAGCACGGCGTCGTGAGCAGCCTCGCTCAGGCGAAGAATTTCGGCACGCTTCTCGATGGCTTCGGCAAGCGCTGAGCCAGGCCTCACGGCGGCAAGAGTTTCGATGAGTGTCAAGGGGAAGCTCCTTTGCATCTCGCGGAGAGCACCAGATAGGCCTCGGTATGATCCATGTCAAATTAGCATGACCTTCTGAACTCTATGTGAAATAATTATCTATTCTCCAGTGATTTAATGGAAAACTCATGCTTTAATAACATGAGGGAGAATGGTTGATGTCCTATATGCATAGTAACTCGATCGACATCCGACAGCTCGAGGCCTTCGCGGCAGTAATGTCGGCAGGGAGCGTAACCGGCGCGGCCCGTCTGCTCGGACGTTCGCAGCCAGCAGTTTCCCGGCTGATACAGGACCTCGAGGCCGATCTCGGCTACGCGCTTCTCCATAGAAGCAGCGGGCGCATCCAGCCGACCTCGCGCGGGCTGCGTTTTCATGCCGAGGTCGAACGTCACCTTGCGAGTCTCATCCATATCCGGGAGCGGGCGGAGGCGATCGGCCGCGACGAGCCGGCAACACTGACGATTGCCGCGACGCCGTCGCTTGCGGCAGGGCTCCTGCCGCAGGCACTGGGTGCCTTGCCAGCGGATCTCATTCCTCGCCATCTCCACGTCCAGGCGCTCGCGGCGGAAAACGTGGTGCAGGCAATCGTCGCTCGCTCGGCTGATCTCGGTATATCAAGCCTGCCGCTCGAGCATCCCGGTCTGGAAATTCACTGGATCGCCGAGGCTCCCTGCGTCGTCGCCATTGGTGCAGCCGATCCCCTGGCTGCTGATGAATTGGTTCGTCTGTCGGATATTGCCGATCGCCGAATCATCACCCTTGCCAATCCATACCGCCTGCGTCATCGCGTTGACGAGGCCCTGGAACGCGCCGGAGTCGCTCCGGAACGTATCATCGACGTGAATGCTTCGCTGACAGCGCTTTCGCTCGTCCGCGCCGGATTGGGTGTTGCCATCGTCGAGCCTGCGACCGTCTGTGGCGTGCCAATGGACGGGATCGTCATGCGCAAAGTCGACCAGAAAATTCCCTTCCTGTTCGGCGCGATCTCAGCAGCGGCGCTGCCGCTCACCCCGACGGTCACCGCCGTCATCGAGGCCGCACGCGCGGAGGCCCTGGCAATGCCCGGCTGTCGCCTGCTGGAAGCAAATGGTGCGGATGCGCTGGCTGATACTGTCTATGGGCAAGCCGTCAATTCTGAAGGAGCGCCCACATGAGCGACCTTTCTACGCTTCCCGACAACCTCGCCGCTCTCGAAGAGCGTCTGCGCCAGGACCTCTCGTGGTTGGAATTGCCCTCCAAGGCCTGGGTTCCTGCTCGCGAAGCCGATGGCCAGAAGGTCGTCGACGTTGTCATCATCGGCGGCGGCATGGCGGGCCTCGTTGCGTCCGGAATGCTGAAGCGTCTCGGCGTTGCCAACCATCTCGTCCTCGATAAGGCGATTGCCGGCCGGGAAGGTCCGTGGGTCACCTTCGCGCGGATGCGTACGCTTCGTTCGCCAAAACAGCTTACCGGTCCTGCCATGGGCCTGCCGGCGCTGACCTTCCGGGCCTATTACGAAGCGCGCTTCGGCCGTGCTGCGTGGGACGCGCTCGAGCGCGCGCCTCGCGAGACGTGGATGGAATATCTAATCTGGTATCGGAAGGTGCTGGAGCTGCCGGTGCGCAACGGCGTGGCCGTCGATGCGATCCTGCCGCGCGAGGAGGGCATGTTCGACCTCGTCTGCAGCCAGGACGACGCCAAGGAAACGATCATTTGCCGCCACGTCGTGTTGGCAACGGGGCGCGACGGCCTCGGCGGCCCCTACCTGCCCGACATCGCCGAATATATTGACAGAAAATTCTGGTCGCACACCGCTGACGCGATCGACTTTGGGGCGCTGCGCGGCAAGCGGGTTGGCGTGGTCGGCGCTGGCGCGTCGGCGATGGACAACGCGGCGTCCGCGCTCGAAGCCGGTGCCGCGCGTCTCGATATGTTCGTCCGCCGCAAGACGCTGCCGCGGATCAACAAGTTCACTGGCATCGGCAGCCAGGGTGTCGTGCATGGATTTGCAGGACTTCCCGACGAGTGGAAGTGGCGCTTCCTGAACTATGCCATGGGTCAGCAGACGCCGCCGCCACGCCCGAGCGTGCTGCGCGTCAGTTCGTTCGAGCAGGCTCACCTTCATCTCGAGAGCCCAATCAGCGGTCTGCAAGAGCAGGGCGACCACGTCGTTGTAACGACCCCTCGCGCAAGCTATCCGGTCGACTTCCTGATCTTCGGCACGGGCTTCAAGATCGACCTAAACAATCGGCCGGAACTGGCCGCCCTAGAACCATTCATCCGCCTCTGGCGCGACCGCTTTCCAACGCCGGCCGGGATGGCGAATGCGGAACTCGAAGGTTCGCCCGATCTTGGAGACGCTTTCGAATTTCTCGAGAGGGAACCGGGCTTGTGCCCGGCCCTGTCGAAGGTCCATTGCTTCAATTTCCCGGCAACGCTCAGCCACGGCAAGCTCACAGGCGACATCCCCGCAATCAGCGAGGGCGCGGACCGCCTGGCGCGCGGCATCGTCAGATCGCTCTTCGTCGCGGACCGCGCAAAACACTTCGAAAACCTGCAGGCCTTCGACACGCCGGAACTACTTGGAGACGAGTGGGCCGATGACGATACCGAGGCGCTCTCCGAATTATCTTCCGAAAGGAGCTGAGATCCGAAAATGCTTGAGATCAAGAAGCTGAAGCTGTCCTACGGTAGCACCCACATCCTCAACGGTGTCGATCTGTCGGTGAAACGCGGTGACGTGGTTTCGATCATTGGTCCGAGCGGCACTGGAAAGACGACGCTGTTGAAGTGCATCAATCATCTGGTGAAGCCCGCATCCGGAACGATTGCCTTTGACGATATCCGGATGGACTTCGCGCGCCCGGACAAGGCTGCGGTCCGGGCGATCCGTCTGCGCACCGCGATGGTGTTCCAGCAGTTCAACGTCTTCAAGAACATGACGGTCATCCAGAACGTCATGGATCCGCTTGTCGTCGTGCAGGGCAAGGCGAAGGAGGAAGCCCGCGCCATCGCGCTGCAGGAGCTTGAGCGAGTGGGACTTTCCGACAAGCTCGACAACTATCCGTCCCAGCTCTCCGGCGGGCAGCTCCAGAGAACCGGCATCGCCAGAGCGCTCGCGGTCAAGCCGGACGTGATGCTCTTCGACGAGCCGACCTCGTCGCTCGATCCCGAACTCGTGAACGAGGTTCTCAAGGTGATCAAGGACGTCACGTCCTCGGGCATCACCTCGCTTCTCGTCACGCACGAGATGCAGTTTGCCAAGAACATCTCGAACCGCATCGTCTTCATGGACCGGGGTGTCGTCGCAGCCGACGGCAGTCCGTTCGAAATCTTTGATAGCCCTTCCAACCCGCGCCTCGCTCAGTTTCTCAATTCCGAACGCGCGATCCAGTAAGAAAGGATGCCTGAAATGACTTCCATGAGTTCAATCTCGCGCCGTGGGCTCGGTCTCGCCGTAGCAGGCGTCGCGATCGCCTTCGCAACTGCGTCCTTCGCCGAAGACGTTCGGACGATCAAGATCGCCACCGCGGCGGAATCGAAGCCACTCTCGTGGGGTGCGATCGGCGTCGAACCGCAGGGCTACGAGCCCGACGTCCTGAAGGCGATCAACGCCAAGCTGCCGCAGTACAAGTTCGTGATGGAAGGCGCGGCCGACATCGCACAGGAAACGGGTCTTGCGACGGGCAAGTACGACGTCGCGACTGGCGGCTACTACCGTGCTCCGGCTCGTGAGAAGCAGTTTCTCATCCCGGAAGCTCCGATCGGCGCCAGCCTGATCAAGATCTACAGCCGCAAGGACAGCGGCATCAAGGAAATGAAGGACCTGGTCGGCAAGAAGATCGTTCCGGTGACGGCAGGCGGCGGCATCTACAAGTTCGCGACCGCCTGGCAGGAAAAGAATCCCGAATACAAGATCGAGATCACCGCTTCGAGCGCAGGCATCCCTTATCCGGACCGTCTGAAGGAAGTCGAGAACGGCAAGTACGATGCGCTCGTCCTTCCGTCCAATCTCGGCGAGCAGACGGTGATCGACGAGCAGAAGCTGAACCTTCAGGCGAGCGAGCCGGTCGCGATCAACAACACCTTCGTGCTGATCCACCGCTCGGAAGAGAACAAGGCGCTCGCCGACGGCTTCGATAAGGCACTGAAGGAGCTCAAGGCCGACGGCACGCTCGCCAAGCTCTCGCAGAAGTGGTTCGGCGAGGACATCACCACATACATGAAGTAACCCCAGGCTTCGAAGCCGGCGACCAGCAAGACTGAAAGAAGGAGCGTTCCCAAGTGGACCTTTCCATAATGATCTCCGAGTTGCTCTCGGCATTGCCGCTGACGCTTGCGATCACATTCACGGCCATGGCCGCCGGCTTCGTGCTGGCATTGATCGCGACGACGTTCCGGGTGCGCAGGATCCCGGTGATCAGCCAGTTGGCCGACCTCTACGTGTCCTATGCCCGCAGCGTTCCCGTCGTCCTTCAATTGTTCGTCGCCTTCTATGGGCTTCCCGTGCTCGTCGGCCTGTTCGGTATCGGCGACTTCGTCTCGCCGACGATAGCCGCCATGCTGGGCCTCAGCCTCTACCATGGCGGCTATCTGTCGGAGGTCATGCGTCCGGCCTACCTCGCAGTCGAGCGAGGCCAGCACGATGCGGCGGACAGCCTGGGCTACACCTTCCGCCAAAAGCTACTGCGCGTCATCGCTCCGCAGGCCGTCCACATTGCGCTGCCGGGGTATGGCAACTCCATCATCTACCTGATCCACAACGTGGCGCTTGTCATGTACATCGGCGCGGCCGACGTGATGGCGACCGCCCACCTCGTGATGGAGCGGGACTACAACCAATACCAGTTCGAGACCTACCTCGTACTGGCGGTGCTGTACTCGGTCCTTTGCCTCATCGCCTGGGCGGTCGTGAGGTCCTTCGAGCGTCGGTCGGGAAGATATGTGCCCGGCGACGCGACGATCCGTGCCCCGCTGATGGCCAGCGTCTGATCGAGGAGGGAAGGCATGATTTTCGACAGCGAAGTTCTTCTCCCCGACCTTTATGAGATCCTCGGCGCTGTGCCGCTGACGCTTGCCATGGCGCTCGCAATCTTCGTCCTATCGACGATCGTCGGCAGCCTGTTTGCCATGGTCGAGTATCGGAAGATCCCGGTGCTCCGCCAGCTCGTCGTCGCCTACAAGGTCGCCTTCAAAGGCGTGCCCATGGTGATCGTAATCTTCCTTGCCTACTACGGCCTGCCGTCGTTTCTGCAGTTCACGACGTCGCTCGTCGGCATCGACTATAACGGCCACTCCACGCCCAACTGGGTGACCTTGATCGTCGCTCTCACCGCCTGCGTCGCAGCCTTCCAGGCCGAAGTCGTGAAGGGCGCCCTAAATTCTTTCGACACGGGGCAGGCGGACGCCGCCTATTCGCTCGGGTACAAGAAGAGCCAGCTCTTCCGCCGGGTCATGCTGCCGCAGGTGATCGTCGCCGCCATCCCGGATCTCGCCAACTCCTTCATGGTGATCATGAAGGCGCTGTCGCTCGGCTTCGCCATCGAGGTGGTCGACATCTTCGCGCAGTCGCAGCTGACCGCGGCGCTGAACTTCTACTACCTCGAAGCCTTCCTGGTCGCCGTGGTGATCTATATGGTGATCGCCTATGCCGTGACCCAAATCGCCGACAGAACGGAACGAGCTCTCAGAGTCCGGACCTGAGGGGGCATGCGCCCACTGCAGGCAATGCACTTCAGGATTCCTCGGGCGGCTTGAGGTGGCGGAACTGCAGCAACAGCAAGAGGTCGTATATGATCTTCAGGCCGGCACAGATGACAAGCGGCCAAGCGCGATAGGACGCGGCGAAAAGAGCGCCCGCGAGGGCAGGGCTGGCCGCCGATGCGAGGCTGCGCGGCACCGATGTGAAGCTTGCGGCGGCGGCTCGCTCCGCCTCGGTGACAACAGCCATCACGTAGGAAGACCGGGTTGGCACATCCATCTGCGAAAGCGCGGCCCGAACCAGCAGCAAGGCAAGCACCAACGGCAAGGTGGGGGCGAATGCGGCAAGGGCGAGAGCTACGCTTGATGGAATGTGGGTGAACACCATGGTGTTCACGAGTCCAATCCGCTTCGATAGCCGGGCGGCAACAGGAAACGAAAACGCCGACAGAACACCCGTCCAGAAGAAAAACACTCCAGCCTCGGACAGCGAAAGATCGAATCGTTCGAACAGCCATAGCGCGAGTAGGGACTGGACCACGAAACCTCCAGCGAAGGCGTCGAGACTGAAGAGGGCTGCGAGCTTCATGACGATGGCGCGCGAAGGCCCGAGTGCGGCCGGCTTGTGGTCTTCGTGCGTCACCGGGCGAGGCGGTATGCGGGCATAAAGAAGGCCGCCGAGAATGCCAACGAGCGCATAGACAACGAACATCAGCCTGATCGAACTCAGTTGCGTCATTCCGAACCGCGTCATGAGGTCAGGCAGCCCCGCGGCAAGCGCGCCGCCGGCGCTTGCAAGCGCTCCGACCAGGCTGTAGCGCGCAAACATTCTCGTTCGATCGGCGTTGGTTGCCTCCCGGGCAAGGACCGCATGTTCAAGCGGCACGAAGATGCTCACGCTGCCTGCCGACGGGTTGATCGTGCCGGCAAAGGCGATGGCGAGCAGCAGCGCATAGTCGTCGATCATGGGCATGGCGACACCGGTGGCGACCATCAGGCCGGCGGCTGCCAAAAGCAGGCGGCGGAGATCATGATGCGCGCCGAGAAATCCGATGATGATCGTCAAAAGAGCGGATCCGAAGAGGGATGCCGTCGCAATGACACCGACCTGCAGGGGCGAAAATCCAAGAGCAAGGAGATAGACAGGCAACAAGATGGCCACGAAGCCGTCGCCGAAGTCGCGCAAGGAGCGCGCCGCAAAAAGCCAAGTCGCCGGCTGAACGCTTCGCGCCTGTCCCATTGTCCTCGATCTCATCCTGCTTTCCGAAAATCAATTCCGATTTTCGGGCCGATGCGCCAGGCCCACCCTACGTTTTAACCGTGCGTGGGCGCCAGCCGAGAACCGTTATTTCCGCTGCGACGCTGCGAAGGCGCGGCCAATGCCGAAGGACGGCAGTTGCAGCGGGGTGTGGGACTCGCGGAAAACCAGTCCAACCAGGTTATCGACGGCGAGGATGAAGCCGAGCGCCAGACCTAGATAAAGCAGAGCGGCGATGAGCACGAGCGATATTTCCATGGCTCACACGATCACGTTCGAAGCGTGGCTTCGGGCGGCAAGAGGTGTGACGAAGAGCATTTGGATAGGATCGTTCATGGCTGCCTCCTCCTTCGCCACAAACAGTCTTTGTATGGTCTTGTTCCCGGCTTGCGGGCGAAGCCTCAAATTTTTTGGAAGCTTCAAAGCTTGCAGCGTCATCCGGTCTTTGTTCACCCCCGCGCGGCAAGCCCGCTTGCAATCTCTCTTAAAACCCAACTAATTCAGAGATATGACAAAGCACAGCCGAAGGGCGTCGCAACGACGCCCTTTTTTGAATGTGATCGGTATTCCAGCAGTCAGGATGCCGTCTTGCGGCTTGCCGTCCGCTTGGGCGCCGGAGTGACAACGCCGTTTGTCTTGGCGCCTGGGGCGGCCTTGGTGGTCGTTGCGGCGCGCTTGGCCCGGGGTTTGGCCTCTTTGCCGTTGGAAGAGGAGCCTTCGAGCGCGTCGCGCTCGTGGCGTGCCTGTTCCCAATGGATGGAATCCCGTCCTGTCGGATAGCCCTCTTCTTCCCAGAGGGCGTATGCACGTTTTTTGATCCACTCTTCCCGAGTTTCTGCCATCGCTGATCTCCAGTCACATTTTGCCGTCGTTCGAACGCGATACTGTCAGGATGGTTCCAGAGGAGGAGCGCGGTTTCAAGCGAAATCGGAACGCAACCGCAAATATTTCGCATTGCAGCATATCAAGGTTGAGAATCGGCATTCACCGAAGCTGAAATTCCGCTGCCCTGTGCAGATCTGACACGAATGCCTGGCGCTGCCTTTGCTGCTCGGCCCCATCACGGATTCTCAGGAGATAGGAGGGGTGGATAGTCACCAGAACCGGCGGGTGGTTTGCAGGTTGCAGGACATGACCGCGCTCGGGCGTCAATTTCGCCTTCGGCCCGAGAAGCGCGTAAAGCGCGCTTGCGCCCAGCGCCACCACGAGTTTCGGCTGCAGGATGTTGAGTTCCGCGCCTAGCCACCAGGCACAACGCCTTATCTCGCCGGCATTGGGTTTCGCGTGCAGCCGCCGTTTGCCGCGCGGCGTGAACTTGAAATGCTTGACGGCATTGGTGACGTAGCAGCGTTGACGATCCAGACCGGCCTCATCGAGACAGAGGTCGAGCAGATGCCCTGCCGGGCCGACAAAGGGCCTGCCGGTGATATCTTCCCGGTCACCCGGCTGCTCACCGACAAGGACGATCTCTGCCTTTCCCGGACCTTCACCGAGGACGATCTGCGTCGCATTGCGATAGAGGTCACAGCGGGTGCAGTCCTCGGCCTGACGCCGGAGTTCGGCAATGCTTTCGGCATCCGCGACTTCGAGCGCCAAGGCAGGACCGACGTTTGCTGCGATGTTCATGATGGCAATCCTCAGCTCCTGAGGAGGAATCGATCTCAACCGCGATTGTTCCCGCGATCGAACGGGGAGCTCGGCAAAACAATCCCGAGGAAAATTTCGCGCCATGGGGGAGCGGCGGCATAATTGAACGCCGCCGTTTCGCGGCTATATTGGCCAGCGATGTTCTATCTCCTGTCGACCTACTGGCCGCATATCCTCTTTGTCGTTTCGATCGCCATGGGAGCCGCAGCGGCGATCCATGCCGCCATGACCAAGGAGGAGGTGCGCGCGGCGATCGGCTGGGTCGGCGTCATCATCCTCTCGCCTGTTGTCGGCGCGCTGCTTTATGCGATTGCCGGCATCAATCGCATCCGCCGCAAATCGCTGAGCATTCGTCGGGACGCTCTGTTGCTCGCTCCCGGGACCGACGAGCTGGAGACGTTCGACGCCGACGCCGAGACCGTGATCAGCCAGTTCGGCCGCCGCTTTGCGGCGCTGCAGACGCTTGGCGACCGCGTCACACGCAACCCGCTGACCTCAGGCAATACAATCGACATGCTGGAGACTGGCGACGAGGCCTATGCCGCGATGAAATCCGCTATCGATGAAGCGGAGCGCAGCATCCTGCTCGAAACCTACATCTTCGACCGTGATGTCATCGGCCTGCGCATCGCCGATGCGCTGATTGCCGCGGTGAAACGGGGTGTGACGGTCCGGGTGCTGATCGACGCCGTCGGCGCGCGTTATTCGGTGCCGAGCATTCTTGGCCATCTCAAGGAGGGCGGCGTCACCGTCGCCGTCTTCAACGGCAATGTCATTATGGGTTTGCGGCTGCCCTATGCCAATCTGCGCACCCACCGCAAGATCCTGATTGTCGACGGACGCATTGCGCTGACTGGCGGCATGAATATCAGGGCGGGTTTCAGCGAGGAGGCGACGGGCGAGACCTTTGCCCGTGATACGCATTTCAGCGTCACCGGCCCGGTCGTCGCCGATCTCTTCGATCTTGCCGCCGAAGACTGGCGGTTCACCACCGACGAACTGTTGAACGACGAGGCCTGGCGTATCGAACCGCCGCAGCGCAGCCCCGGCGACCCCATCCTGATGCGCGTCGTCGCTTCGGGACCGGACCGCAGCCTCGAAACCAACCACAAGATGCTGATGGGCGCCTTTTCTGTTGCGCGTCAATCGATCCGCATCATGTCGCCCTATTTCCTGCCGGACCGCGAACTTATCAGCGCCCTGGTGACGGCGGCGCGGCGCGGCGTTGAAGTCGATATCGTCGTACCGGCTCTCAACAATCTCATGCTGGTCGATCGGGCGATGACGGCGCAATTCGATCAGATTCTCAAAAATTATTGCCGCATCTGGCGCTCGACCGGCAGCTTCAGCCATTCGAAGCTTTTGACGATCGACGGCACCTGGGCCTATGTCGGCTCCTCCAACCTCGATCCACGTTCGCTCAGGCTGAATTTCGAGGTCGACCTCGAAGTGCTGAATGAGGGCTTTGCCGCCGAAATCGACGAGCATATCGAAGAAACCCTGAAATCGGCAACGCTGGTGACGCTGGACGGCTTACGCGGGCGGCCCTTCCCGGTGCGGCTCATTGAGAAGGTGCTGTGGCTTGGTTCGCCCTATCTCTGACGGATTTTTTGCATTCCGACATGGCAAGTTCCGCGCGGCCGCCTATACTGCCGAGTGAGTTGCCTCGTTGATCAACGGAACAAGTGCGCTTCCCAATGCACGCCAGGAAAGACAGTCTTCCCGCCAGCATTCTCGCCTCGATCAGGAGCAGGAAAAAGCGGCTTGACGCGGCGCATATGGAGGCAAGGCCGCGGAGCGCCGGAACGTTGATCGCCTCCTACAATGTCCACAAGTGCGTCGGTACCGACCGCCGTTTCGATCCGGAGCGCACCAGCCGCGTGATCCATGAAATCGGCGCCGACGTGATCGCGCTGCAGGAGGCCGACACACGTTTCGGCGAGCGCACGGGCATACTCGATCTCGGCCGGCTGGAGCGGGAGACGGGGCTGATCCCTGTGCCGATCGCCGGCATGGCGAAGGCGCATGGCTGGCACGGCAATGTCGTGCTGTTCAAGAAGGGGCTGGTGCATGATGTGCACCAGGTGAAACTGCCGGGGCTGGAGCCGCGCGGCGCCCTCGTCGTCGAAATCGAGCTGGAAGAGGGCGGCGCGCTGCGGATCATCGCCGCGCATTTTGGCCTGTTGCGCCACAGCAGAGCCCAGCAGGCCCGGACCCTCGTCGAACTGATCAACGACAGGCATGAGATGCCGACCATCCTGCTCGGCGACCTCAACGAATGGCGGCTCGGCGACCGCTCGTCGCTGAACACATTCCAATCCGCCTTCGGCGAGCTGCCGCCCGCCGTGCCGAGTTTTCCCGCCGGCCTGCCCCTTCTGGCCCTCGACCGCATCATCGCCAACCGCAAGGGCATCATCTCCGAGGTGGAGGCGCATGATACACCGCTCGCCCGCATCGCCTCGGATCACCTGCCGATCAAGGCGCTCGTCGACCTGACGCCGGTGGGTGGGTAGCATCTCTAAGCTGATGTTTCGAAAGCTCCCGACGAGTATGATGCGTCTGACACTCCTTCGATAACTGCCTCGACTGCGCTTAAGAGGTCGCCCACTCCATCAAATGCGTTCTCCGCGTGAAGCAGGAAAGCCTTTGCCTCGCGGGAACGACATGTCGGATGTGACATCGCGTCTGCGGTCACTTCCTGCCTCTCGCCACTGGTGGACAAGGCAAAAAGATTGTGTTGCGGCGCCTTGGTCGAGGGGCGATGCTGACACCTATAAGGCCGCCAATTCGCCTTCTTCTGCGTCACTGGGCCATGAGTCTGTGACAATCACGTCCGCAGCGATGCCGACGACGTTCAGAACCGTCAATGCTCCTCATGCGCCTAACCGGCTCAGTCCTGACCAACAGCCGTTGGCCACAAATCGTGATCGTCGGGACTTTGTGGCATACCGAGCTCACGCTGCTGACGACGTGCAGCAGTCGCTGATGATTCACATTTCAAAGCAGGTCACAGGGTCTGCGTACACGCTGCCATCATGCGGCGGCCTCGTAGCCTCTAGAAGCCGGGCTCTCAAGGCCTTCAAGCTGAAAGCGTGCGATCATCTCGGTAAGTGCGAGCGCCTCTGACGATAGCTGTTGCGTGGCGGCATTGGTCTCTTCCACCATCGCCGCATTTTGCTGCGTCATACGATCAATATCGTTCACCGACGCATTGATCGAATTGAGTGTCGTCGCTTGATCGCGGCTTGACGCGGCGATCAGTTCAATATGGCCGACGATGTGGACGATCTCGCTGGAAATCTCCATCAGCGCGTCGCCAGTGCGGCCGACGAACTCGGAGCCCGACGCAACCTCTCGGACAGAATTGTTGATGAGCTCGCCGATTTCCTTGGCTGCGCGAGCCGATCGCTGCGCCAGCTCCCGCACTTCCTGCGCCACGACTGCAAAGCCCTTGCCGGCCTCACCCGCTCTCGCCGCTTCGACTCCCGCATTCAGGGCCAAGAGATTGGTCTGGAAAGCGATGGAATCGATGGCGCTGACAATTTGTACGATCTTGCCCGACGCGTCCTCGATCCGTCCCATAGCCGATACTGCGTTTTGGACCACCGAAGCCGAGGCGTCGGCGCCCTGTTTGGCGCGTTGGACAAGCGCCAGCGCTGCTGCTGCCCGTCCTGAAGAGGTGTTGACGGCGGAAGAAATCTCCTCCACAGCCGCTGCGGTTTCTTCAAGAGCAGCCGCCTGCTTTTCAGTTCGACTGGCCAAGTCATCGACGGCTTCCGCCATCTGGCGGCCATTATTGCTAATGAGGGAAGACGTCTCACGGATCTCGCAGAGGGTCTCTCTGAGACCCGCAACCGACATGTTGAAATCGGTACGGATCCGATCGAGCTCAGGGGCAAAGGGCGTATCGATCGCAAAATTCAACTGCCCGCGCGACAGCCGCGTGAGCCCTTCCGCCAGCGCCTCGATTGCGGCATCAACCTGAACCTGTGCGTTACGTCGCTCGAGTTCGTTGCGGGCGCGCTCAGATTCTGCCTCACGACGCGCGATCTCGGCCTGTTGTTCCATTTCGACTTTCGACAGCGCATTTTGTTTGAAGACCGAAAGCGCACGGGCCATTTCCCCGATTTCGTCGGCCCGTGTCTCGCCGGTTATTGTGGTGTCGAGCCTTCCCTCGGCGATCTTGCGCATCGCTGCGGTAATCTGGGCGATAGGTCCCTTCAGTGTGAAGACCAGCGCGGCACCTGCGGCCATGGCAATTAGGATGCCGATGACAATCGCGCCGCCGGATATCCTATTGGCCTGTTGACGATCCTGCCCAGCATTTTGCTTCTGCGTCTCGGCGAACTGCGCAAGCAGGTTCCAGGTGTTGTCGATCTGCTCCGCGGCGCGGTCGAACTCAGCAAGCTTGCGGAGCGCACCGTCGGAGAGCGCTGCCGCGTTCGCCGCAAGCAGATCGAGAACGGGTTGAGCCTTCTTCGGAATCTCGGCAAAAACCGGATCGTCGGTCACCACGCCGGCGAGACGGCCGAGCTCGGTCTGATACATGTAGATTGATTGCTGGACTTTCTTCACTCGCGCGTCGTCTGGCTTGCCTGCAAGTTCGGCGAAGCCGACGCGGATCTCGTTATTGCTGTTAACGATAGCACGGAGTTGGTTGCCGACATTCGTCGCCTGAGAGATATCCTTGTCCGACGCGGCAAGCGCGAGTACGGAGGTCCGCATCAGGTCGTCGCCAATTGTCTTGAGACTGTCCCCAATAGCAGCAAGATTAGCGATGGCGGTATCCGTTGTCGGGACATCCAAAGTGTCTGGCGACGCCTTCGAAGCGTTAAGGAGGGCATCTACCGCAGCGGAATACTGCGTCGCGAGGGCTTCTCTGTCGGTCCCTATCGCAGGCGAAAGCTGCTCCCTTGTCTTCTGCAAATCGGGCGCATATTTGGCTAGAAGGCTAAGCTTGTCAGCCGACGTTGTAGCGTTCGTATAATCATTGCTAAGTTTTGTCGCAACACTGGCGGCCGCGGTGATGGAGACGGCGTTGCTGAGGCCGCTCTTGTTGGCATTTTCCATCTTTTTCGCACTCGCCATCAGCATGAACGAGCGCTTGCCAACCTGCCCTTGCAGGTCAAGAAGCGCCGCGGAAGCAGCGTCCACGTCGCTGAGAATTTTCTGCTGTCCCGTTTCGATTTGCCAGATCGCTTCGATCTTTTGCGGGATGATTTGCGACTGATCGAGCGCCCGGTCGAGAAGCCCCACATCGGTCGTCGGCCTTAGAGTCTCGATCGTCTGCTTCAGGTTTGCCAATTGCTCTCGGGCGTCCGCAAGCGCGGTGTCACGAGCTTCCTGCGACGGCTTCATCAGAAAGCCGGTCATGCTTGAAGAAACAAGCTTGAACCCGTTCAGAGACTGCAAAATATGGTTGGAGATCTCCATCCGACCTTCGAGAAGGCTCGACGCGTAGTATCCCGTCAACCCTACTGCGCATAGACTAATGACGAATGGCGCCAAAAGCGCGAGCACCTTCGTCTGAATGCGAGCCCGCCACATCAACCCATGTACCATATATGCATCCCCCAAATTGAGGTAAAGCTGCCATCCTTTTCTTAAGGACCGATGAAGGGACTAGGCGTCGCCACTGTTGCCGCGCGGAGAACAACACCGGCCAAATCGCGAAACGGAGGCTGCCGAATTGCGGGTGTCATTCGGTATGGCGATGGCCATGCCATGCATCTCCCTTGTAAGCCCCAGGCGAGCCGAAAGGCTTACGTGATCACGAGACGGAGAAGCGAAAGCCGAATTGACAATTCATCAGGCGTCCATGATCGCTCGATATGGATGTCAAAGTTTTGCGCTATCCTTTGCTCCAGGATGCTTTCAAAGCCGAAGAGGGCTGGGTCGGATCTGCATTCATCCGTCCGTGCCCGTCGCCAAGGGAGAGTGCTCCGTATTTCGCAGCGTTCGCTGCGACTTCGTGAAGCAGGAGCGCGAGATTGTGAAAATCGCGGTTCGGGCAGGTCGCAGGCGCCTACGCTTTAGCGCGCTCCCGGTGAAGGGGCAATCCTTGCCTTGGTCCTGTTGATAATGTGCTTGGCCAAATCAGCTGAGTTTTAATTCCAGGTGCCTTTCAGGAGGCTGCCCTGGTACGTGGTGACCTACCGACGCAAAATGGCAAACCGTAGAACCGCTTCTGCCCAGGGAGCGACGCAGCAAGATCGGCCTTATTATAAACAACTCGGCTTGACTTCTTGCCCCGTTTGAGAAATGCTAAGATGTCAGACCAATTCAGATCTGGCTGCCTGATAGAAAAAATGGGGAACCATGAAGGCAAATCGTAGCGACAGGCCGTTGATCCGGCCGCTTCCCGTCATGGACCGGGCGCGTCAGGTGACCGATGCGCTGGCGGATTATGTGGAGGAAGCGCGGTTGCAGGCGGGTGATCGGCTGCCGGCCGAGCGGGAGCTGATGGCGGCCCTTGCCGTCGGCCGTTCGACCATTCGCGAGGCGATCCGGCATTTCCAGGCGCTCGGCGTCATCGAGACGCGCAAGGGCAGCGGCACCTATCTGCTGAAGCCGGTGTCCCGGGCGACGATCCATATGCCGCTGTCCTTCGACGCGGCGCATCTGCGCGATGCGCTGCTGCAGACGCTGGAGGTTCGCCGCGGCATCGAATGCGAGGCGGGCATGGTCGCCGCCCGGCGGCGCACGACAAGAGACCTCGTCGTCATCGAGGAGAAGCTCAACGAGATGGAGCGGGTGCACCTGGAGAAGGGCACATCCGGGCCGGAGGATCTCGCCTTCCATCTCGCCGTCTACGACGCCACCCACAACCCGCTGTTTCGCCAGCTTCTCGAGCAGATGCGCGAGACATTCGAGCGCTTCTGGGAGCATCCGTTCGACCGGCAGGATTTCGCCCGCCGGTCCTTTCCTTTTCACCGCACGCTTTTCAACGCGATCGCTGCCCGCGATCCGGAGGCGGCGCGCGCGGAGACATTGAAAATTCTCGATATCGTCGAGGAAGATATCAAGGAAATGTCCAAATGAGTAATGGCGCAGATCCGTTCGATCTTGCTTCCCTCATCACCGCCCACGACGACGGCAACTTCGCCGACGCCGTCGTGCCGCCGATCTTCCAGACCTCGCTTTTCACCTTTTCCGATTACGACGAAATGATCACCGTCTATCGCGGCGAGAAGGTGCGGCCGACCTATACGCGCGGGCTGAACCCGACGGTGCGCGCCTTCGAGGAAATGCTGGCCAAGCTCGAAGGTGCGGAGGATGCGCTGGGTTTTGCGAGCGGCATGGCGGCGATTTCCTCGGCGGTGCTGAGCTTCGTCGAACCGGGCGACCGCATCGTCGCCGTGAAGCATGTCTATCCCGATGCCTTCCGCCTGTTCGGCACCATCCTCAAGCGGATGAAGATCGAGGTGACCTATGTCGACGGGCGCGACGAGGAAGCCGTCGCGAGGGCGCTGCCCGGCGCCAAGCTCCTCTACCTGGAAAGCCCGACGAGCTGGGTGATGGAGGCGCACGACGTCGGTGCGCTGGCCGCCCTCGCCAAGCGGCACGGCGTCGTCTCGATGATCGACAACAGCTGGGCGAGCCCGTTCTTCCAGCGGCCGCTGACGCTCGGCGTCGAGCTCGTCATCCATTCCGCCTCGAAATATCTCGGCGGCCACAGCGATGTGGTGGCGGGCGTCGTCGCCGGCTCGAAGGAAATGATCGCGCGCATCAAGGCCGAGGCCTATCCCTATCTCGGCGGCAAGCTTTCGCCGTTCGATGCCTGGCTGCTGATCCGCGGCCTGCGCACGCTTCCGCTGCGCATGAAGGCGCATGAGGCATCGGCGCTTGAAATCGCCAGACGCCTGCAGAAGCTCGAGGTGGTGGAGACGGTCTGCCATCCCGGGCTTGCCAACCGCCTGCCCGCGGGGCTCAACGGCACCTCGGGCCTGTTCTCGTTCATCTTCCGCGACGGCGTCGATATCCGCGCCTTCGCCGACCATCTCAAGCTGTTCAAACTGGGTGTAAGCTGGGGTGGGCATGAAAGCCTGATCGTACCAGGCGAGGTCGTGCTTCAGCAGAAGGCACAGCCGAACTCCGCGCAAACCTTCGGCATCCATGCGCGATCCGTACGCCTCCATGTCGGCCTCGAAGGAACCGAGGCTCTGTGGAGGGACATCGAGGAGGCGCTCGCCGCCGCCTCACAATCCTGAAACCCGAGAGAAACCTAACAAGGGGGAACTGAGCCATGAAAAAACTAATAATCTCGACGTTCTTTGCTTCGATGATGGCCGGCACGGCCTTTGCCGATACGACGCTCAAGCTTGTCGAAGTCATCACCAGCCCGGAGCGCACCGAAACGCTGAAATCGATCGTCGGCAAGTTCGAGGCCGCCAATCCCGGCACCAAGGTCGATATCATCTCGCTGCCCTGGAACGAAGCCTTCCAGAAATTCGCGACCATGGTCTCGGCCGGTGACGTGCCCGATGTGATGGAGATGCCCGATACCTGGCTGTCGCTCTATGCCAATAACGGCATGCTCGAAAGCCTCGAGCCCTATCTCGAAAAATGGGAGCACACCAAGGAGCTGACGCCGCGCGCGCTCGAGCTCGGCCGCGACGTCAAGAACACCGCCTACATGCTGCCCTATGGCTTCTATTTGAGGGCAATGTTCTACAACAAGAAGCTGCTTTCGGAGGCTGGTGTCGCCGCGCCGCCGAAGACGCTCGAGGAGTTTACTGCCGCGTCCGAAAAGGTCTCCAAGCTGCCGGGCAAATATGGCTACTGCATGCGCGGCGGCCCGGGCGGCCTCAATGGCTGGATGATCTTTGCCGCCACGATGGCCGGCGACAACAAGTACTTCAAGGAAGACGGCACCTCGACCATGAACAGCCCCGGCTGGGCAAAGGGTATCGAGTGGATGGTCGATCTCTACAAGAAGGGCTATGCGCCGAAGGACAGCGTCAACTGGGGCTTCAACGAAGTCGTCGCCGGCTTCTATTCCGGCACCTGCGCCTTCCTCGACCAGGATCCGGATGCGCTGATCGCCATTGCCGAACGCATGAAGAAGGACGATTTCGGCGTTGCGCCGCTGCCGAAGGGGCCCGACGGCAAGTCCTTCCCGACCATCGGTTATGGCGGCTGGTCGATGTTTTCGACGAGCGCCAACAAGGATCTCTCCTGGAAGCTGATCGCCACCCTCGAAGGGCCGGAAGGCAATATCGAGTGGAACAAGCGCATCGGCGCCCTGCCGGCCTATACGGCGGCCGAGAAGGATCCCTTCTATGCCGGTGACCAGTTCAAGGGCTGGTTCGAGGAACTGGCGGATCCGAACACCGTGCCGACCGTGATGCCGACCTATCTGGAGGAGTTCGCCTTCTTCAAGGATTCGCTCGCGATCAAGACCTCGCAACAGGCCTTGCTCGGCGATATCTCGGCGAAGGACCTGGCTGACCAGTGGGCGGATTATCTGACCAAGGCGCAGCAGAAGTTCCTGGCCAAAAAGTAATTGGTGGGCTCTGAGTGCGGAGCCCCCTCATCCGGCCCTTCGGGCCACCTTCTCCCCGCTGGGGAGAAGAGAACGGAGACGTCGCGGCATATTCCCTTCTCCCCAGCGGGGAGAAGGTGCCGGCAGGCGGATGAGGGGGCCTCGACCTCCTGCTTCAGAAGTATCACCCGGGCGAGACTCCGCTGATCAAGACAATGGAAACCGCAATCCGATGACCATTTCCGCCGATATGCTCGACATGCGTCGCGACCGCAGGCCGTGGCTGCGCCGTCTTGCCGATGCTTCGGAGCCCTATCTCTACAGCGCGCCGTCGCTGATCCTGATCATTGCGGTGATGCTGGTGCCGCTGACGCTCGGGCTGTCCTATGCCTTCCGCGATATTCAGCTGCTCAACCCCTTTTCCGGCGGCTTCATCGGGCTCGAGCATTTTCGCGAGTTGTCGAGCGACGCGGCTTTTTACGGTGCGCTGAGGAACACGCTGTGGTGGACCGGCGCATCCGTCGTCTTGCAATTCATCTTCGGCCTCATTCTGGCGTTGCTGCTCGACAAGCCGTTCCCGGGCCGCGCAATCGCGCAGGCGCTGGTCTTCCTGCCCTGGGCGGTGCCGTCCTTTCTCGCAGGTCTCAACTGGGCCTGGCTGTTCAATCCGGTCATCGGGCCGATCCCGCACTGGCTCTTCGCGCTCGGGCTGATGCATGAGCCGGGCAACATTCTATCCGATCCCGATCATGCGATGTGGGGGCCGATCGTCGCTAATGTCTGGTGGGGCATTCCGTTTTTTGCCATCACCCTGCTTGCGGCGCTGCAGGCCATCCCACGCGATCTCTACGAGGCGGCCTCTATCGATGGTGCCGGCTGGTTCCAGCGTTTCCGCTCGATCACCCTGCCGTTTCTCGCGCCGACGATCGCCATCACCGTGCTCTTGCGCACCGTGTGGATCTCCAACTTCGCCGATCTCATCGTCGTCATGACCAATGGCGGGCCGGCCGACCGGACGCAGATCGTCGCGAGCTACATCTTCACCACGGCCTTCAAGCGGCTCGATTTCGGTTACGCCTCGGCGATCGCGCTGGTGTTGCTGGCCCTGCTGCTTGCCTATTCGATGCTGATCATCCTGCTGCGGCAGACGCTGCTGAACAAGGATTGAGGCCATGAAACGATCCGTCATCCCAACGATCGCGCACCGTCTGGCGATCCTCTGCTATATCGCTTTCGCGCTCTTCCCGCTCTTCTGGCTGCTCAAGGTCTCGGTGACGCCGAACGATCTGCTCTATACCGAGGGCGTGCGGATGTGGCCGTCGCGCACCAGCTGGGATCACTATGCTTTCGTGCTACAGCACAGCGCCTTTCCCACTTTCTTCAAGAACAGCCTGATCGTCTCGGCCTCGACGGCCGTGACCGTGACCATCTGCGCCTCGCTTTCCGGCTATGCGCTGTCGCGCTTCGATTTTCGGGCGAAATACTGGATCGTCGCCCTGATGCTGCTGACCCAGATGTTCCCGCTCGTCATGTTGGTCGCGCCGATCTTCAAGATCCTGTCGCCTCTGCATCTGACCAACAGCCTGACCGGCCTCGTCATCGTCTACACCGCTTTCAACGTGCCTTTCGCCACCTTCCTGATGCAGTCCTTCTTCGACGGCATTCCCAAGGATCTCGAAGAGGCGGCGATGATCGACGGGGCGACGCAGTTCACCGCGTTTCGCCAGATCATCCTGCCGTTGACGCTGCCCGGCATCGCCGCGACGCTCGGCTTCGTCTTTACCGCCGCCTGGAGCGAACTGCTCTTCGCGCTGATGCTGATCAACGGCAATGACGCGGCGACCTTCCCCGTCGGGCTTCTCACCTTCGTTTCGAAATTCTCGGTGGATTTCGGGCAGATGATGGCGGCGGGCGTCATGGCGCTCATTCCGGCCGGCCTCTTCTTCCTGCTCATCCAGCGTTATCTCGTCCAGGGCCTGACGGCCGGCGCGGTCAAGGGTTAAACAGAAATGGCATCGATCGATATCCAGAATATCCGCAAAGCCTATGGCCAGGTGCAGGTGCTGCACGGCGTCGATCTCGACATCAGGGATGGCGAATTCGTCGTGCTCGTCGGTCCCTCCGGCTGCGGCAAGTCAACGCTGTTGCGGATGATTGCCGGGCTGGAGGAAGTCACATCAGGTGAGATCCGTATTGCAGGCGCCCGGGTGAACGAACTGCATCCCAAGGACCGCGACATCGCCATGGTGTTCCAGTCCTATGCACTATATCCGCATATGAATGTCGCCGGCAATATGAGCTACAGCCTGAGGCTGCGGAAAACGGCGAAGGAGAAGATCGCGAGCGCGGTTTCCGCGGCGGCCGCCAAGCTCGGCCTTGACCCGTTGCTTGAACGGCGGCCGAAAGCGCTCTCCGGCGGCCAGCGCCAGCGCGTCGCCATGGGCCGCGCCATCGTCCGCCAGCCGAAAGCCTTCCTGTTCGACGAACCGCTCTCCAACCTCGATGCGCGCCTGCGCGAACAGATGCGCGCCGAAATCAAGAAACTGCACGGCGAGCTGAGGGCGACCTCGATCTACGTCACCCACGACCAGATCGAGGCGATGACGCTGGCGGACCGGATCGTCGCCATGCATGGCGGCGTGGTGCAGCAGGTCGGCAGTCCGCTGGAACTCTATGATCGCCCCGCCAATCTCTTCGTCGCCGGTTTCATCGGCTCGCCCGGAATGAATTTCCTCGAGGCCAGCTACACCGCAGGCGGCGTCAAGCTGAAGGATGGAACGATCGTGCCGCTGGCAAAGCCGCTGCCGCTTGCAGACGGCACGAAGGTGACGCTCGGCATTCGGCCGGAGCATGTGCTGATGACGAACGACGGGAGCGGGCTTGCCACCGACGTGGAACTCGTCGAACCCACCGGCTTCGGCATTATCCTGCACCTCGCCCTGCATGGCCTGCCGTTCAAGATCTTCACTCTGGACCGCGAAGCGCTGAAGGCGGGGCCGAAGGTCAATGTCGCCTTCCCGCCCCAATATCTGCATGTGTTCGACGGCGAGGGACAACGCATCGAATGAGCAGTCACTACAGGGAAATCGGTCCGCAGCGGCTTTATCTTCTGGTTGTTTTCACCTTAAAAGCACTTAGTCAAGAAAAACACCTATCAGATTCAAGGAGATGAAAGAGACTCGGAAAAAGCGTGGGTAATTCTGATTAAGCTATTGAAATTTGATTCGTTTTGACTCGGAACCAATCGTAAACTGATTCGGTTGACTCGCACAGGTTGCGTCAGGAGCGCGAGCGAGATGGTTGCCCCGAGGGCGAATTGGAAGGGTTTTATCAAGTTCGGAGAGGTGGCTTTCCCGGTGGCGCTCTATACCGCCGCCTCCACATCCGAGCGGATCGCGTTTCATACGCTGAACAGGAAGACCGGCAACCGGGTGCGCCGAGAATTCGTGGACGGCGAGACCGGCGATCCGGTCGAGCGGGAGGACCAGGTCAAGGGTTTTGAGATTGAGGACGGCCGCTATGTCGTGCTCGAGCCCGAGGAAGTCGCGGCCGCCATTCCCGAAAGCGACAAGACGCTGAAGGTGGAGGCCTTTATTCCTTTTGACGAGGTCGATGACGTCTATTTCGACAAACCTTATTATCTGGCTCCCGACAAGATGGGCAGCGATGCTTTCAAACTCCTGAGGGATGGTATGAAGAAAGCCAAGGTCGCGGCCATTGCCCGAACGGTGCTGTTCCGGCGCCTGCGAACGCTCCTCATCCGTCCCCATGGAAAAGGGCTGGTCGGCTCAACCTTGAACTTCGATTATGAGGTTCGCTCCTCCGAGAAGGCATTCGAGGAGATGCCGGATCTCAAGATCGAAGGCGAGATGCTGGAGCTTGCCAAGCACATCATCAACACCAAGAAGGGCGAGTTCGACCCGAAGCAGTTCGACGACCGTTATGAAGCGGCCGTCGCCGAACTGGTGAAGGCCAAGATCGAAGGCCGCACCCTTCCGAAGAAAAAGGCGCCGCCGGCTCCCAAACCGAGCGACCTGCTACAGGCGCTGCGCGAAAGCGCCGGCATGGCGACGCCGGCCAAAACGAAGCGCACCGCTGCAAATGCCAATGCCGGAAAGAGCAGACAGAAGGCCGCGCGCGCGTCGACGACGAAATCACGCAGCCCAGCCGGCGCTCACCAGCGCCGCGCCGGGTGATCGGAGGTTTCCATGGCGATCCGGCCTTACTGGAAAGGCTACCTCAAACTGTCGCTCGTCACCTGCCCGGTGCAGATGATGCCGGCCACTTCCGAAAATGAGAAGGTGCGTTTTCACACGCTCAATCGCGCCACCCAAAACCGCGTCGTTAGCCACTATGTCGACGCCGTGACCGGCAAAGACGTGAAAGATGAAGACGAAGTGAAAGCCTATCAGCGTGGCGAGAACGAATATGTCTTGCTTGAAGACGAGGAGTTGGAGAACGTTGCGCTTGAAAGCACCAAGACGATCGATATCGAGGTCTTTACGCCGCGCAACGGCGTCGAATGGATCTGGCTCGACACGCCCTACTATCTTTCACCGGACGATCCGGTCGGCCAGGAGGCGTTCTCGGTGATCCGCGATGCGATGGCCGCCGAGGACATGGTCGGCATCTCGCGACTGGTGATTGCGCGCCGCGAGCGCGCCGTGATGCTGGAGCCACGCGGCAAGGGCATCGTTCTTTGGACCCTGCGTTACGGGGACGAGGTGCGCGACGCGGAGAGCTATTTCGAGCGGGTAGACGATCAACCGGCGGACAGTGAGATGATGCCGCTGGTCCAGCAGCTCATCAAGAAGCAGACGCAGCACTGGACCCCGAAGATGGTCTCCGACCCCGTGCAGGATAGGCTGCTCGACATCATCGAGGCCAAGAAGAAACAAATGAAGAAGCCCGTCAGAGCAAAATCCAAGGGCAAGGAGAAGGCGGAGCCGGTGCCCAGCAACGTCATCAACATCATGGACGCCCTGCGTAAATCCGTCGATGCCGAGAACCGACCCGACAGGCATTGAGCGATGACCAGACCACGCGGCCCCTCCGCTCCGCTTCTTCGCGATTCGAATTCCTCCATACAATCACGACCTCTCCGTCGGCGTGATCCCGACCAGCCAAACCTGCCGTTCGATGCGATGCCGTCGAGAGTGGAGCCGTGCCTGGCCTTGCTGAAGCAGACGGTGCCGCAAGGGCCGGATTGGCTTTATGAGGTGAAGTGGGACGGCTACCGATTGGCGCTCCACATCGAGCCAAAGGGTATCCGCATTCTCACCCGTGGCGGACATGACTGGACCCACCGATTTCCTAACATCGCCGCAGGGGCAAGAGAACTCGGTGTATCGACCTGCATTCTCGACGGAGAAGCGGTCGTCCTTGATGACGAGGGTCGCTCCGACTTTGGGGCGTTGCAGCGCTCGCTCGGCGGACGGGGCGGCAAACGAATCTCGACCGAATCCCTCTTCTACGCCTTCGATCTATTGTATCTCGACGGTCACGACCTAACGCGCACCGAGCTCTCGGTCCGCCGCCATCTTCTCGAAGATCTGATCCCCGAGACCGAGGATGGCGCTATTCGGTTCTCGCAAGACCTGGATCTGGGTGGCGAGGAACTGCTTGAGCACGCATGCCATCGCGGCCTGGAAGGCATCATCGCAAAGCGCAGGGACAGCCCTTACCGCAGTGGTCGTCTGGGGGACTGGCAGAAGATCAAGTGCGTTCAGAGCGAAAGTTTCATGATCGTCGGGTACGAGGAATCCGTCAGCAACCGCGGTGGGCTCGGCAGTCTTTTGCTTGCGGGTCGAAAGGGTCACGACTGGATCTATGTCGGCTCCGTCGGCACAGGCTTCAACCGAACGGAGGCGGAATATCTGCGCAAGACGTTGAACCGCCTCCAGACGAAAAAACCTGTCGTGCCGCTCAAAGGAAAGCGCCTCGTCTTTTCTCAACCAACCCTCGTCGCGGAAATCGAGTTTCGCGGCTGGACGCGTGAGGGCAGCCTCCGCCACCCCTCATACAAAGGCCTCCGCGAGATCCAGGATAACGCAGCCGTCTTCGATATGACTGATGCCGCTGCAATCAGATGAGTGCCGCGGGGCGATCAGTCGTGTCAGGCGGCATGCTTACCGGTGCGGCCGAGCCTCTTGATCGCCTGCTCCAGGGGACGCTGCCCCTCGCAATAATCCTTCCAGGCGGATGACTTCGATAGCAAAGCAGGCACGGTTCGGATCGTAAACCTTTTAGGATCGAGGTCCGATTTCACTTGCGTCCACGTCAGAGGCATTGACACGGTCGCCCCTGGGCGGGCTCGAGGGGAGAGCGGCGCCACGGCCGTCGCCATGCGATCATTGCGCAGGTAATCGAGGAAAATGCGACCGCCCCGCAGGCTCTTGGTCATCTTGATAAGGTAGAGATCGGGGTTGTTTCGGGCCATCTGCTGGCAGACGTCATGCGCAAAGGCCTTCGCTTCGGGCCATGACAACGGTTTTCGCTTGTTGATTGTAAGCGGGGTCACGACATGCAAGCCCTTGCCGCCAGTCGTCTTGCAGAAGCTGATCAATCCGAGGTCTTCCAGCCGGTCGCGCATCTCGCGGGCAGCGGCAACAACCGTGGAAAAGGGAACATCGGGACCGGGATCAAGATCGAATACCAGGCGGCCAGGAACTTCCGGTTGCCCGGGTTCACAGTTCCACGGATGGAGCTCGACCGCCGCGATCTGGGCGACTGCGGCGAGCCCCTCGATGCGATCGATCTGCAGGTATGGCTTCTTGTCGCCGAATACCTTGACCAATTCGAGCAGTTTGGATTGCCCCGGCATCGCATGACGTTGGAAGAACTGCTCACCACCAACTCCGTCCGGCGCGCGGATGATGGAGCAGGGCCTGCCCTTGAGGTGCTCGATCATCCAGTCGCCGACCGCCTCGTAATAGCGGGCAAGGTCTTCCTTGGTTACCGGCTCACCATCATTGGCGTCCGGCCACAATGGTTTGTCCGGGTTCGAAATGAGCACACCGATGACATCGGCCTTCTGACCCTTACGGCGCGTTGTTCTCGGTGTGGCCCTCGGCGTCGGCCCCGTAATCTCAGCTGTTGATGATCTTGGCGATCTCTCCGCCTCGACTTCCTTGGCCGGCTTGTCTTCCCGCAAGCCCTTGAAGGCCGCCTGCCGGACGAGACCGTCCGCGGTCCAGCCCTCGAATTCGATCTCGGCGACAAGCTCGGGCTTTACCCACACCACCTCAGCCTGCTTCTTCGGAGCGCCGATACCGGTGAACGGCGACTTCGTCGTCTCCAGCGCCTTCAGTTTGGGAAGCAGTGTTTCGACTTTCTTGGCGCCGTAGCCGGTCCCGACACGGCCGACATAGACAAAATGATCGTCGCTGAAAACGCCGACGAGAAGAGAGCGAAACTTGCCGTTGGTCTTGGCATAGGCGCCGATGACCACCTCGTGCCCCGCCCGGCATTTCGACTTCGCCCAGCTTACCGTTCGACCGGATTGATAGGGGGCATCTGCCTTTTTCGACACAATGCCTTCCAGCGATAGCTTGCATGCCGACCTGAGCACGGCGTCGCCGCCGCCTGTGAAATGTTCGACGTAGCGGATGCGAGGATCGTTGCCGGCCTCCGCGAGAAGCTCCTGCAGTCGCGTCTTTCGTTCAATGATGGGCTTGAGGCGGAGATCCTCACCGCCGTCATAGAGGAGGTCGAAGGCGAAGTAGACGAGGCTGCCGGTCTTGCCTTCCGACAGCGCCGCCTGAAGCGCGGCGAAGTCAGGCGCGCCGTGCTCATCGAGAGCGCAGATTTCACCATCGATTATGCAGTCTGGAAGCGCTGACGCCGCCTCGGCGATTGCGGGGTATTTGGCCGTCCAGTCGAGACCTTTTCTGGTTTTCAGCGTCGCTTCGCCGTCGAGCACACGCATCTGGATGCGGTAGCCATCGAACTTGATCTCGTGGATCCAGCTGTCGCCGCCAGGCGGCCGCTCCAGCTTCTCGCAAAGCTGCGGCGCGATGAAATCCGGAAGATCAACCGCCGTCGCGGTGCTGGCGCGCTTTCCGCCTCTCGCCTCCTGCCGCTCCTCGGCGGCCAGTCCGTGATTGCTGTCCCAGACGGCGTCGGCCTCGATCTTGCCGCCTTCCACCATGAAGGGTTTCGGCTTGCGCCCCTTGCCGGCCGCGATCATTTCCATGCTGCGGCCCGAGGCGACCGAGGTGACGTTCTCTTCCAGAATGGCAGCACCGTCTTCCTCCACGGAGAACTCGTCGTGATGCTTGATCAGCAACCAGTTGGTACGCTTGCTGCGGTCGCGATCGTTGCGCATGCGCACAAGCACGAAGCTGCCGTGCAAGCGCTCGCCCTCGAGCGTGAACTTGAAATCGCCCTTGGCAAGCGCCTGCTCAGGGCTCTTCCGCCCCTCCGGCTCCCAATAGCCGCGATCCCACAGCATGACCGTGCCGCCGCCATACTGGCCTTTCGGAATCGTCCCTTCGAAATCGCCATAATCGAGCGGATGGTCCTCGACCTCGACGGCCAGCCGCTTGTCTTGCGGATCGAGCGACGGACCTTTCGTGACAGCCCAGCTCTTGAACACGCCGTCGAGCTCAAGCCGCAGGTCGTAGTGCAGACGTGTCGCATCGTGCTTCTGAATGACAAAGCGACGGCGGTTGCTCCGTTTGAGGGGCCGCTCGCCGCTGGGCTCAGCAGTCTTCTGAAAGTCGCGTTTTGATCGATAGCTTGATAGCTTGTCGCTGGCCATGGCTGTTCCCGGGCATTCGGTCCTCAAACGAAATATTGGTGATCGTTGTTCCAGCCGCGGCAGCGTTCCCCGTTTGAGTAGGCACGACAGCGACGGTTCTACAGGGAAACAACTACAATTTCAGCTCCGAAGCCCAGACGGCAAAGGAGATCGAGATGCCTTGGGTTTTGATCTGGCGCGGCTCCTCCCGGGGCCGCGACAGGTATCTTGAAATCAGGGTCCCGACGTGAACTGCGCACGCCTGGCCCTTAGCCAAGAGCAGCGACACGCGTGGGTCGCACCGGGCGGCTCGTAGCCTGCACCTGCCAGGGAGCCACGACCGCGGGCATGCCGGCTTCGACGCACGCGGCCATGAAAGCCTCCCGCGCAATCAAAGGGGCAATAATCCGGTTAAGAGCGCCCCGACAGGTCTTGACCGCGCGCTTGTGGCGCTCTCCGTGGCCCAACGGCCATTCGTTTTCCAGGAAATCCAAGGCGTCATAGACGCCCGTAAAAGTTCGTTCCAGGCCGCACTGCAGCCGGACCGTCACTGGACGAGTCCAGAGCACATCGTTCAGCGGCATTTTCTTCTTCCTCCTTTCGATGCCAGCTTGATCCCATAAAAATATTGGAAATGGCTGCCGGTAGTTCAAGACCGCAGCGATAATCCATTAATGGCGTATGCCTACAGGACAAATTCCGCCTGCCGCTGTTGGATGCGAGAGAACGATTGCTACAGCTCCTCGGCTAGACGCGCCCGGGCGAGCCAGATCATCCCCGCTCCTCAGTAGGGGCCGTCGTCATAGAACCATGCGCCGAGCGGAAAATTCTTTTGTCGCCTCGCCCGGAAGGGCTATATCCTCTGGTGATCTCATTGGATTGGATTGAAATGACCGACACTGTTCTCGACCGCTTCCTCCGTTATGTCGTTATCGACACTCAATCCGACCCCTCCTCGTCGACGCAGCCGACCACCGAGAAGCAGAAGGATCTCGGCCGGATTCTGGTCGACGAACTGCTGGAGATCGGTCTTGCCGATGCCCGTCTCGATGAACACGGCTATGTCTACGCCACAATTCCGGCCAATAGCGACAAGGCGGTGCCGGTCCTCTGTTTCTGCTCGCATATGGACACGGCGCCCGATTTCCCCGGCACCAACGTCAAGCCACAGATCGTCAGGAATTATGCCGGCGGCGACATCAGGCTTATCGGCGATTCGAGCCGGGTGATCCGTGTCGCCGAACATCCGGAGCTGAACAACCAGATCGGCAACGACATCGTCACGACCGACGGAACGACATTACTCGGCGCCGACGACAAGGCGGGACTGGCGGAAATCATGACCGCGGCCCGGGTTCTGGTCGACAATCCCGACATCCGACATGGAACGATCAAGATCCTGTTCACGCCTGACGAGGAGGTCGGTCGCGGCGTCAACAAGGTCGACCTCGGCAAACTCGGAGCGGACTTCGCCTATACGATGGACGGCGAGACGGCGGGTCACATCGAGGACGAAACCTTCTCGGCCGACGGCGTCGAGATCGGCATAACAGGCGTGGCGATCCATCCGGGCTTCGCCAAGGACCGTATGGAGAACGCTATCAAGATCGCCGGCGCCATCATCGACCGGCTGCCGAAAGATTTGGCGCCGGAGACGACGGAAGGCCGGCAGGGCTTCATCCATCCGGTCGGCGTGACCGGCTCGATGGAAAAGGCGTCGCTGAGCTTCATCATCCGCGACTTCACGGAGGAGGGGCTCGCTGAGAAGGAGGCGATGCTGGAAACTATCGTCAAGCAGGTGATGTCGGCCTATCCCGGCTCGACCTACCATTTCCAGGTGACGGAACAATATCGCAACATGAAGACGGTGCTCGACCGCCATCCGGAGATTGTCGAGAACGCGCTTGAAGCGGTGCGTCGTGCCGGCATGACGCCGGTACGCGGCAGCATCCGCGGCGGCACGGACGGCTCCCGCCTCTCCTTCATGGGGCTGCCGTGCCCGAACATTTTTGCCGGCGGCCATGCCTTCCACTCGCCGCTCGAATGGGTGAGCCGCCAGGATATGGAAAAGGCGGTCGCAACGATCGTGGAGCTTGCAAAGATCTGGGAAGAGCGCGCCTAAGGCGCTCCTCCCGCTAGGAAAATCCAGTTTTAGCCGCCATTTACCGGGATCTCGCCGCGCAGCATCACGCTGTCATAGGCGGGACGGGGGGTCGGGATCGCGATCCGCATCGCCGGCTCGGGCGCAGGCGCGGTTTCCGGTTGGGTCACCGGAGCCGTTATCTGCATTGGCGCCGTGCTCGCCGTCGCCATCGGATCGGGCGCCGGCAGAGGAACGGGAACGGCCGAGGGTATCAGCGCCTCGAATTGCGGCGGCAGCATGCTTTCGCCGGGCACATAATTCATCGCCACCTCATAGGACGGCAGCGGCGGCGGCGTTTCCAGCATGCCGTTCGAATCGCGCTTCTCGTAGAAGGCGTTGCCGCCGGCGACCGTCACATAATGCATGTTGTCGTAGGGGAATTTCAGACCATCGGTGTGGAAGAACATTGCATCCTTCACGGCCGGATGGCGCGCCCCCTTCAGCAGGATCGCATCAGCCGCGGTGGCAAGTTCCGGTTCCGCCTGAGGCTTGACTTCGCGCGTCATGACCCCGGGCGCAAACTGCTTCTCCTGGGCGACGACACCGCAGATCGATGGGGGGTAGGCGCCTGACGTCAGCCTGTTCATGACGACGGTGCCGACGGCCAGATAACCATCCTCGTCGGAATGCTGCGATTCGAAATACATCGCGCGCTTTAGGCAGTCGCGATCCTTGGCGGTATAATTGAAAGTGACTTTCGCCGCTTGAGCCTGTTTTGTCTTTGCCGGCGTCGTCGCCGGCTTCGGTGTTGTGGTGCAGCCTGCAGCCGCCAGTCCTACGAATAAAATCCCGATCAGGGATTTTCGAAAGGAAATCTCCGCCCTCAACGCCAGGTGCCTCCTATGGGATTAGTCCAGCCCTTTATGATTAACGCGCAAAATCTTTTACTCGTCATATGACTGAAATACAAACAACCTCAGATAACAAAAGGCCGGATGGACTCCCGCGAAGGGCGATTCCGGCTGAGGCCTGGGACCGACCGATGCATAAATCCGGAGGGTTAACGAATTATTAAGCAAGCGCCGTGAGCGCGTCAGGAACGACGCGCGCAATCGGGATCAGCCGCGGAACAGCTTCCAGCGGGTCGGCTTGAACGCCACGCGGTGACGGTCGAGCCGGTCAGCCTCGCTCGGCGGCAGCTCGATTTCGATATTTGGCCGGTCATTGCCGATATCGAGTTCGATATGGCGCGTACCGGCGACGCGGCGGCTGGAGACCGGCTGGCCGCCAATGCAGTTTTCGGCTGATTCGCAGAGCCTGACATCATGCGGGCGGAAGTAGAGCTGCGCCGGTCCATCCGGCTCGCCCTCGGCATTGAGGCCGAGCGAGCGGCCTTCGAAGAGAATATCGCCGCCCGAAATCTCGACCTGCAGGCAGTTGGATTGGCCGATGAAGCCGAAGACGAAGGGCGAGTTCGGATAATCATAGACTTCGTCGGGCGTCCCGACCTGCTCGATCGCGCCCTGGCTCATCACGACGACGCGATCGGCAAGCTCCAGTGCCTCATCCTGGTCGTGGGTGACGAAGACGGTTGTGTGGCCGGTACGGTCGTGGATCTCGCGCAGCCATTTGCGCAGGTCCTTGCGCACCTGAGCATCGAGCGCCCCGAAGGGTTCGTCGAGCAAGAGCACATTCGGCTCGACGGCCATGGCGCGGGCGAGCGCCACGCGCTGACGCTGGCCGCCGGAAAGCTGGGCGGGATAGCGTTTTTCAAGGCCGGACAACTGGACGAGGTCAAGCAGTTCCAGCGCCCGTCGGCGGATATCGGCCTTCGCAGGCCGCCGCGCGCCCTTTCTGACCCTCAGGCCGAAGGAGACGTTGTCGAGCACCGTCATGTAGCGGAAGAGGGCGTAATGCTGGAAGACGAAGCCGATATTGCGCTGCTGCACCGATTTCTTCGAGGCATCCTCGTCGCCGAAGAAGATCTGTCCCTCGGTCGGGCTTTCCAGGCCGGCAATCAGACGCAGCAATGTCGTCTTGCCGGAGCCCGAAGGGCCGAGCAGTGCGATCAGCTCGCCGGAGCGGATGTCGAGCGAGACATCGTGGAGCGCCGGAAAACGATCGAATTCCTTGCGGATGTTTTGAACGCGTACTTCCATTCCAGATCCTTCAGTGCCGCCGGCTGGCGGAGATTTCAGCGCTGTAGCGCATTTCCAGCAGCGTCTTCAAAACAAGAGTCACGAGCGCGAGCAAGGCCAAAAGCGTGGCGACGGCAAAAGCGCCGGTGAAATTATATTCGTTATAAAGAATTTCGACCTGCAGCGGCATGGTGTTCGTCTGGCCGCGGATGTGGCCGGAGACGACAGAGACCGCGCCGAATTCGCCCATGGCGCGGGCATTGCAAAGCAGCACGCCGTAGAGCAGGCCCCATTTGATGTTCGGCAGCGTCACGTGCCAGAAGGTCTGCCAGCCGCTGGCGCCGAGCGACAGGGCTGCCTCCTCGTCGGCCGTTCCCTGCTCCTGCATCAGCGGGATCAGCTCGCGGGCGACGAACGGGAAGGTGACGAACATCGTCGCCAGGATCAGCCCCGGCACTGCGAAGAGGATCTTGATGTCGTTTGCGGTGAGCCAATGGCCGAGCCACGTGTTGGCGCCGAACAAGAGCACGAAGACCAGGCCTGAAATCACGGGTGAAACCGAGAAGGGCAGGTCGATCAGCGTCGTGAGGAATGCCTTGCCCTTGAACTCGAACTTGGCGATCGCCCAGGCGGCGGCGACCCCGAAGGCGAGGTTCAGCGGTACGCTGATGCCGGCGACGACGAGCGTCAGGCGGATCGCCGAGAAGGTCTCTGCATCGCCAAGCGCCTCGAGGAAGGGGCCGGCACCTTTGCGAAAAGCCTCGACGAAGACGGCGGCGAGCGGCAACAGCAGGATTAGCAGCAAGAAAAGCAGCGAAACGGCGATCAGCGTGTATCGCGCCATTCTGTGTTCGGTGGTCACCGAACGCAGTTTCGTCGGTTGAACGGTCGCATCAAGCGCCATAGCCGTACCTCCGCCTGCTCCAGCTCTGGATGAGATTGATGACGAGCAACAAGGCGAACGAGATCACCAGCATGATCGCCGCGATGCCAGTCGCTGCCGCATAATTATACTCTTCGAGTTTGATGACGATCAGCAGCGGTGCGATTTCCGATTTGAACGGCAGGTTGCCGGCGATGAAGATGACCGAGCCGTATTCGCCGACGCCGCGGGCAAAGGCGAGCGCGAAGCCGGTCAGCACGGCCGGCGCCAGCCCCGGCAGCAGCACGCGGAAAATCGTCTGGAAGCGGTTGGCGCCGAGCGTTGCCGCGGCCTCTTCGACCTCCTTGTCGATTTCCTCCATGACAGGCTGCACGGTGCGCACCACGAAGGGCAGGCCGACGAAGATCAGCGCCACGACGATGCCGGCCGGGGTAAAGGCAATCTTGATGCCGAGCGGTGTCAGCAACTGGCCGACCCAGCCGTTCGGCGCGTAGAGCGCCGCCAATGCAATGCCGGCGACGGCCGTCGGCAGCGCGAAGGGCAGGTCGACCATGGCGTCGATGACGCGCTTGCCGGGGAAACGATAGCGTACCAGCACCCAGGCGAGGATGATGCCGAAGACGGCGTTGATGATCGCAGCGATGAAAGCGCTGCCGAAGCTGATGCGTAGCGCGTTCAATATGCGCGGATCGAACGCGATCGACCAGAATTTCTCCCAGCCGAGCGCGCTCGACCGGACGGCAAGGCCGGAGAGCGGGATGAGGATCAGAAGGGTGAGCCAGGTCAATGTAAGACCGAGCGCCATTCCGAAACCCGGAATGACGCTCGGCCGCTTGAACCGCCACCGCGTGGGGCTATGTGCTTTCATGAAGTCTATTATTGGGCCGGCTTGTAGATTTGGTCAAATACCCCGCCATCGCCGAAGAATTTCGGCTGGGCTTCCTTCCAGCCGCCGAAGTCGTCGATGGTGGCGAGCTGCAGCTTCGGGAAGCGGGCGATATCGGCCGGATCGGCGGCTTCAGGCTTGATCGGCCGGTAGTAGTGCTTTGCGGCGATCTTCTGGCCTTCATCCGAATAGAGGTAGTTGAGATAGGCTTCGGCGACCTTGCGCGTGCCCTTCTTGTCGACATTGCCGTCGACGACGGCGACTGGCGGGTCGGCGCGGATAGAGAAGCTTGGCGTCACGATCTCGAACTGGTCAGGACCGAGTTCTTCGAGCGAAAGATAGGCTTCGTTTTCCCAGGCGAGCAGCACGTCGCCGAGGCCGCGCTGGACGAAGGTGGTCGTGGCGCCGCGGGCGCCGGTGTCGAGAACAGGAACATGCTGCAGCAGTTTCGTCACATATTCCTGCGCTTTGGCATCGTCACCACCATTTGCCTGCTTGGCCCATGCCCAGGCTGCCAGGAAGTTCCACCGTGCGCCGCCCGAGGTCTTGGGGTTGGGGGTGATGACCTGCACGTCATCCTTGACCAGGTCGCCCCAGTCCTTGATGCCTTTCGGGTTGCCCTTGCGGACGAGGAAGACGACCGTCGACGTATAGGGCGTCGAATTGTTGGGCAACTTGGTCTTCCAGTCGGCCGGGATCTTGCCGGTCTTCTTGGCGATGGCGTCGATATCGCCTTCGAGGGCCAGGGTGACCACGTCTGCGTCGAGACCGTCGATGACCGAGCGGGCCTGAGCGCCGGAGCCGCCATGCGATGCCTGGATCGTCACTGTTTCACCCGTATCCTTCTGCCACTTGGCGGCAAAGGCGGCATTGAAATCCTTATACAATTCGCGAGTCGGATCATAGGAAACGTTGAGAAGCGTTTGATCGGCGAATGCCGGAGCGATGCCCCCGATCGCAAAGCTGCCTGCCATGACCGCGGCTGCGATGAGCCGGGTGAACCGTTGTGTCTGCATTGAGGAACCCTCTCCTGTTATGTCTTAACTCTATCAAGTCAGTCGTATAATGAAACAAAGGTTCTTCCGGTTCCGGGCTTGGCCTTAGAATGTCATTCCATTTCGGGGCTGATTTGGAAATGAGCGTGCCGAAGTTGGCCGCGGCCAATTGGGGCAGACCGTGTTTTTTTAGCCACAGTTCTTCCACGAAAGCGCCATGGTGAAACCGATTTTTGCGATGGTTTTGCCGCGATGACACTTGCGGATTCCTATATGGGCCTCCGTGCGGTCGTGTTCACCGGCCGCTACGTGGGGGCATCCCTTGAAATGCGCCTCACAATTCAAACCTGTTAGGGCCATTCAAAATGAATATCAGAACTATCCTTTTTGCCTCCGTTGCCGCCCTTGCCGCGGCCTCCGGAGCACGCGCAGCCGACGCCATCGTGGCGGCGGAACCCGAGCCGGTGGAATATGTTCGCGTTTGCGACGCTTACGGTACCGGCTATTTTTATATTCCGGGAACGGAAACATGCCTTTCGATCGGCGGTTACATCCGTACCGAAGTGCGCTTCGGTGATAACATTGCCGGCGATTCCGACGTAAACTTCTGGACTCGCGGTCAGGTCACCTTCCAGGCCAAGAACGACACCGAGTACGGCACGCTGACCGGCGTCCTGACGCTGCGTTACAATGCCGACAACGCCTCCGATCAGGAAGCGCTGCTGGACGAGGGCTACATCGATATCGCCGGTTTCCGCGTCGGTAAGCTCTATAGCTGGTGGGACGACGACATGAGCGGCGAGACCGATACGCTCGCCAGCAACGAGACGACCCACAACTCGATCCGTTATCAGTACGAGAATGGCGCTTTCGCCGCCGGCCTCTCGGTCGACGAGCTGGAAGAAGACTATGCCACCAAGCCGGGCGAAGGCCCGAACAACTTCGGTGTCGCAGGCCAGGTTTCCTACAAGGCCGGCGCCATCAGCGCTTACCTGCTTGCCGGTTATGACACCGACACCAGCGAAGTCGCCGTCCGCGGCATCGTCTACGCCGACATCGGTCCGGGCACGCTCGGCATCGCCGGCGTCTGGGCAAGCGGCGCCAACTACTACTACGAAGAGTCCGAGTGGACGATCGCAGCAGAATACGCCTTGAAGGTCAACGACAAGTGGACGGTAACCCCGGGGTTCCAGTACTTCGAAAACATCGCCCTCGAGGCTGACGGTAACGGCTTCACTGGCGGCAGCGCCTACACGACCGGGGTGACGATCGACTACCGCATCGTCGACGACCTCAGGACGAAGCTCAGCGTGCAGTACCACGATGAGGACGAAGGCGACGACGAAGTCTTCGGCTTCCTGCGCTTCCAGCGCGATTTCTAAGATCGTCCTATACAGACGAGCGGGCGCGGCCTTCGGGCCGCGCCTTTTATTCCCGGGAATCAGCGATGAAAGCGGAATAGAATTCGTCCGCCGTCCTTGCCTTGCGCATGGCAGCAAGCACGCCGTCCGATTGCAGCCGTCGGGCGATGGCCGAGAGCACATTCAGATATTCGGCGCGATTGTTCGCCCCGAAGATGAGCACGAAGGTGATATCGGTCGGGATATCGTCGATCGCCTCGAAATCCAGCGGCTGCGCGAAACGAATGAGAAGGCCGCGAGGGCTCGTCATGCCGTCTATGGCGGCATGCGGGATGGCAATGCCATTGCCGATCCCCGTAGAGCCGAGCCTCTCACGCGCTTCGAGCGCCTTCAGGATGGTCTGGCCGTCGACGGAGAAGGCCTTCGCCGCCTTATCGGCGATGATCTGCAGCGCGCGCCATTTCGTCGGTGCCGAGACACCGATGAAAGTGTGCTCCGGCCGGATGATGTTGTGAAGGTTCATGTCATTCTCGATGTGGGCGGCTCGATGTGGTCGGCATCGGGAGGGAGGAGATGTCAGTCCGCTTCCCTGAGCCGGTAGCCGACGCCGGTTTCGGTGGTGATATAGTGTGGCTGGTCGGGGCTCTGCTCGATCTTCTGCCTGAGCTGCCTGATATAGACGCGCAGATATTGCACGTCAGCCGCCGGCCCCCATACCTGCTTCAAAAGAAACTGGTGTGTCAGCACCTTGCCGGCATGCTGGGCGAGCACGCGCAAGATGTCATATTCCTTAGGCGACAATTTCATTTCCTCGCCGTCGACCTTGACGATGCGCTTGACGAGGTCGACCGACAGCCCGCCGGTCTGGAAGATCGCCTTTTCGCCCTGCTGCTGCAAGCGATGGCGCAGCGCCACGCGGATGCGGGCGCCAAGTTCGTTGATGCCGAAGGGCTTGGTGACATAATCGTCGGCGCCGCTTTCCAGCGCCTTGACGATGCCGGCCTCGTCGGTGCGGCTGGAGAGGATGACGACGGGTAGGGACAGGCCTTCGTCGCGCCACTCCTGCAAGAGGTCATGGCCAGGCGTGTCGGGCAGGCCGAGATCGAGCAGGATGAGATCGGGCCTGCCGTCGGCAACCGATTGGCGGGCGATTGCCGCATTCGGCGCCTCCTGCACCTCGTAGCCCTGCGCGGTCAGGCCGACGCGAAGAAGCTTGCGGATTGGAGGCTCGTCGTCGACGACGAGGATCTTGACGGCTGAACCGGTCATCTGAGTTCATCCAGTTTCGGTATGTCGTTGGGTTTCGGCAGGCGGATGGTGAAGACGGCGCCCGGGCGGCCCTTTCGGTTGGCGGCGGTGATCGTGCCGCCCATCGCCTCGACGAAACCGCGGCAGATGGAAAGGCCGAGGCCGGTGCCGGCGCGCACCTGATCGCCCTTGCGCACGCGATAGAAGGTGTCGAAGACGCGGGTAAGGTCGGCGGGTGGAATGCCCGGGCCTTCGTCCGAGACCTGCAGCACGACATTGTCGGCATCGGCCCAGCCCTCAATATGGACCACGGATCCCTCGGGCGCATATTTCGCGGCATTGTCGAGGAGGTTGAAGATCACCTGCTCGAACAGGACAGGATCGACGCGCACCATCGGCAGGTCGGCGAGAATGCTCGTCTCGGTCTTGTGGCGCTCGAGGATCTTTGCGGCGCGACGCAGCGCGCTGCCGACGATATCGCCGGCATAATGCAGCGCAAAATTCGGCTCCATCGCACCGGATTCGATCTTGGTCATGTCGAGCAGGTTGGCGATGAAACGATTGAGGCGCTCGGATTCGTCGACGACGGTGGAAAGCAGATCGGCGCGGTCCTCCTCCGGCATGGAGGCGAAATAGTCGCGCAGCGTGCCGGCGGCGCCCAGGATAGCCGCAAGCGGCGTTTTCAGATCATGCGAAATCGAGGTGAGCAGGGCCGAACGCAGCCTGTCGGCTTCGGCCGCAAGCCTTGCCCGGTCGACATCGGCGACCAGCTGGACGCGTTCGATCGCAAGAGCCGCCTGATCGGCCAGCGCATCGAGCAGCCGCTGCTGCTCCGGCGTCAGCAGCGGCCCGTCGCGGCGGTCGCTGTCGAGGCCGATGACGCCGACGGCGGTGCGCCCGGTCCTCAGCGGCACATAGAGCCGCTTGGCGCCGGGCAGGGTATCGGCGCCGCGGCCGGCGGCGTGATTGTGCTCCCAGGCCCAGCGGGCGGCGGCGATATCGGCATCGTCGAGCGTGTCGTCGGGCGGATAACCGGCCTTGACGGCGATGGTGCCCTCTTCCGGCAAGAGCAGCACGACACGGACCTTCAGCATGGAGGCGAGCTGGAAGGCGGTCGCCCAGAGCACGTCGTCGAGCGTACCGGTGCCGGCGAGCTTCTTTGAGAAAAGATAGAGATCTTCCGTCGTGCGGGCCCGCTGCCTGGCGGCGGCAGCCTGCCGCTGCACGGTCGCGGTCAGATTGCTGGCGATGATGGCGACGCCGAGGAAGAAGAACAGGGCCAGCACGCTTTCCGGATCGCTGATCGTCAGCGTATAGCGCGGCGGCAGGAAGAAGAAGTTGAAGGACAGCGCGCCGAGAATGCAGCTGTAGAGCGCCGGCCGTAACCCATGCAGCACGGCGGAGGTCAGCACCGCCATCAGGAACACGAGGGCAAGGTTACGCACGTCGAGCACCTGATCGAGCACGATGCTGACGCCAAGCGCGATGACGACATAGACGGTCGCCAGCAGATAGGCTCTGAAATCGAATTCAGGGGCCGTGGCCGCCGCCCGGATGCCGCGCGCGGTGGTGCCGTCCTTCTCATTGCCGGAAATGACATGGACGCTGATCTCGCCGGTCTTGCGGATCAGTTCGTCGGTGATTGAACGGCTCCACCAGTCGCGCCATGTCGCCATCTTTGGGGCGCCGATGACGATGTGGGTGACATTGTTTGCTGTGGCGTGACGGACGAGCTCTTCGGCGACCTCGCGGCCCGGAATCGTGATCGCCTCGCCGCCGAGCTGTTCTGCAAGACGCAGCGTTGCGGCAACAGTGTCGCGCTCAGCTTCGGTCAGATTGACCGAACGGTTGGTCTCGACATAGACGGCGGCCCAGGGCGCGCGCAGGCGCGAGGCCATACGAGCTGCATATCGCACCAGCGAGGCGGAGCGCGGGTGATGGTCAATCGAGACGAGGATACGTTCGCCCGCCGCCCAAGGGCCGGAGATCGCGTGAGCCTGCATGTGGGTGAGCAACTGATCGTCGACGCGCTGGGCGGTTTTGCGTAGCGCAAGTTCTCTCAGCGCCGTCAGGTTGCCCGGGGTGAAATAGTTTGCCAATGCCCGCTCGGCGGTGCGGGGCACATAGACCTTGCCGTCATGCAGGCGCTTGATCAGATCGTCCGGCGTCAGATCGATGATCTCGACGTCGTCGGCCAGGTCGATGATCGAATCCGGCACCGTCTCGCGCACGCGGATGCGGGTGATCTGCGAGACGACGTCGTTCAGGCTTTCGACATGCTGGATGTTGAGCGTCGTGTAGACGTCGATGCCGCGGCCGAGCAATTCCTTGACGTCGAGGTAGCGCTTCGGATGGCGGCTGCCTTCGGCATTGGTATGGGCGAGTTCGTCGACCAGAACGAGATCGGGCCTGCGGGCGAGGATGCCGTCGAGGTCCATTTCCTCGAGCGGACGGCCCTTATAGTCGATTTTGACGCGAGGAATGATCTCGAAACCGGCGAGCAGTGCCTCGGTCTCCTTGCGGCCGTGAGTCTCGACGACGCCGATGACAACGTCGAGGCCGTCGGAGAGTTTGGCACGGCCGGAGACCAGCATTTCATAGGTCTTGCCGACACCTGGGGCGGCGCCCAGAAAGATCTTCAGACGGCCGCGCATCTCCGCCCGGGCTTTTTCGAGAAGCGCATCGGGCGAGGGCCTGCCGGCCTGGTCGCGGTTGTCGTCTGGCATGCGTGTTGTCTTTCTGCGAATGGCTGCAATCGAGGTTCAGCTGGCGGATGGCATTCCCGATGTTGACGCGGCGAGAGCAGCCCCTCATCCGGCTGCCGCCACCTTCTCCCTGTAAACGGGGCGAAGGGGACGCGCCGCGACCTCTCCGTCCCTCGCCTAGCTCTCGCTTGGCACGTCCCTCTCCCCGTCAGAACGGGGAGAGGGTTAGGATGAGGGGCAGCCGTTAGCGCCAACCGGACACCAGTGAGTCAAGCCCGAGGATGACGCAGAGTGGGGTTGGCCTTGTCGCCAAACCACAGCATCTAACCTGCCAAACTCACTCAGTCATAGAAGCATCAAGGCTCTGGTTCAACGCCAGAACATTGACGGTAGGTTCTCCCAAAATGCCGAGTTCGCGGTCCCGGACGGCGCCGTCGACCAGCGCCTTGATCTTCGCCTCGTCGATGTTGCGTGCCTTGGCGACGCGCGCCACCTGGAAGTAGGCGGCCTCCGGCGAAATATCAGGATCGAGCCCGCTGCCGGACGCGGTGACGAGGTCGGCCGGCACCTTGGCGTTTGGGTTTGCCGCCTTGGCTGTTTCGTAGTCGCCCTTTACGCGGTCGATCAGTTTCTGGCTGGTCGGGCCTAGGTTCGAGCCGCCGGAGGCGGCGGCATTGTAGCCATCGCCGGCGGCCGAGGGACGGCCGTGGAAATACTTGTCGCTGGTGAACGCCTGGCCGATCAGCCTCGAGCCGATCACCTGACCGTTCTTCTCGATCAGGCTGCCATTCGCCTGGGTCGGGAAGAGCGCCTGGGCCGCTCCCGTCATGGCGAGCGGATAAAGCAGGCCCGTGATGGCTGTAGTGGCAACGATCATAACGACGGCCGGGCGAAGTTCTTTCAACATTGTTCTTAGCTCCTAGAGATGTCAGGCGAGACGGAGGGCCGCGACGGCCATGTCGATCGCCTTGATGCCGATGAAGGGAACCACAATGCCGCCGAGGCCGTAGATCAGCAGGTTGCGTGACAGAAGCGCGCCAGCGCCGATCGGACGGTAACGCACACCCTTCAGCGACAGCGGGATCAGCGCGATGATGATCAACGCGTTGAAGATGATCGCCGAAAGGATGGCGCTCTGCGGAGTCGAAAGCCCCATGATGTTGAGGATGCCGAGCTGCGGGTAGAAGGTCAGGAACATCGCCGGGATGATGGCGAAATACTTTGCGATGTCGTTGGCGATCGAGAAGGTCGTCAGCGCGCCGCGTGTCATCAACAGTTGCTTGCCGATTTCGACGATCTCGATGAGCTTCGTCGGGTCCGAGTCGAGATCGACCATGTTGCCGGCCTCGCGGGCTGCGACGGTGCCGGTGTTCATGGCAACGCCGACGTCGGCCTGGGCCAGCGCCGGGGCATCGTTGGTTCCGTCGCCGCACATGGCGACGAGTTTGCCCTTGGACTGTTCCTCGCGCATCAGCGCCAGCTTCATCTCGGGTGTTGCCTGGGCAAGGAAGTCGTCGACGCCGGCTTCGGCGGCGATGGCCGCTGCTGTCAGCGGATTGTCGCCTGTTATCATGACGGTACGGATGCCCATGCGGCGAAGCTCGGTGAAGCGTTCGCGGATGCCGCCCTTGACGATGTCCTTCAGCTGGATGATCCCGAGCAACCTGCCGTCGCGAGCAACGGCGAGCGGCGTGCCGCCTGACTTGGCGACCTCGTCCGATACCGACTGCAGCTCGCGCAACAGCTCGTTGCCATTCTTCGAGGGGGCGTCGCCTTTGACATAGGCGAGCACCGTATCGACCGCGCCTTTGCGGATCGAAGCGCCTTCGAGATCGACGCCGCTCATGCGGGTCTGGGCGGTGAAAGGCACGAAGCTGGCCTTGAGACTCGCCATGTCGCGGCCGCGGATCGCATATTTCTCCTTGGCGAGCACGACGATCGAACGGCCTTCCGGCGTTTCGTCGGCAAGCGAGGCGAGTTGCGCGGCATCAGCGAGCTCCTGCTCGGAGACGCCGCGCACCGGGTGGAAGGCCGTCGCCTGGCGATTGCCGAGCGTGATCGTGCCGGTCTTATCGAGCAGCAGCGTGTCGACGTCGCCGGCCGCTTCCACGGCACGGCCGGACATGGCAAGCACGTTGAAGCGGACGAGCCGGTCCATGCCGGCAATGCCGATCGCCGACAAGAGCGCACCGATCGTCGTCGGGATCAGGGTGACGAAAAGCGCGACGAGCACGATGATCGGGATCGAGCCGCCGGCATAGATGGCAAAGCTCGGGATCGTCGCCGTCGCCAGCACGAAGATCAGCGTCATGCCGGCGAGCAGGATGTTGAGCGCGATCTCGTTCGGCGTCTTCTGGCGCTGCGCGCCTTCGACCAGCGAAATCATCCGGTCGAGGAAGGTGGAGCCGGCCGCCGCTGTGATGCGCACGCGGATCCAGTCGGAGAGCACCTGCGTGCCGCCGGTCACCGCCGAGCGGTCGCCGCCGGATTCACGGATGACGGGAGCGGATTCACCTGTGATCGCCGCTTCGTTGACGGAGGCGACCCCTTCGATGACTTCGCCGTCCGAAGGGATGATGTCGCCGGCTTCGACCAGCACGATATCGCCGACCTTGAGGCTGGTGCCCGGCACCATGCGGTAGTCGCTGCCATTATTGGCGGTGAGCAGCTTGGCCTGGGTTTCGGTGCGCGCCTTGCGCAGCGAATCTGCCTGCGCCTTGCCACGGCCTTCGGCGACGGCCTCGGCGAAATTGGCAAAGAGCACGGTGAACCAGAGCCAGAGATTGATCTGGAAAGAGAAACCGAGATTGCCGTTGCCGGTGATGAGGTCGCGCAGGAAGAGCACGGTGGTCAGCACCGAAACAGTGGCCACGACAAACATGACGGGATTTCTGGCAAGGGCGCGCGGGTCGAGCTTCTTGAAGGCGGCGCCGACGGCCGGAATAAGGATGCGAGAATCGATGATGCTCGCGGATTTTGCCTGGCTCATAAGAGACTCCAGCTTTGAAACGAGGACGACAACGAAACCTGGGGATGTGGGTTACGGCATCGCCTCAGAAGCTCTGTCCGGCGATCGCGACCAGGTGTTCGACGATCGGACCGAGGGCCAGCGCCGGGAAGAAGGTCAGGCCGCCGACGATCAGGATCGTGCCGATCAACAGGCCGACGAAGAGCGGACCGTCGGTCGGAAAAGTGCCTGCCGAGGCCGGAACCGTCTTCTTGGCGGTGAGCGAATCGGCGATGGCGAGCGCCGGGATGATGACCAGGAACCGGCCGGCAAGCATTCCGATTCCAAGCGTAACATTGTACCAGGGCGTATTGCCTGTGAGACCGCCGAAGGCCGATCCGTTGTTGGCCGCCGCCGAGGTGTAGGCATAGAGGATCTCGGAGAAGCCGTGCGGTCCAGGAGTGCCGACCGAGGCGACAGCGGAGGGCAGCACCGTGGCTATGGCGGTAAAAACAAGCATGGCGAGCGGCAGGCAGAGGATGGCGAGAACGGCCATCTTCATTTCCTTCGCCTCGATCTTCTTGCCGAGATATTCCGGTGTACGCCCGACCATCAGCCCGGCGACGAAGACGGCGACGATGATGAACAGCAGGATGCCATAGAAGCCGGCGCCGACACCGCCGACAATGATTTCGCCGAGCTGCATGTTGATCAGCGGAATGAGGCCGCCGAGCGCGGTGAAGCTGCCATGCATGGCGTTGACGGCGCCACAGGAGGCGGCGGTGGTGATGACGGCGAAGAGCGAGGACAGCGCGACGCCGAAGCGGACTTCTTTCCCCTCCATATTGCCGCCGGCGAGGCCAAAGCCATGCATCAGCGGATTGCCGGCCGCTTCGGCCCAATAGGTGATTCCGACGCCGACGACGAACAGCGCGCCCATCGAGGCCAGAATCGCCCAGCCCTGGCGCTGGTTGCCAACCATGCGGCCGAAGACGTTGGTCAGAGCCGCACCGATCGCGAAGATCGAAACCATCTGGATGAGGTTGGAAATCGCATCGGGATTTTCGAACGGATGGGCCGAATTGGCGTTGAAGAAGCCGCCGCCATTGGTGCCGAGCATCTTGATGGCGAGCTGCGAGGCGACCGGGCCGAGCGCGATCGTCTGCTTGCCGCCTTCGAGAGTCGTCGCGTCGACATAGGGCCCGAGCGTCTGCGGTACGCCGAGATAGACGAAGACGAGCGTCAGCACGATGCAGATCGGCAGCAGGATGTAGAGCGTGCCGCGGATCATATCGACCCAGAAATTGCCGATCGCCTTGCCAGACGCCCGCGCGAAAGCACGGATGAAGGCGACGGCGATGGCCATGCCGGTGGCGGCGGACAGGAAATTCTGCACCGTGAAGCCGGCCATCTGCGTCAGATACGACATGGTGCTTTCGCCGCCGTAGTTCTGCCAGTTGGTATTGGTGGGAAAGCTGACGGCGGTGTTGAAGGAAAGGTCGGGCGGAACAGCGGCCATGCCGGCCGGATTATAGGGCAGAACGCCCTGCAGGCGCATCAACGCGTAGAGGAGGAGGACGCCGAGAAGGTTGAACATCAGCATCGCCAAGGCATAGGAGGTCCAATGCTGCTCCTCGCCTTCGCCGGTGCCGGCCATACGGTAAAGTCCGCGTTCGATCGGGACGAGGACGGGCGAGAGGAACGTTCGCTCGCCGTTATAGACGCGCGTCATATAGCCGCCGAGCGGTTTGACGAGCAAAAGGACGATCCCGCAATAGAGCAGGATCTGAAGCCATCCGTTGAGGGTCATGGAGCTAAAACTTTCAATACCCGGCTGGTTCTCGGTCGCGCAGCGCGGCCTCGCAAGCGCCGGTTCAGAAGCGTTCTGGGCGTAAGAGAGCGTAGGTGAGGTAAACAGTGAGAAACACGGTTACGGCGCCGCTCAGGACATAATCGAGGGTCATCGTCGCTTCTCCTTAGAGCTTGTCGCAGGCTGCGACATAGGCAAAGCACAGCGCGAAGAATAGGATCGCTGTGCCGAGCAGAATGGTATCCATCATGATCGTGACTCATGTTGTTCTTGTTGGAGTCAGACAAGACAAAGGGCGCCGCCGTTGGAGACTGCCTTTTATGCTGTCTGGCGTGGAGAGGATCCTTCGATCTCTCGGGTACCAATATGGAGCCGGAGCGCATAAAGGTTCGAGACGGCCGAAACCGCATCAATATAAAAATCTTATAAATGCTTTCAGGCGGCTGCAGCGGGAACGAGAGCAGGGCGCGATCTTGAAATTCAAGGGTCGACCCGGAACTGGTAGCGGCCTTCGGCGCTGTGGCCGTCCATCGAGAGGACGCGCCAGTCGAGGGTATAGAGGCCGGGCGCCATTGCGGGATCGAGAGGGATCTTGAATATGGATCCTTCGGGGCCGGATAGGAACGGCTTGCCGAGGGGGAGCGCCCTGCCTTGGGCATCGAGCAAGGTGGCGGTCGAGCGGGCAAGATCGACGGGACCGCTGAAGGTAAGCTCGACATTGGCCGGCACGAGCTCTTGTTCCTGCTGCTGCGGGGGCAGCGACGCTTGTTCGAGGGCCGCGGCCGCCTGGTTGCCGGCGAAAAGAAGGGATGCGAACAGGCAGAATGACACGACCGACTTCATGATGGCCTTCCTATATTGCCGAGCCATTGGCGCCGGGAGCCGTCATGCTCCCGCCACGCCATGCGGGCTGCATGCTATCAACGCTGCCGGGGGCGATTTCGATCCCGCGTCCGCAGAATGACGCGCATTGGCTGCCCCGGGTTGTCTCTGCGAAGGGCGGCGTTCAAATCGGCCACCAGTCTGCGCCAGAATTTTCGAAGCGGTCTAAGCATCCTCTGGGAAAGCCGGCTTCCGCCGACATTGTCGTTATCATGCTTCATCACTTGTCGCCTTCCCGCCTTGCCGTGGCTCACGAGTAAGACTGTACCGCGCGCTGTGCTCTTCCGGAATCATACGGAGGTTTATCGGCGCTTATCTTTCGGGCTACGCACATGAGCATTTCGTCGCGTGATGGGCAAAAGCTTACTCAGGCGGTTGAATCGAAGCGCCCTGCGGTCTTATAGTCGCCTCAACGGCACCTCTGAATCTTCGGGGCCATAGGGAAGGAAACCGACAATGACCAAAGTCCGTGCGCTGGTGCTGGAGCGCCAGCATGAGCTTGCGTTGCGCGATATCGATCTGCCGCTGGAGACAGGGCCAGGGCAGGTGAGGATCAAGATTCATACTGTCGGCGTCTGCGGTTCGGACGTTCATTATTACACCCACGGCAAGATCGGCCCGTTCGTCGTCAACGCGCCGATGGTGCTCGGCCATGAGGCGGCCGGCACGGTGGTCGAGGTCGGGGCCGGTGTGACACATCTGAAAATCGGCGACCGTGTCTGCATGGAGCCCGGCATTCCCGATCCGAACTCGAAGGCGAGCAGGCTCGGCATGTACAATATCGATCCTGCCGTCAGCTTCTGGGCGACACCGCCAATCCATGGCGTACTGACGCCCGAAGTGGTGCATCCGGCCAACTATACTTTCAAGCTGCCCGACAATGTCAGCTTCGCGGAAGGCGCGATGGTGGAACCCTTTGCCGTCGGCATGCAGGCGGCAGCCAAGGCGAAGATCGCGCCCGGCGATACTGCCGTCGTGCTCGGCGCCGGGCCGATCGGCACGATGGTCGCGATTGCCGCTCTTGCCGGCGGCTGCGCTCGCGCGATCGTTGCCGATCTCGCCCAGCCGAAGCTCGATATATCCGCGCAATATCAGGGTGTCATCCCGGTCAACATCCGCGAGAAGAACCTGGCCGAAGAGGTCGGTCGGCTGACCGACGGCTGGGGTGCGGATGTCGTCTTCGAATGCTCCGGGTCGCCGAAGGCCTGGGAGACGATCGTGGCGCTGCCGCGCCCGGGCGGTGTCATCGTCGCCGTCGGCCTGCCGGTGAACCCGATCGGCTTCGACGTCTCGATGGCCTCCACCAAGGAAATCCGCATCGAAACGGTGTTCCGCTATGCTCACCAATATGAGCGGTCGATCGCATTGCTCGGTTCGGGCCGGGTCGATCTGAAGCCACTGATCTCCGAGACGTTCAAGTTCGAAGATTCGGTCAAGGCATTCGACCGCGCCGTCGAAGCCCGGCCGAGCGACGTGAAGCTGCAGATCGTTATGGAATAGGCGCCGCAGCGCCTTTACGGATGCCTGCCGCTTGGTTTCATCCTGCGAAAGAGTAGAGCCGCGGCTGCGACGACAGCGGCGGCCGCGACGGCGATCAGCAGATGCCGGTGCAGGGGAAGGTGGCCCAGTATCTGCTGGATGCCGTTGCCGAACAGATAACCGAGTGCTGTGAAGAGCTGCCCCCACACCAGAGCGGCTACCGCATTCAGGATGACGAATTTACCGGTCGTTATCCGCGTCGTGCCAATGACGATCGGGCTGATCGTGCGCAAGCCGACGAGAAAACGGAACGCCAGGATGAAGCCGGTCTGATATTTTTCAAGCAGCCGTGTCGCACGGGCGAGCGCGGGTCGTTCCATCAGCCGGCGGACGGGAGCCCATTGCCCAGCATAGCGGCCGGCGAAGAACCAGAACTGATCGCCGGCGAAGGAGCCTGCGACGGCCGCGAGCGACGCCGACCAATAGGACAGCAGCCCGCGGTGGGAAATCACGCCGCCGAGAAAAGCCGCGGTTTCGCCCTCGAAGGCGGCGCCCAGAAAGATCGCCAGCAGGCCATAATTTTCGATCAGTAGTTCGATGGACACGCGTTCCTGGCCTTAAACCGGCTTCAGATCCCCAAGCAGGGTCGGAATCAGCTCCGACACCGTCGGATGGATCGGCACCGACCATTTCAGTGCGGGATAGGTGGTTCCGGCATTCATCGCATCGATCAGGCCGTGGATCACCTCGTCGCCTTCGATGCCGAGGATCGCCGCGCCGAGGATCTCTTTGGTCTCGGCATCGGCAATCACCTTCATGAAGCCCTTGGTCTCGCCGCGTTCATTGGCGCGGCCGACGCGGCTCATCGGCCGGGTCGAGACCATGATCCTGCGGCCGGATGCACGCGCCTGCTTCTCCGTCATGCCGACGCGACCGAGCGGCGGGTCGATATAGAGCGCATAGGCCGGGATGCGGCTCGAGACCTTGCGGTCGTCGCCATCGAGGAGGTTGGCGGCGGCGATCTCGAAATCATTGTAGGAGGTATGGGTGAAGGCGCCGCGGCCGTTGCAGTCGCCGAGCGCAAAGATGCCCTCGACATTGGTGGCAAGCTTGTCGTCGACGGTGATGTAGCCGCGCTTGTCGGTCGCCACGCCGGCGGCACCGAGGCCGAGGTCGTCGGTATTCGGTTGGCGGCCGGTGGCGATCAGAACATGGCTTGCTTCAATCTTCGCCGCGCCGGCGGTGACGCTCACTCCGCTTCCGTTTCGGGCAAAGGCGATGTCGCCGGCGTCGGTGTGGACTGCAATGCCTTCGGAACGGAGGATGTCGGCGATCGCGTCCGATATATCCTCGTCCTCGCGTGATGCGAGCTTCGGGCCGTGCTCGACGACGCTGACTTCGGCGCCGAAGCGGCGATACATCTGCGCGAATTCCAGCCCGATATAGCTGCCGCCGATCACCGCAAGGTGCCGCGGCAGCGTGTCAAGATGAATGATCGACGTGCTTGTGAGATAGTCGATATCGTCGATACCTGGCAGTTCGGGAATGACGGGCCGCGCGCCGACATTGAGGAAAATGCGCGGCGCCGTCAGTGTCTCGCCATTGGCGCGGATGGTTTTCGCATCCTCGAAACGGGCATGGCCGTAGATCACGCTCATGCCCTCCATGCTGTCAAACCAGCCGATCAGGCCGTTGCGGGCATTCATCGTCACCGTTTCCGCCCGGGCTCTCACCACCTTCATGTCGATAGCGATTTCGCCGGGGATATTGACACCGTAGGCGGCGCCACTTCTTGCGACATGGGCAGCGCGGGCGCTGGCGACCAGCGTCTTGGTCGGCATGCAGCCGGCATTGACGCAGGTGCCGCCCAGAAATTTGCGTTCGATCAGCGCTACCTTCATGCCCTTTTCGACCATGCGGGCGGCGAGGAACGGGCCGGCCTGGCCGGCGCCGATAACGATGGCGTCGAAGCTCTTCATGATACGGCTCCCACGATTAATAGAGCGCCGACAACGGCAACGGCATCCTCGATGAGGGCGGCCGGCAGATCCTTGCCGAAGGCGGCGGCAAGCCTTGTGCGCAGGGCGGCGCCGCCATAGGTGCCGATGACGGCGCCGATCACCCCGGCGATCAGCCCGCCGAAAAGCAGGCTGCTCGCCGCGCCGATGGTGGCGCCGGCAAGTGCTCCGGTGACGATGCGGGCGGAGAACTGCACCGGTACCTTGCGCGACGGCGTCGACGGCAGCTGGTCGGTGATGAGTTCAACGATCGCGAGAAGGGTGAAAATCCAAGGCGTCCACCGGTAGCCCATGAAGGCAAGCGGCGTCTGCGACACGTCGAACCAGCCGAGCGCCGCGCCCCAGGCGACGGCGGCCGGCGCCGTCATGGCGCGAAGGCCAGAGATGACACCGATCACCAATGCAAGAAGCAGAAACATGCGCGATCCCCTCATTGCCGGCCGTGTGCCGCAGCCAGGGAAGGTCGCACATTGTCAGGCGCGTGGCAATTCGCCGGCGCTGACCGGCGCCGCTGACTTAGTTCGCGAAGGCGGCGATGCCGGTGATCGCACGGCCGATGATCAGCGCGTGGATGTCGTGCGTGCCCTCATAGGTGTTGACCACTTCGAGGTTGACGAGATGGCGGGCGATGCCGAATTCGTCGGAGATGCCGTTGCCGCCGAGCATGTCGCGGGAAGCACGCGCCATCTCCAGCGCCTTGCCGCAGCTGTTGCGCTTGAGGATCGAGGTCAGCTCCACCGGCGGATGGCCTTCCTCCTTCATCCGGCCGAGCCGCAGGCAGCCCTGAAGGCCGAGCGCGATTTCCGCGGCCATGTCGGCGAGTTTCTTCTGGATCAGCTGGTTGGCGGCGAGCGGCCGGCCGAACTGCTTGCGCTCCAGCGTATATTGCCGGGCCCTCGCATAACAATCCTCGGCCGCACCAAGTGCGCCCCAGGCAATGCCGAAGCGGGCCGAGTTGAGGCAGGTGAACGGCCCCTTGAGGCCGGTGACGCCGCGCAGCAGGTTTTCCTCCGGCACAAAAACTCCATCCATCACCACTTCGCCCGTGATCGAGGCGCGCAAGCCGACCTTGCCATGGATGGCAGGCGCCGAAAGCCCTTTCCAGCCCTTTTCGAGGATGAAGCCACGGATGAGGCCGTCCTCGGTCTTTGCCCAGACGACGAAGACATCGGCGATCGGCGCATTCGAGATCCAGGTCTTCGAGCCGGTGAGGCTATAGCCGCCGTCGACCTTCTTGGCGCGTGTCGCCATCGAGCCGGGGTCGGAGCCATGATCGGGCTCGGTCAAGCCGAAGCAGCCGATCCATTCTCCGGTCGCTAGCTTCGGCAGGTATTTCATTTTCTGTGCCTCTGAGCCGAAGGTTTCGATCGGCACCATGACCAGCGAGGACTGCACGCTCATCATCGAACGGTAGCCGCTGTCGACCCGTTCGACCTCGCGAGCGATCAGGCCGTAGGCGACATAACCGAGGCCGGCGCCGCCATAATCGGGCGAAATCGTCGGGCCGAGCAGGCCGAGTTCGCCCATTTCGCGGAAGATGGCTGGATCGGTCTTTTCATTGCGAAAGGCGTCGAGGACGCGAGGAGCGAGTTTTTGCTGCGCATAGGCATGGGCGGTATCCTGCACCATGCGCTCCTCATTGGTCAGCTGCTCCACCAGGCGGAATGGGTCGGCCCAGTCGAAAACCTCGCGCGTATGCTGCATGGCGGCGTCTCCTCACCATTCATCAGGCTTGCCTTCAAACTGGCCATAGACCCCCCGGCCGATGGCGTCAACAGCGGGCGCTCGCGTCGAAAAGATGAGCCGCACCATCTTTTCAAACGCCGCGGCATGATCCACTTTGCCCGCGTTCGATTCTGGAATGAGGAGGCGGAAATGTCGTCAAGCGATCTGTTCGTATCGGCCGAAGGTGCCCAATGGGTCAATCCGGAGCCGGGCGTCACCAGGCGCATCATGACCTATCTGCCCGAGATGATGATGGTGGAAGTGGCGTTCGAAAGCGGCGCCGTGGGTGCAGCCCATTCGCATCCGCACATCCAGGCAAGCTATGTCGCCGAAGGCAGCTTCGAGGTGACGATTGATGGGCGCACTGAACTGCTGCGGCAGGGTGGCAGCTTCATCGTGCCGCCCAATCTCGTCCATGGCGTCAGGGCACTGGAAAGGGGCCGGCTGATCGATACCTTCACGCCGCACCGGGCAGAGTTTCTCAAGTAATCACGTTTCGGATTCTAGTTGGCGCTGGGCGTTGGCGACAAAAGGCGGCACGAAGCGCGCATCTTCGCCGCGCACGGCCTCGCGCAGAAAGTCGATAACGGCCCGCACACGCGGCGCCTGTTTCAGGTCGCGATGGCAGGTAATCCAGTAATGGCGCTTGAGGTCGATCTCCTCGGGCAGCACGCGCACGAGTTCGGGATAACGGCTGGCGAAGAAATAGGGCAGGATGCACAGGCCGAGGCCGTTTCGGGTGGCGGTGAGCTGCGCGAAAATGCTGGAGCTCTGGAACTGCGGTTTGATGCGCGGATGCACATCGCTGAGATAATCCAGCCCCGGCGCAAAAATCATTTCCTCGATATAGCTAACGAAGGGATGCTGAAGCAGATCTTCGCGGCTGGTGATATCAGGCGCCTTTGCCAGATAGTCGCGCGAGCCGTAGATCTGCAGGTGATAGTCGGTCAGCCTTTCAGCGTAATAAGGCCCGCCTTTCGGCTCGTCGAGCACAACGGAAAGATCGGCCTCCTTGCGCGACAGCGACATGATCTGCTGGATTGTCACCAGCTCGAGCGAAAGATGCGGATGCTGGGCGGCAAAGCGCGGCAGCACGGTGGCGAAGAAGAAATTGGCAAAGCCCTCGGGCGCGCTGAGGCGCACCAGGCCGCGCTGCGCCATCGAGCCATCGGCAAGGTCGGCGCGCAGCCGCTCGGTCTCCTGCTCCATCCGCTCGGCCGTCTCGATGAAACGCGTGCCCATGACAGTCAGCACGTAACCGCGCGGATTGCGCTCGAACAGCTTGACCTTGAGGGTAAATTCCAGCCGGTCGATACGTCGCGAAACGGTGGCATGGCTGGAGCGCAACTGCCGGGCCGCCGTCGAGAGCTGTCCGGTACGGGCGACCGCTAGAAAAAACTGAAGATCATCCCAAGTAAACTGCGGTGGATTGGTCATCGCCGTCCCTATCTGTTCAAAAACGAACAGATACTGTTTGGAATTAGTTGTAAACCACCCGTTGCTTCAATGCGGAATTTCCGTGATCGTAGGCCAAGGCTCGGCCGCTCTGAGGAGTGCGGCTGGCCAAATCTGAACAGACCCGCAATCTGGCTCATCTCTGGGAGGAGAGAATATGCGTAAGAATCTCGTTGCATCAGTTGCATTTCTGCTTGCGAGCAGCACAGCGGTGCTCGCGCAGAGCGCGACCGATGGCAAGGTCAAGATCGGCATCCTGAACGACCAATCGGGCGTCTATGCCGACTTCGGCGGCAAGTCTTCCGTCGAGGCGGCCAAGATGGCGGTCGAGGATTTCGGCGGCAAGGTGCTCGGCGTTCCGGTCGAGATCGTTGATGCCGACCACCAGAACAAGCCGGATATCGCCTCCAATATCGCCCGCCAATGGTATGACACCGAGCAGGTGGATGCGATCATGGAACTGACGACCTCGTCCGTAGCGCTCGCCGTGCAGGCGATCGCCAAGGAGAAGAAGAAGATCGATATCGTCACCGGTGCTGCGACGACGGATCTCACCGGCAAGGCCTGTTCGCCCTACGGCTTCCACTGGGCGTATGACACCCACGCGCTCGCTGTCGGCACCGGCGGTGCGCTCGTCAAGCAGGGCGGCGACAGCTGGTTCTTCCTGACCGCCGACTACGCCTTCGGTTACTCGCTGGAGCAGCAGACCAGTGAATATGTCAAGGCGAGTGGCGGTACGGTCGTCGGTGCCGTCCGCCATCCGCTGTCGACCCAGGACTTCTCCTCCTTCCTGCTGCAGGCGCAATCATCCGGCGCCAAGGTGATCGGCCTTGCCAATGCCGGCCTCGATACCTCGAACGCCATCAAGCAGGCAGCCGAATTCGGCATTACCCAAGGTGGCCAGCATCTGGCGGCGCTGCTCTTCACGCTGGCCGAAGTCCATGGGCTCGGTCTCGAAGCGGCTCAAGGCCTGACGTTGACCGAGGGCTACTATTGGAACCGCGACGACGAAAGCCGCGCCTTCGCCAAGAAGTTCTTTGACCGCACCGGCAAGATGCCGAATATGATCCATACCGGCACCTATTCCGCGGTGACGCAATATCTGAAGGCGGTGCAGAAAGCCGGCACCGACGAGACAGAAGCCGTCGCCAAGCAGTTGCATGAGATGCCTGTTGACGACGTCTTCGGCCGCGGCGGCACGGTCGCCGCCAACGGCCGCATGATCCATGACATGTATCTGCTGCAGGTCAAGAAGCCGGCCGACAGCAAGGAGCCGTGGGATTACTTCAACGTTCTCGCGACCATTCCCGGCAAGGACGCCTATATCGATCCCGCCAAGAGCGGCTGCGATCTGGTGAAGTAAGCACGATGGCGGTTTCCGCGATTGAAACTCAGGAAAAGCCGCGGGTGGTATTGTCCGCCCGCGGCCTGCGCCGCGATTTCGGCGGCTTCACCGCCGTCAAGAATGTCGATCTCGACGTGCACGACGCAAGCGTGCATGCGCTGATCGGCCCGAACGGCGCCGGCAAGACCACGGTCTTCAACCTGCTGACGAAGTTCCTGCAGCCGACGTCTGGCACCATCACCCTGTTGGACACCGATATCACCGACACGCCGCCCGACAGGGTGGCGCGCATGGGGCTGGTGCGCTCCTTCCAGATCTCGGCGGTCTTCCCGCATCTCTCGGTCCTCGACAATGTGCGCGTGGCGCTGCAGCGGCCGAACCATCTGTCGACGCAGTTCTGGCGGCCACTGTCGGCGCTCGACCGGCTGAACGAGCGCGCCGAACAGCTGCTTGCGAGCGTTGGCCTTTCCAAGGAGCGCGACCATTTCGCCGCCGATCTTTCCTATGGCCGCAAGCGCGTGCTGGAGATCGCCACGACGCTGGCGCTGGAGCCGAAAGTGCTTCTACTCGACGAGCCGATGGCCGGAATGGGGCATGAGGATGTCGGCGTCGTCTCGGCGATCATCCGCGGTGTTGCCCGCGATCGGGCGGTGCTGATGGTCGAGCACAATCTTTCCGTCGTCGCCAATATCTGCCAGCAAGTCACCGTGCTGCAGCGCGGCGAGATCCTTGCCGAGGGCGATTATGCCACGGTCAGTCAGGATGAGCGCGTGCGCGAGGCCTACATGGGCACGGAGGAGCGCTGATGGCCGCTCTCCTCGAGGTTCAGGGCCTCAACGCCTGGTACGGCGAAAGCCATATATTGCACGGCGTCGACATGCATGTCGGCGAGGGCGAGACGATCACCATTCTCGGCCGCAACGGCGTCGGCAAGACGACGACGCTGCGCACCATCACCGGCATCGTGCGGACCCGCAAGGGAAGGATCAGCTTTGCCGGCAGCGACATGATGCATGTGCCGCTGCACAAGACGGCGCACCGCGGCATCGGCTTCGTGCCGGAGGAGCGCGGTATCTTTTCGACGCTCACCGTTTCGGAAAATCTGCTGCTGCCGCCGGTCGTTGCCAGCGGTGGCATGACGCTCGAGGAGATCTACGAGCTCTTCCCCAATCTCTACGAGCGCCGCGGCAGCCCGGGCACCAAACTATCAGGCGGCGAGCAGCAGATGCTGGCGATCGCGCGTATCCTGCGCACGGGTGTGCGGCTGCTGATCCTCGACGAACCGACGGAAGGGCTTGCTCCCGTCATCGTCCAGCGCATCGGCGAGGTGCTGAAGAAACTCAAGGAGCGCGGCATGACGATCCTGCTGGTCGAGCAGAACTTCCGCTTCGCCAGCCGTATTGCCGATCGCTTCTATCTGATGGATCATGGGCAGATGGTGTCGGAATTCCCGGTCGGCGAACTGCCGCAGCGTATGGATACGCTGCACAAGGTTCTGGGAGTGTGACCAGATGACGATGATCTTCGGCATTCCCCTGCAGGCGCTGCTCGGCCAGCTTCTGATCGGCCTGATCAACGGCTCCTTCTATGCGCTGCTCAGCCTCGGCCTCGCGATCATTTTCGGCCTTCTAAGGGTGATCAACTTCGCCCATGGCGCCCAATATATGCTCGGCGCCTTCGTCGCCTATCTGTTGTTGACCTATGCTGGCATCGGCTACTGGCCGTCGCTGATCCTGGCGCCCGTCATCGTCGGACTTGCCGGCGCGATCATCGAGCGGCTGTTCCTGCGCCGGCTCTACGATCTCGATCCGCTCTACGGCCTGCTCTTCACCTTCGGGCTGGCGCTCGCCGTCGAGGGCACCTTCCGCTATCTCTACGGCTCGTCCGGCCAGCCCTACGCGACGCCCCCAGCCCTTGCAGGCGGCGCCAATCTCGGCTTCATGTTCCTGCCGATCTATCGCGGCTGGGTGGTCGTCGTCTCGCTCGTCGTCTGCCTCGGAACATGGCTGCTGATCGAGAAGACCAAACTCGGGGCCTACCTTCGCGCCGCCACCGAAAACTCGGTCCTGGTGCAGGTCTTCGGCGTCAACGTGCCGGTGCTGCTCACGCTCACTTACGCGCTTGGGACCGGGCTTGCGGCCTTTGCCGGCGTGCTGGCCGCACCGATTTATCAGGTCTCGCCGCTGATGGGCTCGAACATGATCATCGTCGTCTTCGCCGTGGTCGTCGTCGGCGGCATGGGATCGATCATGGGCGCGATCATCACCGGTTACGTGCTCGGCATCGCCGAGGGACTGACCAAGGTCTTCTATCCCGAGGCATCCAACATCGTGATCTTCGTCATCATGGCGATCGTGCTTCTCATCAGGCCCGCGGGCCTTTTCGGCCGGGATGCTTGACATGGCTGACATCACCGAAACCATCCGAACTGAAAAAAGCCGAACCGCTCTGTCGGTCCAGGCCGGCTTCCTTCTCGTGGGGCTGCTGCTTCTGCTGCTCGCCCCGTTTTTCTTCTATCCGATCTTCCTGATGAAGCTGCTGTGCTTCGCGCTGTTTGCCTGCGCGTTCAACCTGCTGCTCGGCTATACCGGCCTGCTTTCCTTCGGCCATGCCACCTTCTTCGGCGGGGCGGCCTATTTTACCGCCTATACGGTAAAGTCATGGGGGCTGCCGCCGGAGCTCGGCATTCTGATTGGCGTGGCGGGCGCTGCGTTCCTCGGCCTCGTCATGGGTTTCTTCGCCATCCGCCGCCAGGGCATCTATTTCGCGATGATCACGCTGGCACTGTCGCAGATGTTCTTCTTCTTCTGCCTGCAGGCGAAGTTCACTGAGGGCGAAGACGGCATCCAGTCGGTGCCGCGCGGCCATCTCTTCGGCGTCATCGATCTCAACAGCTCGACCAACATGTATTATTTCGTGCTCGCCGTGTTCATTATCGGCGTGCTGATTATCTGGCGTTTCATCAATTCGCCCTTCGGCATGATCCTGAAATCGATCCGCGAAAACGAGCAAAGAGCGATCTCTCTCGGTTATTCCGTGGCACGCTACAAGCTCGGCGCCTTCGTCATGTCGGCGGCGCTGGCCGGGCTGGCGGGCGCGGTGAAATCGATCGTCTTCCAGTTCGCGACGCTCACCGACGTCGCCTGGCAGATGTCGGGCGAGGTGATCCTGATGACACTGCTCGGCGGTATCGGCACGTTGATCGGCCCGCTTTTCGGTGCTGGGTTGGTGGTGGCGCTGGAAAACTACCTCGCCACCTCGGAATTCCCGGTGACGATCATCACCGGCATCGTCTTCATGGTCTGCGTGCTGATCTTCCGCCGCGGCATCATCGGCGAATTCTATGCTTCGCGGCTGGGGCGGAGACTAGGCTTCGTCTATCGCCGCTGACCTCTCCTCTCCCGCAGCGCGGGCAGAGGCAGGCGGCAAGCATCTGGAGTTTCGTGAGGGGCATGGACCGCTACGACTACATCATCATCGGGGCAGGCAGTGCCGGCTGCGTGCTCGCCAACCGGCTATCGGCCGACGGCAGGAGCCGCGTGCTGCTATTGGAAGCCGGCGGCAGCGACAATTACCATTGGATCCATATTCCGGTCGGTTATCTCTATTGCATCAACAATCCACGCACCGACTGGTGCTTCACCACCGCGCCGGAAGCCGGGCTGAACGGCCGGGCGCTGAGCTATCCCCGCGGAAAAGTGCTCGGCGGCTGCTCTTCGATCAATGGCATGATCTATATGCGCGGGCAGGCGCGCGATTACGATCTCTGGCGGCAGATGGGCTGCACCGGCTGGGGATGGGACGATGTTCTGCCCTTCTTCCGCAAGTCAGAGGATTTTTACCGCGGCGAAGACGAGATGCATGGGGCCGGCGGCGAATGGCGCATCGAGAAGGCGCGTGTGCGCTGGGCCGTGCTGGACGCTTTCCAGCAGGCGGCGAGGGAAGCCGGCATTCCGGAGACAGAGGATTTCAACCGCGGCAACAACGAAGGCTCCGGCTATTTCGACGTCAACCAGCGCTCCGGCATTCGCTGGAACACGTCGAAGGCCTTCCTGCGCCCGGCGATGCGGCGCGCCAACCTGACGGTGCTGACCAAGGCGCAGGTCCGGCGGCTGCTGGTGGAGGAGGGGGCCGTCGTCGGCGTCGAATTCCAGCATCAGGGCGCTGCGAAGCGCACCTATGCGGCGAAAGAAACGGTGCTTTCGGCCGGTTCCATCGGTTCGCCGCATATTCTCGAGCTATCGGGCATTGGCAGGGGCGAAGTTCTGCGGCAGGCGGGTGTCGATGTGGTCACCGAGGTAAAGGCGGTCGGCGAGAACCTGCAGGATCATTTGCAACTGCGCCTGGCTTATAAGGTGACCGGGGTTCCGACGCTGAACGAGAAGGCGACGAAGCTGATCGGCAAGGCGGCGATCGGGCTCGAATATCTCGTCCGCCGCTCCGGCCCGATGGCGATGGCGCCGAGCCAGCTCGGCATCTTCACCCGGTCAGGCCCGGACCGGGAAACGCCGGATCTGCAATATCATGTGCAGCCGGTGTCGCTGGAGAAGTTCGGCGATCCGGTCCATCCTTTCCCGGCGATCACTGCCAGCGTCTGCAATCTGAGGCCCGAAAGCCGCGGTTCGGTGCACCTGTCGAGCCCGGATTTCGCCGCCCAGCCGACCATCAGCCCGAAGTACCTCTCGACGCAGCGCGACCGTGACATAGCTGTCCGTTCAATACGGTTGACGCGCAGGATCGTGGCGCAGCCGTCCTTCGCCCGTTTTAGGCCGGAAGAATTCAAGCCCGGGCCGAACTACCAGACGGAGGCCGATCTGGAGCGGGCGGCGGGCGATATCGGCACGACGATCTTTCATCCGGTTGGTACCTGCCGTATGGGGGCCGACCGGGACAGCGTCGTCGATCCCAGGCTGAAACTAAGGGCGCTCGGCAAGCTCAGGATCGCCGACGCCTCGGTGATGCCGTCGATCACCTCGGGCAACACCAATTCGCCGACCATCATGATCGCCGAAAAGGCGGCGGGGATGATCCTCGAAGACAATCGATAGGAGAAGACCATGGCAAAGATTGCATTCATCGGCCTCGGCAATATGGGCGGCCCGATGGCGGCCAATCTCGTCAAGGCAGGCCACGAGGTCCTTGGCTTCGATCTCGCTGCTTCGGTGCTGAAGGCGGCCGAGGCAAGCGGCGTCAAGCCGGCAAGCCATGCCAGCCAAGCGGTCAAGGACGCGGAGATCATCATCACGATGCTGCCGCAGGGCCGGCATGTGCTGACGGCTTGGACCGATATCCTGCAGACCGCTGCGCAGGGCACGCTGGTCATCGATTGCTCCACAATCGATGTGGAAAGCAGCCGCAAGGCGCATGAAATGGCCAAGGCCGCAGGCTGCCTGTCGCTCGACGCGCCCGTCTCCGGCGGTACGGGTGGGGCGAGCGCGGGCACGCTGACGTTCATGGCGGGCGGCTCGGACGAAGCCTTCGCGCGGGCGAAGCCGATCCTCGAGGCGATGGGGAAGAGGATCGTCCATTGCGGCGAGGCCGGCGCTGGCCAGGCGGCGAAGATCTGCAACAATATGATCCTCGGCATCTCGATGGTCGGCGTCTGCGAGGCTTTCGTGCTGGCCGAAAAACTCGGCCTCTCGCATCAGGCTCTGTTCGACGTCGCCTCGACCTCATCAGGCCAGTGCTGGTCGATCAATACCTATTGCCCGGTGCCCGGGCCGGTGCCGACCTCGCCCGCCAACAACGGCTACAAGCCGGGTTTCGCCGCGGCGCTGATGCTAAAGGATCTCAAGCTCTCGCAGGAGGCGGCGCTGGCAAGCGGCGCCTCGACGCCTCTCGGCGCGGAGGCAGCGCAGCTTTATTCGCTCTTCGAAAAGCAGGGTAACGGCGGTCGGGATTTCTCCGCCATCATCGAGATGTTCCGCGAAAAGGTGTGAGGCGGCGGCCTATAAGAGATAGCTGACCGGCTCGTTTCGCACCGGATGCGCGAAGACGCCCATTCCGACGCCGAAAATCGAATGCAGCTTCTCGGCCTGCATGATCTCGCCGGGCGTGCCTTCGGCCGTGATCCGGCCGCGGTTCAGTGCGACGATCGCGTCGCAGTAGCGGGCGGCGAGATTGATATCGTGCAACACGATGATGACGGTCAGCCCGCGTTCATGGCTGAGTTGCTGTACCAGGGAGAGGACGCTGGCCTGATGGGCGAGGTCGAGCGCCGATGTCGGTTCATCGAGCATCAGGCAGCGGGCATCCTGGGCGAGCATCATGGCAATCCAGGCGCGCTGGCGCTCGCCGCCGGACATGTCGGCAACGAGGCGATTGGCAAAATCCTGAAGCTCGGTGCGGGCGATTGCCTCCTCCACCTTGCTGTGATCCGTCGCGGTGAAGCGGCCGAGCGTGCCATGCCAGGGAAAACGGCCAAGCGCCACCAGTTCCCGCACAGACATCCCGTCGGTCGCCGGCGTGAATTGCGGCATATAGGCCACGTGCCGGGCAAATTCCCGCGCCCCCCAGTCAGCCGCCGCCCTGCCGCCGAAGGTAATGGTGCCGGATTGCGGCCCGATCTGGCGGGCGATGATCTTCAAAAGCGTGCTCTTGCCGGACCCGTTCGGCCCCACCAGCCCGTAGATGCGGCCTGCTTCAAGGGTCAGGTCGATGCCGCAGAGGATTGGCTTCGGGCCGATGGCATAGGTGATTCCCGACAGGGCAAGGAAAGACGACGGCATGGTCTGCTCCGGGTTCGGCGCTGCAGGTTGGGGAGTGCCTCTGACATGCATCGGCCTCCCATCCACACCCGGTTCCTGCAAAACTAAACCTGGATTGTCAACTTACCTTTTCTCTGGAGAAGGTGAGACCGCGGGGAATTGCCGCGGCCGCGGGTATAATCAACGTTCATCATGTCTTCGATACCGAAAAACTTAGCCTGGCATCGCCGAAAAGGATGTCGATCTCGCCGGGTTCGGCCAGTTCGATCGCGCCGCTCAACGTGCCCGTTGTGATCAGCGCGCCTGCCTTAAGTGATGTTTGCGGACGCAAGCCGTCATTGGCGTAGTCGACGAGCCAAGTGAGAACGTCGCCCTTCGGATGCTGGGCAGGGCCGTCATAGATGGTGCGCCCGGCATGCGTGACCTTGAGCGGGGTGCCGCCGGCGGTATCAACAAGGCTGTTGTCGAGCCTCGGGCCGAGCACATAGCCGCTGTTGCCGAGGCGGTCGGCGGCAAACAGCAGGAAGGAAACGCTGCCGCTTTCCCTGACGGCGCTGATCAGCAGTTCGGCGCCGAGATGGACGGCGGAGATCGCCTCGACCACGTCGGCGCGGCTGTACGGCTTGCCCGCGCGGATCGGCAGGTCCTTGCCGAGGCGCACGGCGATCTCGGTTTCGAATTTCAGCCCTGGATACCAGGGGATTTCAGCACCTGAGACGGCTTCGGCATAGGGATGCAGCGGACCGCTGACGGCCTGGCCTTGCGGCGAAACCGTCACCTTCCATGCATTGCTGGAAATGCCGTCGGCCGCGGCGAGAAAATGCTGCGCTTCCATCGCCTGTTGGAGGTCGGCAGGCGACAGAAAGGCGCTGGTCGCCTCCTGTCTGCCGGCCCGCCGCAGACTGTAAAGCCTGGCTGCTAGGGCGCGCGGATCGAATGCTTCTGTCATGCTGTCTCCCGGACCTGAGTTTCGAGGCGTCACACTAACCGCAAGCCGGTGAGGAACAAGGGGGCGTTGCAGGAAAAGCTCCTATTCCATTTCCGCGAACCAGCGATCGCGATAGACCTTCAACCCGGCAATTTCGGACGGCGGAACATGTGTCTCGGCACCGGAGACTGGCCGGATGCCAGTCAGAAGTGCAGCCCCCTGGCTGGTGCCGGTGGAGCCTGGATGGGCGACAACAACACGGCCGGTGAGGGCGGCGAGCAGCTTAAGATAGGGTTCGTTCAGGGCAAAAGGCCCTTCGACGACAACAGGGCCCTTGGCGCCGATCAGCCCGAGGCAGGCATCGGTCATCAGCGCCAGATAAAGACAGGCAGCGGCATGACGCGCCTCGCGGCCTGCTCCCTCCGCGCCGATCCACCGGCTTGCCTTTCCGGGAAAGGGTCCGGAGCCGGGGGCGACGTTGGGCAACAGCATCATGCCCTTGCCGATCACCGCACCGATCGCAGCCCAGGCGGCCTCGTCATCCACCGGACCGATCTCGGCCGAAAGAATTTCGAATTCCCGCCCGCCCATGAAACGCGAGGAGGGAACGGCGCGGCCATAGGCGTCGACGTTGGCAAGCGCATCGCGGCTCGGATCAAGATGGTCGAGCTCGCCGCCGACGCCGAAATTGATCACCCACGTGCCAGTGGAGACGACGGCGAAGGGCGCTTCGCGATGAACCAGATGCGGCAGCAGCGAGGCGTTGGAATCGTGGATGCCGCAATAGACCGGCACCGGCGCTGAAAGCCCGAGCGCGGCGGCAATCTCGGGCAGGACCGGGCCGAGCGCATCGAAGGCGGAACGGATCGGCGCCATCAGATCGCGGATGCCGAGCCGGTCGACGAGCGAGGAATAGCTTGATGTTTTCGGGTTCCAGAGGTCGGTGTGGCAGCCGAGCGACGTCAGTTCATTGGCGGCGACTCCGGTCAGTCGCGCCGTCCAGTATTGCGCATAGGTGAGGATGGTTGCGACCTCGGCGAAGTCTTCCGGAAAGGCGCTCTTCTGGTAGTGCAGCTGCGCGCCGACATTGAGGCCCATCGCCAGGCGCGGCGAGAAGGTTTCGGCGAAGGAGGGACGCAAAGCGGTATAGGAATCGCGGATCGCCTCAGGATATTCGTGTTCGTAATCGATCACAGGCATGGCGAGCGCGCCATTGCGGTCGAGCAGTGCGGCTGCGGCGCCGTGGGTGGTAATCGAAATGGCATCGAAACCCGGTTCCCGCGCCAGGCTCTTCAGCGCATCGAGAGCGAAGGCCCAGAGCGCCTCTATGTCGTAATGCGGGTAGGGACCTTTCTTGATCGCAATGTTCGGCCGCTTCAGGACGGCAATTTCGGCACCGGTCGCGCTGTCGAGCACGACGACCTTGGCATTGGTCTTGCCGATGTCGAGGACGGCGATGCGGCGGTAGGAGCTGGCGGTCATGGCATATGGAAGAGGGTGACGAGGTCGCTTTGAACGGGCGAATTATCCGGATTGGTCGCCATGATATCGGCCATATGAGCCCACCATTTCTTCATGACAGGATGGTCCGGCAAGCTCGCCATCGTGTGATCGGTTGGCCGCGTGAGAACGCCGAACAGCATATTGGTCTCGCGGTCGAGATGGATGGAATAGTCGCTGGCGCCCGACTGATGCAGGAGATCGACCAGTTCCGGCCAGATCTCGTCATGCCGCTTGCGGTATTCGGCTTCCATTCCGGGATTGAGCTGCATCTTGAAGGCGTGTTTTTCCAGGGTCATCGGGAGCTCATGAGCTTGATGCGGCGGGCGAGGATCGGGATGGCGATGGTGATGATCAGAAGCAGGCCGATGAAAATCGACATGACGATGCCGGGCACGTTCAAGAGGCCGAGGCCGAAGGTGACGAGGCCCATTACGAAGGCGGCGATGACGACGCCGCCGATCGTGCCGGAGCCGCCGAGGATCGAGATGCCGCCGAGAACGACCATGGTGACGACTTCGAGTTCCCAGCCCTGGGCGATCGACGGCCGGGTCGAGCCGAGGCGCGAGGTCAGGCAAACGGCAGCAATGCCGCTCATGATGCCGGTCAGCAGGAAAAGAATGAATTTGACGCGTTCGACCGGAATGCCGGAGAAGCGGGCGGCGAAATCGTTGTTGCCGATCGCATAGACCTGCCGGCCGAAATTCGTCGCGTGCAGCAGGATGGCGAAGAGAATCGCCAGCACGATGAATAGCACGAATTCGAACGAGAACACCCAGACGACATAACCCTGGCCGAAATAGGCGAAGTCGGCCGGATACTTGCCATAGGCCTGGTCGCCGAGCACGATATAGGAAATGCCGCGGAACAGGCTCATCGTGCCGATGGTGACGACGATCGACGGCAGCTTCAGCACCGAAACGAGCACGCCGTTGAAGATGCCGCAGGCAAGGCCGGTGCCGATGCCGATCAGCACCAGGCCCGGCGTGCCGATGCCGGCCTGTGCTGCCGCGCCCATCGCCGTCGAGGCGAGCGCGATGATCGCGGCCACCGAGAGGTCGATCTCGCCCGAGATGACGAGCAGCGCCATGGCGAAGGCGATCATTGCCTTTTCGGTGAAGTTGAATGTGGCGTCCGACAGGTTCCAGGCATCGAGGAAATAGGGCGAGGCCAGGGAATTGAAGATGAAGATCAGGACGGCGACGCCAAAGAGCAGCACTTCCCAGCTTGCGACGATGCGGCGGAAGGGCGTGCCGAGGCGGTCGGGGATGACGCGCTTTTCGTGGGTGGACAGGGTGCTCATGCTGCGGCCTCCGTTCTGATTTCGGCTGCGGCGCGGTCGCGCAGGATGATGCGGCCCCGGTTGCGCTCACGCCGGGCGTTGAAGGCGACGGCGAGAATGATGACGGTGCCGGAGATCGCCATCTGCGTGAAGGGCGAAATGCCGATGACCGGCAGGGCGTTCTTGATGACGCCGAGGAAGAGTGCGCCGAGCACCGTGCCGGCGACCGAGCCGACGCCGCCAGCAATCGAAATGCCGCCGATGACGCAGGCCGCGACGCTGTCGAGTTCGAAGCCGTTGGCGATATCGACATAGGCGACCGCGTAACGCGACACCCAGAGATAGCTGGAGAGGCCGGCAAGCGCGCCTGACAACACGAAAGCCAGGAACTTCGTCCGGCCGGTTTCGATGCCGGCATAGACGGCCGCTGTTGGATTGCCGCCGGTCGCATAGGCCGCGCGGCCGAATTGGCTGTAGCGCAGCAGCATATACATCAGCGCGACGATGACGATCGCAACCCAGCTCAGCATCGGCAGGCCGAGGATCGGCGTGCGGGGAACGGCGAGGAAGGTTGGCGTCATCTGGTGTGCGTTCACCCAGGCGCCGCCCGACAGCACGAAGGCCATGCCGCGATAGATGGTGAGGGTGCCGAGGGTGACGACGATCGGCGGGATTTCGAGGCGCCAGACGAGGAAGCCGTTGATAGTGCCTAGGGCCGCGCCGATCACCACCGCCGCAAGGATCAGCACGATCAGCGGCAGGCCCGGAAAGGCCGCGTTCATCATCGCGATTGCCATGCCGGTGAAGGCGAGATTGGCGGCAACCGAGAGATCGATCGATTTCGTCAGGATGACCGTCATCTGGGCAAGCGCCAGGATGATGAGGATCGCGGTGTCGTTGAAGATGCCGGCGAGATTGTCCGGTGTGGCGAAATCGGCGGCCCGCGTCGAGAAGGCGGCAATCATTACCACGATGATGGCAAAGAGCAGATTTTCGCGTTTTTTGATCAGTTTGGCCATGCTCATCACCTCATGCATTTCCGGTCGCCGCGCGCACCAGCGCTTCCGGCGAAAGCTGATCGCGCTCGAAGAGCCCGGCGGACAGGCCTTCCTTCATGACAAGCACCCGGTCCGACATGCCGATGATTTCGGGCAGTTCGGACGAGATCATGATGATCGAGAGGCCCTCTGCGGCAAGCTCGCTGATGAAGCCGTGGACGGCGGCCTTCGAGCCGATGTCGATGCCCTTCGTCGGCTCGTCGAGGATGATGACCTTGGGCATCGTGGCGAGCCACTTGCCGATGACGACCTTCTGCTGATTGCCGCCCGACAGGGTGCCGACCGGGACGGAGAGGGCTGCGGCGCGCAGATCCAGCCGCTCGGCATATTTGCGGGCGAGCGCGAGTTCTTCCGCCGCCTGCAGGAAACCTTTGCGCGAGGTCCGTGTCAGCGACGGCAGCGTCATGTTCTGGTAGATCGGCATCGGTAGCGCCAGGCCGTGGCGGCCGCGCTCCTCCGGCACATAGACGATGCCGGCCTTGATGGCATCATGCGGCGAATGGATCGAAATTTCCCGGCCCTCGAGCGTCAGCCGCCCCGATAGCGGCTTGGTGATGCCGAAGAGCGATTGCGCCAATTCCGAGCGGCCGGCGCCGATCAGGCCGTAAATGCCGAGGATCTCGCCCTTGCGAAGCGTCAGCGAAATGTCGCGGAACTCGGTGCGGTGACTGTATTTTTCGACTTCGAGCACCGGGCCGCCGATGGCAACCTCGATCTTCGGAAAAACGTTTTCGACGTCGCGGCCGACCATCATGCGGACAATTTCGTCCTGCGGCGTTTCCTTCAGCCGCCCCTGGCCGACGGCGCGGCCGTCGCGGAAGACAACGAAATCGTCGGCGATTTCGTAAAGCTCGTCGAACTTATGGCTGATGAACAGGATCGCCTTGCCCTGCTCCTTCAGGCCCTTGATGATGCGGAAGAGATCGTCGATCTCCTTGCGCGAAAGGGCGGCCGTCGGCTCGTCCATGATGACGATGCGGGCCTCGATCGACAAAGCGCGGGCAATCGCTACCAGGTGGCGCTGCGCGATCGAGAGGTCCTTCAGCCGGATCGTCGGGTCGATATTGCTTTCAAGTGCGGTCAGCAGCGTCTTCGAGCGGCTGTTCATCACCTGCCAGTCGATGGTGCGAAAGCGCGTGCGCGGCGCATGGCCGAGGAAGATGTTTTCGGCAACCGTCAGCTCGTCGAACAGCACGGTTTCCTGATGGATGGCGGTGACTCCGGCGTCGATCGCGGCCTGGGCGCTGGCGAAGCTCGTCGGCTGGCCATCGACGAGAATCTCGCCTTCGTTCGGCCTGTAGATGCCGGTCAGGATCTTCACGAGCGTCGATTTGCCGGCGCCGTTTTCGCCGATCAGCGCCGTCACCGTACCGGGATGGAGCGCAATGCTGACATTGTCGAGCGCCTTCACCCCGGGAAAGATCTGGGAGATGCCGCACATTTCCAGAATGGCGGGCGCTTCGCCGGTTTTGCTGTCCGTGGCGGGTTGTTGAAAGGCAGCGTTCATCAGCTTCTACCAGTGTCGAATGAGAAATCCCGGCGGCTATCAGGCCGCCGGGCTTTATACGGCTGCTTCGGATCAGAAGACCTTGGAGAACTGGTCGATGTTCGAGGCATTATAGACGAAGGGATCGGCCATGGCGGCTTCGCCGTTGTCGCCAACCTTGATCTTGCCCATGCGGCCGGCTTCGATTTCGCTGCCCGGCTTGCCGTCGGTTTCACCCTTGACGAGGCGATAGGCGATCTGGGTGGCGGAGTAGCCGAGGTCGATCGGGTTCCAGATGGCGAATTCCTTCGTGGCGCCCGACTTGATGGCGCCGGCCATTTCGGACGGCAGGCCGAGACCGGTGACGTAGACCTTGCCGACAAGGCCCTTGTCTTCGACGACCTTGGAAGCAGCGAGAACGCCGACCGTCGTCGGAGCGACGATGACCTTGACGTTCGGGTACGACTTCAGCAGGCCTTCGGCTTCACGATAGGACTTGTCCGAGAGGTCGTCGCCGTAAACCGTGGTGACGAGGTTGAGGCCCGGGAAATCCTTGAGCTGCTTCTTCATCTGGTCGATCCAGATATTCTGATTGGTCGAGGTGGTCGTCGCCGACAGGATGGCGAAGTCGCCCTTGCCGCCTTCCAGATGATCCTTAGCGAGCGTCAGGCACATCTTGCCGATCAGCTCGTTGGACGACGGGTTCAGCTGCAGGATGCGGCCTTCGGGTGCAACACCGGAATCCCAGGAAATGACCTTGATGCCGCGCTGGGTAGCCTTCTTCAGCGCCGGAACGAGCGCGTCCGGATCGTTGGCCGACACGGCGATGGCGTCAACGCCCTGAGCGATCAGCGAGTTGATGACTTCGATCTGACCCTCGGCCGTCGTCGAGGTCGGGCCGGTGTAGATTACCTCCACGCCGCCGAGTTCCTTGGCTGCTTCCTGCGCGCCCTTGTTGGCGGCGTCGAAGAAGCCGTTGCCGAGCGACTTGACGACGAGGCCGATCTTGATGTCCTTGGCGCTGGCGGTGCCGGCCATCATGGCGACTGCGAGCGCTACGCCGAGCGCCAGTGTCTTTGCGAATTTCATGTCACTTTCCTCCCATTAAGATTAGACTTCCACACCTCGGCGGCGCCTCATGCGACCGACGAGGAATCCTCCTTCACAAGCTGGGTCACCGGGCTGGCGACGACGAGCCGAACGCCGGCATTCTCGACCATGCGAGCCGCCTCATCGGCAATACCGTCATCGGTGATGACCACAGAAACGCGGTCGAGCGCGCAGAGAATGAGGCTCGACCGGCGATTGAATTTGCTTGAATCCACCATGACGACGAGTTCGTCGGCCTGGTGCATCAGCTTCTGCTCGCTCTGGATGATGAGGGCGTCCGCCTCCATGATGCCGAGCGGGCCGACGCCCTGCGCGCCGATGAACATGCGCCGCGCATAAAAATTGCGGATCGCGTCATTGTCGAAAGGCGACAGGATGAGGCTCTGTTCACGATAGATCGCGCCGCCCGGCACCGTCACCGTGTTCTTGGAATGCTTCACCAGATGTTCGGCGATGGCAAAAGAGTTGGTCATCACCTGCATGCGATGGCCGGCCATGTAATGCACCATCTGGAAGGTTGTGGTGCCGCCATTGATAATGATGGCGTCGCCAGCCTCGCAGAGATCGACCGCGGCGCGTGCAATTGCGCGTTTTTTATCGATGTTGACCGATTCTGAAACCCGGAAGGGGCGGCCGGCGAGATTGCCGAGCTGCGGCGGATGCACCGCCTCCGCTCCGCCGCGGACACGACGGATCTTGCCCTGCACATGAAGAGCCGCAATGTCGCGCCGGATTGTCGCTTCAGAAGCTTCCGTCAATTCGGAAATGTCCTGGATCGTGACGACGGATTTTTCCTGAACGGCGCTCAAGATGATGCGATGACGTTCGCGTTCGTGCATTGGGCTCCTCCTCGTGTCGTATTTATTTCGTATCCGTTAAAAGCTGTCAATCATAAACGATCATAAATTTTCATATTGCGCTGCACAATAATCGAATTTGATCGTTTTCGATTGACAAACCCCATTTTCATGAGCGATACCGGTCAGCGAAAAGGGGCGCGAACTATCGCGTCCCGATAATGATTTCATATGGGAGGATGACATGGCGGCGAACGTCCGGCTTCTGGAAAACCGGTGGGACGAGGGTTACGCGGCAGGCCTCGACGAACCCGGCAAGCTTCTCTATCGCTCAAATCTGCTCGGCGCCGACAAGCGCATCACCAATTACGGTGGCGGCAATACCTCGGCCAAGGTCATGGAGACCGATCCGCTGACCGGCGAGAAGGTCAAGGTTCTCTGGGTCAAGGGCTCGGGCGGCGATGTCGGCACTATCAAGCTCGACGGCTTCGCCACACTCTACCAGCACAAGCTGGAATCGCTGAAGGGAATCTACAAAGGTGTCGAGGATGAAGACCGCATGGTCGGCTTCCTGCCGCATTGCACCTTCAACCTGAATGCTCGCGCCGCATCGATTGATACGCCGCTGCACGGCTTCGTGCCTTTCACCCATGTCGATCACATGCATCCCGATGCGATCATTGCGATCGCCGCCTCGAAAAACTCGCGCGAGCTGACGCAGCAGATCTTCGGCGACGAGATCGGCTGGCTGCCCTGGCGCCGTCCGGGCTTCCAGCTCGGCCTCGATCTCGAAGCCTTCGTCAAGGCGAACCCGAACGCCAAGGGCGTCATACTCGAAAGCCATGGTCTCTTCACCTGGGCCAACGAAGCCAAGGCCTGCTACGAGCTGACGCTCGATATCATCAACAAGGCGATCGAATGGTTCGCCGCTCAGACCGAGGGCAAGACGATCTTCGGCGGCGCGGTCGTGCAGAGTCTGCCGGTTGCCGAACGCCGGGCTATCGCCGCTCGCCTAATGCCCGAAATTCGCGGTCGCATCGGCAAGCAGGAGCGCAAGCTCGGCCATTTCGACGATCAGGACGCCGTGCTCGAATTCGTCAACTCCCGCGACCTGCGGCCGCTCGGCGCGCTCGGCACCAGCTGCCCCGATCATTTCCTGCGCACCAAGATTCGGCCGCTGATCATCGATTTCGACCCGGCCAAACCGGATGTCGACGCGATCGTCGCGGGTCTCGACAAGGCGCTGGAGGATTACCGCGCCGACTACGCCCGCTATTACAACGACTGCAAACATGACAATTCGCCCGCCATGCGCGACGCCAATCCCGTCATCTTCCTGGTGCCGGGTGTCGGCATGTTGTCCTTCGCCCGCGACAAGGCGACGGCTCGCGTTGCCAGCGAATTCTACGTCAACGCCATCAACGTCATGCGCGGCGCCTCGACGGTCTCGGAATATCAGGGACTGCCGGAGCAGGAAGCCTTTGACATCGAATATTGGCTACTCGAAGAGGCCAAGCTGCAGCGCATGCCGAAGCCGAAGAGCCTTGCCGGCAAGGTCGCCTTCGTCACCGGCGGCGCCGGCGGCATCGGCCGGGCGACGGCGGCGCGCCTCGTCGGCGAGGGTGCCTGTGTGGTGCTCGCCGATATCGATCAGGCAGCACTTGAATCGACTGAAGCCGAGTTCGTGAAGAAGTATGGCGCGGACGCCGTGCGCACGGCGAAGCTCGACGTCACCAAGGAAGATGCCGTTATCGCGTCCTTCGCCGAATCCTGCGTCGAATTCGGCGGCATCGACATCCTCGTTTCGAATGCCGGTATCGCCTCGTCGGCGCCGATTGAAACGACGGAACTGTCGACGTGGAACCGCAATATCGACATTCTGGCGACCGGTTATTTCCTCGTCTCGCGTGAGGCCTTCCGCCTGTTCCGCCGTCAGGCGCTCGGCGGCAATATCGTTTTCATTGCATCGAAGAATGGTCTTGCCGCTTCGCCGAATGCGTCCGCCTATTGCACGGCGAAGGCGGCTGAAATCCATCTTGCCCGCTGCCTGGCGCTGGAAGGCGCCGATGCCGGCATCCGCGTCAACACCGTCAATCCCGATGCCGTCCTGCGTGGCTCGAAGATCTGGAGCGGCGAGTGGCGTGAACAGCGTGCGGCCTCCTCGAAGATCGAGGTCGACGAGCTGGAGGAACATTACCGCAAGCGGTCGATGCTGAAGCTCAATGTCTTCCCGGAAGATATCGCCGAGGCGGTCTACTTCCTGGCGTCAGATCTATCGGCGAAATCGACCGGCAACATCATCAACGTCGACGCCGGCAACGTGCAGAGTTTTACGCGCTAGAGCAATTCCGGCAAAAGTGTGCAGCGGTTTTGCGTCCGGAATTGCGCAAGCAAACGGGCAGAGCTACTTCCGGACGATCACCCATATTGCGTGGATGATCCCCGGCACATAGCCGCAAAGCGTCAGCAATATGTTGAGCCAGAAATGCAGGCCGATCCCGACCTGCAGAAATACGCCGAGGGGCGGCAGGATGATCGCAAGAAGAATGCGGATAACGTCCATCGTAGCTCCTGAGTTTTGAAGACATGTAAGCTTTAGAACGCAAACCACGTTCTGTGGTTCGCGACGTGGGAGGAAACAATGGCTGAATTCAGGATCGCACAAGATCTGATCGCGAGTGAAAATGACAAGCGGGCGGCGGCGCTGAAAGCCGACTATGAGGCGTTGGGTGCGACGCTTGATCGGCGCGACGTCGATATCGAGGCGGTGACAAGCAAGGTCAGCGAATTTTCCGTCGCCGTTCCTTCCTGGGGCGTGGGCACCGGCGGCACGCGTTTCGCCCGCTTCCCCGGCGCCGGCGAGCCGCGCGGCATCTTCGACAAGCTCGACGATTGCGCCGTCATCAACCAGTTGACCCAGGCAACGCCGAATGTGTCGCTGCATATTCCCTGGGACAAGGCGGATGCACGGGAGTTGAAGGCCAAGGGCGATGCGCTCGGCCTTGGTTTCGACGCGATGAACTCGAACACCTTTTCCGATGCGCCGGGCCAGGCCCACTCCTACAAATACGGCTCGCTCAGCCATACCGATGCGGCGACGCGCGCCCAGGCGGTCGAGCACAATCTCGAATGCATCGAGATCGGCAAAGCGATCGGCTCCAAGGCACTGACCGTCTGGATCGGCGATGGGTCGAACTTCCCCGGCCAGAGCAATTTCACCAAGGCATTCGAGCGTTACCTCGCCTCGATGACTGACATTTACAAGGCGCTGCCCGACGACTGGAAGCTTTTCTCCGAGCACAAGATGTACGAGCCGGCCTTCTATTCGACGATCGTTCAGGACTGGGGCACCAATTATCTGATCGCCCAGATCCTCGGCCCGAAAGCCCAGTGCCTCGTCGATCTCGGCCACCATGCGCCCAACACCAATATCGAGATGATCGTCGCCCGGCTGATCCAGTTCGGCAAACTCGGCGGTTTCCACTTCAACGATTCGAAATATGGCGACGATGATCTCGACGCCGGCGTCATCGATCCCTACCGGCTGTTCCTGGTGTTCAACGAGCTGGTGGATGCCGAACAGCGCGGCGTCAACGATTTCAACCCGGCCCATATGATCGACCAGTCGCACAATGTCACCGACCCGATCGAAAGCCTGATCAACAGCGCCAACGAAATCCGCCGCGCCTATGCGCAGGCGCTCATCGTCGACCGCAAGGCGCTCGAGGGCTATCAGCAGGACAATGATGCGCTGATGGCCTCGGAAACACTGAAGCGCGCCTACCGCGCCGATGTCGAGCCGATCCTCGCCGAGGCCCGCCGCCGGGCCGGCGGCGCGATCGATCCGATTGCCGCCTACCGCGTCAGCGGCTACCGCAAAAAGGTGGCGGCCGAACGTCCGGCCTCGGTTGCCGGCGGCGGCGGCATCATCTGAGCTGCCGGGCTGAATAAAAGTGTGGTCGCCGGCAACGTGGGGTGAAACGCTGCCGGCAATCGCTCAGGGTTTCCAGGCGCCGGCGATCTGACGGGTTGCGATGTTCAGCCGATTCCAGACATTGATGTTGGCGATGGCGATGACGAGAGCCGCAAGGCTGCGGCCGTCATAATGCCGGGTCGCCTCGTCCCAGATCTCGTCAGGCACCGGGTCGGCGCGGTCGCTGGTGCGGGTCACCGCCTCGGTCAAGGCGAGAGCGGCGCGTTCAGCCTCGCTATAATAGGGAGCGTCGCGCCAGCCGGCGACGGCAAAGAGCCGCTCATCCGTTTCGCCGTGTTTGCGGGCAATGCGCCAATGACCATCGATGCAGACGCTGCAGCCGTTGATCTGGCTGGCGCGCAGATTGACAAGTTCGAGCAGCCTTGGCGAAAGGCCTGTTTCGGTCGGCACCTTGCTGAGCGCATTGAGCGCCTGCATGGCTTCTGGAAGCACGAGGGCGGGATTTCCCATTCTCTCCTGCATGATAGGTCTCCTTGATGGTTTAGGGTGCGACGATCCGCCGGCGCTGTCACACCGGCCCGGTTTCATTCGTCATTGATGTGACGGAACGCAGCGAAGGAATGTGACGGATGAACGAGAATAACTGGCTGGCCGATCAATTCGAAGCCAACCGGGCGCATCTGAAGGCGGCCGCCTATCGCATGCTGGGGTCGCGCAGCGAGGCCGAAGACGCGGTTCAGGAGGCCTGGCTGCGGCTCACCCGCGCGGATAGGACTGACGTCGGCAATCTCGCCGGCTGGCTGACGACGGTGGTGGCGCGCATCTGCCTCGATATGCTGCGTGCCCGCAAGACCCGGCGCGAGGAGCGGCTGGAGACATCGGTCCATGCAGCGATCGCCGATCCGGCCAAGGATCCGGAACGCGACGCCGCCTTCGCCGATTCGGTGGGCGTGGCGGTGCTCGTCGTGTTGCAGACGCTGGCGCCTGCCGAACGAGTTGCCTTCGTGCTGCACGACATGTTCGATCTTTCCTTCGACGAAATTGCGCCGATTATCGGCCGGTCATCCGCCGCCGCCCGTCAGCTCGCGAGCCGTGCCCGCCGTCGGGTGCAGGGCATGGACGAGACGCCGGATGTCGATCTTGGCCGCAAGCGAACGATTGCCGAGGCCTTTCTGGCGGCTTCGCGGAGCGGCGATCTGCAGGCGCTGATTGCGGTGCTCGCCCCAGATGTTGTTTTCCGGCTCGACGCGACGGCGGCGCGTTTCGGCGCCTTTGGCGAAAGGCGCGGCGCATCCGAAGTGGCAGAGTTGTTCAAGGGCCGGGCGCAGGCGGCAGAGATCGCCATCGTCGACGGCGAGCTTGGCTTCGTCGTGCGCATCGCGGGTCAGATCCGCGTCGTGGTGGCGTTTACTATCGCCGACAAGAGGATTGCGGCAATCGAAGCCATCGCCGACCCCGACCACCTTGAACGGCTTGATTATTCAATCCTGCGGGATTGAAATCGCTGGAAAAATCTGCCGCTCCTGGACGGGGAGGGCGGTTGAGAACGAGCGCGCTGCCGCCGTTCCCGTGCGGTTACTGCGCTTCATTCTCTTGACAGCAGTCTCTTCGACTTTATTCTATTATAAGGCTTCATGTACCATAACTATGGAATTTGAAATATGATCATGTCGGGCGACCAGGCGAAAAAGCCGCTTCTCCTCACCAATGTCAGGCCGACGGCTTTCGGTGCGGGCGCATCCGAGGGGGTGATCGACATTCTCGTTAATGCCGACGGCCGCATCGCCCGGATCGGTCCATCGCTTCCAGCCGCTGAGGATGCGACACTGATCGACGGCAAGGGGGCTTTCATTTCGCCGGGCTGGATCGATCTGCACGTCCACATCTGGCACGGCGGCACCGACATCTCCATCCGCCCGTCCGAATGCGGTCTCGAGCGCGGCGTCACCACCCTGGTCGACGCCGGTTCGGCCGGCGAGGCGAATTTCCATGGCTTCCGCGAGTATATCATCGAGCCCTCGCGCGAGCGCATCAAGGCCTTCCTGAACCTGGGCTCGATCGGTCTCGTCGCCTGCAACCGCGTCGCCGAGCTCAGGGATATCAGAGATATCGATCTCGACCGCATTCTCCAAGTCTACGCTGAAAACAGCGAGCACATCGTCGGCATCAAGGTGCGCGCCAGCCACGTTATCACCGGCTCCTGGGGTGTCACTCCCGTCAAGCTCGGCAAGAAGATCGCCAAGATCCTGAAAGTGCCGATGATGGTCCATGTCGGCGAGCCGCCGGCGCTTTATGACGAAGTGCTTGAAATTCTCGGCCCCGGTGACGTCGTCACCCATTGCTTCAACGGGAAGGCCGGTTCGAGCATCATGGAGGACGAGGATCTTTTCAATCTCGCCGAGCGCTGCGCCTCCGAAGGCATCCGCCTCGACATCGGCCATGGCGGCGCCTCCTTCTCCTTCAAGGTCGCCGAAGCGGCGATCGCGCGCGGGCTTCTGCCGTTCTCGATCTCGACCGACCTGCACGGCCATTCGATGAACTTTCCGGTCTGGGACCTGGCGACGACGATGTCGAAGCTGCTGAGCGTCGGCATGCCCTTCGACAAGGTCGTGGAAGCAGTCACCCATGCGCCGGCCTCGGTCATCAAGCTGTCGATGGAGAACCGGCTTGCGGTTGGCGCGCAAGCCGAATTCACCGTTTTCGACCTCGTCGAGTCCGAACTCGAGGCGACGGATTCGAATGGTGATGTCTCGGTCCTCAACAAGCTGTTCGAGCCACGCTATGCGGTGATGGGTGCCGAGGCCGTCGCCGCCAGCCGCTACGTGCCGCGGGCGCGCAGGCTGGTGCGCCACAGCCACGGCTATTCCTACAGGTAGAATCCGCCGCGAGGCGGGGTTCGATCATAAATTCTCCCGAGAGGCCTCAGATGATCGATGGTTCCAGGGATTTACGACAGTCAGTCCCGCCGCCTCGAAGGGGCTTATATCGCGTGTCGCGACAACAAAGCCCTTCGAAGCGGCGATGGCGGCGATATATCCGGCCGGCGTCGGGAAGCCTTCCGTTCGTTCTAGCTCTGACGGCAAGGTCGGCATAATGCCGGGCCGCTCCGACGTCGAATGGCAATACCCGATCCCCAAAGAGTGCTAGTAAGCCGCCAAACATCTCGGTCAGGGCCGCTTTGCGTCGATCGTCCGGTAAGGCGCCGATGCCGAACATCAATTCGGCCAAGGTAACACTCGACAAATACAGCGTTTCCGCGGCTTGCTCGTTGAGCCACGCGCGCACAGCCAAACTGGGCGTCGGTTTCATCATCTCGGAAAGCACATTCGTACGATCATTCAAACCTCAAGGGCTCCGCCGCCGCCCTTTCGCGCAGCTGATCAAGCACCTCGAGATCATCATTGGTCAGCGCCAATTGCCGGCCGAGTTCAGCCAAAGCGTCTCCCATGCGAATGCGCTGCTCGGGCTTTACGGCATTTTCCAGGATTTCGGGCACTTCCGCCTCGGTGCTGCGGCCATGCATCGCCGCCCGGACACGCAATGCGCGATGCACGTCATCGCGCATGTTTCGAACTGTCAGAACGGCCATATTCAGACCCCAAATGCTGTCAGTGACGTCAACATAGATGCAATGCGAGTCAGAGGACAATCCTTCGAGGATCGTGTCGCGTCAGCGGTTGCGCCAACCCATCAGTTTTTCGATCCGCTCCGCAGAATTGCGCACATGCGCCGTATAATGGTTCTCGTCGGAAAAGGCCTTCTGCTCCGGCAGCACGATCGAAATGGTGGCAACGCACTGGCCCTCGCGATCGCAGATCGGCGAGGCGATGCAGGCGACCGCATAATCGGATTCGCCGGCCTGGATCGACAGGCGCGACTCGAAGGCCTTGCCGGCCGCTTCCGATAGGGTGCGCGGATCAATCTCGGCGCGGCCGGTCGGCGACGAGCGGGCGCAGCGTTTGAAAAGCTCGATGCGTTCCTCTTCGGGCAGGTGGCCGACGAGCAGGCGGCCCGACGCCGTCCAGTTGAGCGGCACCCGGGTACCGACGCGCGACGCCACCTGGAAGTGGCTTGGGCCGTCGGCCATGGCAAGCACCAGCATGTAATCGCCGTCACGGCCGCAGACCTGCACGGTTTCGCCGGCCTGGCGACAGAGATCGTGCATTTCGTGAGTGGCGATACTCATGAAATCCAGCGACCGGGCATAGGCAAGCCCGTAATGATAAAGCCGGGCGCCGAGCCAGACCGAGCCATCCGCCTGGCGCGTGAGCATATTCTTTTCGACGAGGTCGTCGACGATGACGTAGACGGTCGATAGCGGCGCCTTTACCGCCTTGGCGATGGCATAGACGCCGGCCGGCGATCCTGTTTCATAGAGATGATCGATCACCTGAAGAGCGCGGTCGATGCCGCTGACGCGGGCGCGGCGCGCGCTCTTGCCGCCGGCTTCGCCGGCAAGGCTCTCATCTTCGGAGTAAACTGCGGGCGATGTCTTTCCGTCCAATTTCATGCACCTCATGAACACTGCGACCATATTACATTACTATGGTACAGCGGTCGCTGTGGCAAATTGCAACATTTTGTAGGTTGATCGTCGGTGCGAATGTGGCGGCGGTGGAGCCGGGAGAGTGCGTGGTTTCCGCATCCGCCGATACCGCCGACCTCATAACAAGCGGTGACGCGCTCCGATGAGGCTGCAGGCTTTTGCCAGCCCCTTGTCCAGCGTGACGAGCGTGGCGTCGCTATCGATTGCGACGGCGAGATGCAGCGCATCACCGGCACGAAGACCGATATTGAACTGTTCGATTATTCGCGCCGCTTCGATGAAGTGCGCCCGCGATATCGGCAGGCATTCGAAGGTCGTCGAACATAGTTCCTTGAACAGCGCCAAAGCTTTGCTGCGATCGGCCGGATCGATCTGTCCGTTTCTCGCCTTGACTCCGACAGCGCTTGAAAATTCGGTTATCGTCCAGCTGCTGACGGCGATCTCGTCGGATCGACGCTCCGCCAGCCATTGCTGCACGTCGTCCGTGCGGGTTTCGACCGTCCATGCGGCGACGAGGACTGGTGTGTCGATGTAAAGCATCAATAACGATTGGTATCGCGCAGATCGCGAATGAAGGTCGCGGAATCGACCGGCTCGGCCGGTGGCTTCATCGAGGCCGTCAATGCTTTCAGCCGTTCGACATCGATCGGTTGTTTCGGCGTCTTCACCGGCACGAGCTGCGCCACCGGCTTGCCATGCCGCAATATCTCGATCGTTTCGCCGGCCTCCACCCTATTGAGCAACTCGCTCAGGTGGGCTTTTGCTTCCGCCAGGTTGACACGTGCCATCATATTGTCCCCGTGACCAATTTTCTGGTCATTTTATTCGGAAAGCGATGTGGCTGCAATGCCGTTGGAACAACCAGCCGCAGCCTGAGTTTGTCCCTCAACTCAGGAGGCTATAATGACGCATTATCCAACACCCCCTTTCCCATCCCAGAAACAGCCCATGCCGGGTTTCACCGCCCAGATGGACCCGGTTCCCGACCATGGCGAAAAAACCTATCGCGGATCCGAACGGCTGAAGGGCAAGCGGGCGATCATTACCGGCGGCGATAGCGGCATTGGCCGGGCAGTGGCAATTGCCTATGCCCGGGAAGGCGCAGACTTGGTAATCTCCTATCTCGACGAGGACGAGGATGCCGACGAGACGAAGCGGCTCGTCGAACAGGCCGGCCGCAAGGCCGTGCTCGTCAGCGGCGATATTCAGGATCCCGCCCATTGCCGGCAAATTGTCGAAACCGCGGTCAAGGAGCTTGGCGGTATCGATATTCTCGTCAACAATGCCGCGCATCAGGCAAGCTTCAAGAGTATCGACGAGATCAGCGACGAGGAGTGGGAACTGACCTTCAAGGTCAATATCCATGCGATGTTCTACCTGACCAAGGCGGCCGTCGCCCATATGAAGCCCGGCAGCGCCATCATCAACACGGCTTCGATCAATTCGGACAATCCGAACCCGACGCTGCTGGCCTATGCCACGACCAAGGGCGCGATCCAGAATTTCACCGCCGGCCTGGCCCAGCTTCTGGCCGACAAGGGCATTCGCGCCAATGCCGTGGCGCCGGGCCCGATCTGGACGCCGCTCATTCCTTCGACGCTGCCCGAAGACAGCGTCAGCAATTTCGGTAAGCAGGTACCGATGAAACGGCCGGGTCAGCCGGCCGAACTGGCCACCGCCTATGTCATGCTGGCCGATCCCTTGTCGAGCTATGTTTCCGGCACGACCATCGCGGTTACAGGCGGCAAGCCAATCCTTTAATGCATGTCGCCCGGAATTGGCGGTTCCGGGATGAAGGCATGCACGGATAGAAGGAGCTGAAGCGCGTAATCACGATCTGGCAGGATGCGCGCTTCAGTCACGGCTTGCCGTAGCCGCCGCCGGTCGGCGTCGTGACGATCACGGCGTCGCCGGCGGCGAGCAGGGCCTGGTCGCAGCGGAGAAAGTTCGAAAAGCGCGGCCTCGTGAAAGGCGCGCGGGCGGGCAAGGAGAAGTTGATCGCCGCCGCTTTCCGGCCACTACGATGAAGCAGCAAGGGCCGCCGCCTCTTTATGACGACAGCCCTTGTCGGGGGCAGGGAGAGATCCCCCGGTGTTCAGGCGGCTTTTTCAGCCGAAGCAGGCAATAGCCGGCAGATTGGCGCGGCTCGTAAGCGCTCCGATCATCTTGCCCACCGGCGTCGGGCGCGATTCGCGTTTCCCGGCGGCCGCTTCCAGGAGTTGCTTGAAGTCTTCGAGCTTCACGCCGTCGGCGCGCAACACCATGGCGATCAGGGGGTCGCGAAGGGCTTCGGATATTGTCAGGTCGTCTCTGGTCTGTCTCATGGCTTGTCCTCCTTTCGTGGGCGGTCGCCCGTGTTCCACATCCGCCGCCAACCCTCTGCGTTGACTTTCGCGGCCTGTGGTGTTACCGGTAAGTAACAATGCTGTTGTTACCGATCGGTCACATTGATGTCAAGGACTTCGTCCGCAAAAAAATCAGAAACTTCGAATGAAATCTCCGCAACCGTTTCAGAAGATCGCATCCCGCCGCGGGAGCGCATAGTCTCGACGGCCGTGGAGCTTTTCCGTGAGCGCGGCATCCGCGGCATCGGCGTCGATGCCATCGCCGATGCCGCCTCGACCAATAAGATGACGCTCTACCGGCATTTCGGCTCGAAGGACGAACTCGTCTGCGAGACGCTGCGGCGTGCCTCCGAAAAGGCCGATGCCATTTGGCGCGATCTGGAGGCCGCTCATCCCGGCGATCCCCGCGCCCAGCTCGACGCCTGGGTGGAGATGCGGGCGCAGTGTCTGAACGGCGAGCCCGCCGGCTGCGATCTCGCCAACGCCGCCATCGAGCTCAAGGGAGAAGGGCATCCCGCCCATGAAATGATCGAGAGGCACAAGGCCGAACAGCGTGATCGCTTGGCCGCGCTCTGTTCGGCAGCCGGTGCGCGCGAACCTCAACTTCTTGCCGATACGCTGACGCTGCTGCTCGAAGGCGCGCGCGTCAGCCGTCAGGCAATGGGCGCCGCCGGCTGTTGCGGCCATTTCGCCAAGGCCTGCCGAGCAGCGATCGCTTCTTTCACCTGATAGACCGGAACCTTACCGCCTCCACACCGTTTTTCCATCACCGGGACGATGTGGAGACCGGGAGATGAACTACGCCTATCTCAAGCGCCTATATGCCAGACGCGCCGAGCTCGAAGCCAAGCTCGAGCTTCACGAGGCACGCTATTGTTTTGGCGAGGAAGAGGTCGATGACGGCACCGACAGCGACCTGCGTCAGCGATTGAGCGAGGTCTCCGAGGAGATCGCCGCGTTGGAGAACAGGTCGACCAGAGCCCTTTCAGGGTAGGTCACCGTAGCTGCAGGTGCTGCCGGATCATTGGCAAAGCCAGGGTCAGGAGCGTCGCGAAAACCATGATGACGCCATAGGGTATCTTCCGGCTCACCCGAATTTCCTCAATGCGCATGAAAAAGGCGAGATGCGCGACGGACAGCGGCACCGGCAGCCGCAGGGCCAGCAGCGTCAAAATGCCGAGCGCGAAGAGCAGCACCGCAAACGGCAGCATTCCGTGCCATCCGATAAAAAGACCGATCGGCAGGAAAAGCTTGGCGTCTCCTGCGCCAAACAGCCGGAACGTCCAGAGCGCTACCCCAAGCATGAACATCAGCAGACCAGCCCCTAGGTCGCCACCAATTCCGCTCGAAGCAAACAGGGCTGCGCCGACGTCCTCGGAGCCAAGCATCACGGCCAGCGCGCGCAGCGCATAAAGTGTCACGAGCGCAAGCACGACTGCGTTGGGGATCTTCCATGTGCGGAAATCTGTCCAGGCGGCGTAGAGAAATAGTAATACTGAAATAGAATTAATAAAAACGACTATGTCTCTCATTGAATCCAACCTTCCTGGGCTATGATAGTCTACTTTCGCGTTCAATTTCACTCAGCTTCGGCGACTTAGGTTGTTTTAGAATACAAATAATATGACTTTTCAATTTAACCATAAAGTATATATGTATATCGCCCACGTATAAAACAATTGACTAAATTAGAATTAACAGAATATTAATATTCCCAGTCGAAGGGGCGGTCTCGACGACTAGTGCCGGGGGAAATACGGCGCACCACTTACCTGGGAGGTAATTCTCGATGAAAGCATTTGTAAATAGCGTACGCGCTTTCGCGCGGGAAGAAGATGGCGTCGCACTCACCGAATACCTTATTCTGCTTGCGTTGCTGGTTGGCGGCGTGATCGGGGCGGTGACACTGGCCGGCACCAATCTCGCTACCGTATGGAACGGCTGGGCAACTTGGTTTACGACCAACCTGACGGCCCCAGCCTGAAGCTGGCATTCGCAGAAGCGAGGGGTTTTGTTAACCCCTCTCTTCTAAATTAGCATCAATGAATGGATGCGCTCCGTCCAGTGTAGCGAGTAACCGCGATGCGTTCTTCAACAATTTTAAGCCTCGTTATTGCATTTGTACTCGCCGCCGCCGCAGTTTTCGGCATGCGCGCGTATCTTTCCGATCAGAAGGCCAAGCTGCTGGCGATGAGCGGCGTAAAGGCGGAGGAAAGGACACTTGTTGTCGCCGCCACTCCGATGCGCTTCGGTGACCGGATCCGATCCGAAAACCTCAGAGCCATTCCGTGGCCCTCTAATGAAACACCCGCAGGCTCATTCGTCAGCATCGAGATGGTCGTCGGCAATGATGCCCAGCCGCGCTATGCCATGGCGGCGATCGACCCTGGCGAGCCGGTTCTATCCTCGAAAATCACCGGTACTGGCGAACGCGCCACTCTGTCGGCGGCGCTGGATCAGGGCATGAAGGCCGTTTCCATTCGCGTCAACGATGTGCTCGGCGTTGCCGGCTTCGTTAGGCCTTCCGATCGCGTCGACGTGCTTCTGACGCGGGTCGTGCGCGGGCAGGCGGGCAACGATCAGACCTTCGTCGACGTGCTGCTGCAAGGCGTCAAGGTCCTTGCGGTGGACCAGACGGCAGACGAGCGCAAGGACGAGCCATCCGTCGTGAAAACGGTGACCTTTGAGGTCACGACCGACGAGGCGCAGCGCCTGACCCTCGGCTCCAGTGTCGGCACGCTCTCGCTGGCGCTTCGCAATGTTGCCTCTTCCTCAGTCGAGCAGACCCGGCCGATCACTGTCGCCGACCTCGGTGGCGGGGCGATGGCGACAGAACTGGGCAAGGATTTGGAAAAGCAGTTGCCAGAACCGGCAAAACAAGTGCAGATTGTGGAACAAAAGGTTGAGCCGGTGTTGCCGGTTGAGCCGAAGTGGGTGACAGTGGGAGTCTGGAACACGACGAAGCGCGAGGAGCACCGAGTCGGCCTGGTCCAGTGATGTTGATGCGGAATGCCGCAGGTGCGGCGAGCCGGATGAGGGGGCTAAAGCAGGCATGGCGAACGGCAAGAGAAAAATCGCGAGGACGAAAAGCCTTGCGGCACTAGCGGCAGTGTTTTCGGCCTGTGTGTGTTTGGGCCCCGGAGTTGCCGGCCGCGCCAACGCACAGGAGAAGTCCATCACTTTAGGCGAATCAGTCCAGCATGTGACCTTGCCTCCGAACGAGACGCTGACGCTCAATACAGGCCAGCCCTTCGGTGATCTTGTCATCGGCAGCGCCGATATGATCGACGTGGTGCCGCTTTCCGACAAGTCGCTGTTCATCCGCGGCAAAAAGCCCGGCGCCACCAATATTTCGGTCTATGGCGACGACAAGTCGCTGCTTGGGGTCATCGACATCCGCGTTGCGAGCGATTTCAGCGAAGTCGCTTCCGCCATTCGCTCTGCCGCGCCCTCGGCTCGGGTCAGGGTTATCAACTCCAACGATCGCATTCGCCTGACAGGCTTCGTCCGTGACGGTATCGAACTGCAGCGGGTGATGGAAATCGCCCAATCCTATTCCGACCAGCCAGTGCTGAACCAGTTGCGCGTCAGTGACAGCCAGCAGGTGATGCTGGAGGTCCGTGTCATCGAAGCCTCGCGCCAGACGGGTCGTGACCTCGGGATCGGTTGGTCCGGCTATGGCAACAACAATCGCATCGGCAAGGCAACGGCCAGCCAGGGGATCACCGTTGATGACAACGGCAACTTGGCCCGTACCCTCCTTGATCCCAAGGGTGCGGCAACGGGTGCGTTGCCCTTCGGCCAGCTGATCGCCAAGGTGTTGGAAATCTCCGGCGGCCACATCGACGTTGTGATCAACGCCCTCGAGCAGAAGGGATTGGTGCGCCGCCTGGCTCAGCCGAACCTCATCGCCATGAGTGGCTCTACCGCCAGCTTTCATGCCGGCGGTGAAGTGCCGATCCTGAAGACGACGAACAACGGCACGACGGTGGCCACAGAGACGGACTATCGCCCATTCGGTGTGCGGCTGACCTTCAAGCCGGTGGTTCTTGATGATGGTCTCATCAACCTGGAGATCGAGCCTGAGGTTTCCGAGATTGATCCGTCGATCAACGTCAACGGCAATCCGGGATTCATCTCGCGCGCTGCCAGCACCACGGTCGCGCTCCGCGACGGCCAGAGCTTTGCCTTGGCGGGCCTGCTGCAGTCGATCAATGCCAAAGACATCCAGCAATTGCCGGGACTCGGGCAGATACCGGTGCTCGGCGCTCTGTTCCGTTCGACGAGTTTCCAGAAGAAGGAATCCGACCTCGTCATCGTCGTCACGCCTCACATTGTGCGCCCGGCCCGCCCGGGTGAGGACCTCTACAGTCCGCTCGATCAGACGCGTTCGTCCAACGACGTCGAGCTCTTCGCGCTCGGGGTTCTGGAAGTCGACAAGGACATGCTCCGACGTTTTCGAAATGGCGTAGGTGTGACCGGGCCTTATGGCCACCGTCTCGACTTGAACCAGGGAGTCCAAGCCGTTGCTACAAAACGCTAAGCGCGTCCTTCTCGTCTTTGCGGTCGCCGGCCTCGCTTCCGGCTGCGCCGACTACATGAACCATCGCGACACGATCACCTTCGGGGTCGGCAACGCCGTGGAAGCAAACAAGGCCATCCAGATCGAGGACCCATTCCCGCCGGAAGCCCAGCGAACCCGAATCGCAAGCGACGGCAAGGTGATCCGCAGGGTGGTCACTCAATATCAGAACGGCGGGCTGGGCGTTGTTCAGCCGTCGCCGGCCATGGGGGCGAATGGGGCCTCCAACGGTGCGATCGCCAGCCAGTAGCTGGCGGAAGGCATGAACGGCGCAGCGCGCCGCAGGGGAAATGCACGAAACGGGGTCATCACGGCGATAGCGCCGTGATGGGGGGACGCCAATGCTCAGCAGGGTTGTCAGACGGTTCTGGAATGATCATCGTGGCTATGTCATCGCCTTGACGCTCATCGCCATGCCAATGCTTCTCGGCTTTTCGCTGCTGGTCATCGATGTCGGCCGCAGCAGCAACCTGCATACCGATCTCCAGAACGCGGTCGATGCGATGGCGTTGGCGGGGGCCCGGGAACTCGATGGCCGCGATGATGCCATTTCGAGGGCGCAGACGGCGATCGAGAAAATCGCCAATAGCGCGGCTTTCTCCGGCGGCGGGACCGGCATGTCGCTTGGCTCGTATATCAGCGTGAGCTATGACGCCGGCAATGATGCCGGAAGCACGGTTACCGTGCTTTTTCTGAAGAGCATCCCGGCCAATGACGATACGCCCATCCCGTCTTCCATGGAAACGACCGTGGCCAGCGAAGCGTCTTATGCCTGGGTCATCGCCAAGCCGCAGGCGATGCAGACGATATTTCCGATGCCGGCTGGCTTCAACCGCGATACGATCAACATTGCAGCCGATGCCGTGGCGGTATACCACGCCAGCGCCTGCGACGTGACGCCGATCTTTATCTGCAATCCATTCGAGCCGGTGGGGAACACGAGTGAAAGCGCCAGCGAAACTGCAGCTGCCGCGTTGCACACCAATTTTGCGGCCGGAAATCTCTACGGGCGTCAAATCGAGCTTCACAGCACCGCGGCGTCCAATCCCGGTCCCGGCAATTTTGGCTTCCTGCGGACCCCTTTGGGCAATGGTGCGTCCGTGCTGGCGGAGGCTCTTGCCACCGGCAATCCCGGTACATGCTACACACAGGACAACCTCGATACGGAGACCGGCGCAAAGGCGGGGCCCGTCGAGGACGGGGTCAATACGCGCTTCGGTTTCTACTCCTCATCGTTCAACAAGGCGAACGGAGATTATCGTTACCGACCTGCGCAGAACGTGCGCTCCGCGCAGTCAATCAGCGGCAAGGGAAAGAAGGGCTGCGATACCTATGCTCCGGTCATGGTCGGATCCGTTGTCGGCGATGCGACCAAGGCTTTGCCGCTCGGCTACGGAGCAAGCATGACCTCGCTTGCCGGCGGCAAGATCAGCAGCGGCAACAATTGGAATTACACGACCTATTGGAATGTCGCGCAGGGCACCGCTGCGCCCTCGGTGAGCACGGTCCTCGGCAACTACTCCAGTTATCCCCCGCAGGCGACCGGAACACCAAGCCAACCCTCCGCTTACGATGTTTATCGTTACGAGCTTGCCAACCCGTCTCTGATCAACCATGCCTCGGCGAATGGCGAAACCGGCAAACCGACAACCGGCGGCCAGTGCTATACCGGCCCGGACCTTTCGAACTATACCGCGGCTGAATATGGTGATCGCCGCGAAATCTTCTCAGCCATCGTCAATTGTGGCTATGAAGCCTCGGTCGGGCATCTGAACGGCCACAAGGCCACGCGCGCGGTCGCCTTCGCGCGCATGTTTCTGACCAAGCCGGCAATTAAGGATTCCGGCGAACGATACCTTTCCCTGGAGATGATCGACATCACCGGCAAGGGCGGACGCGGCACGCTGGACGAATTCCTTCGGGAAGAAGCGGAGCTGGTTAGATGATGGCGCTTCGCAATTTTATCCTGCATCGACTGTGCCTCGGCTTCTGGCGGCGGGAGGAAGGCGCGGTGCTCGCCGAGACGCTGCTCGCGGTCCCCTTTGTGACGCTCTTTGCCGCGGCCATACTGGAGTTTGGCAGCATTTTCTGGCAGCGGATGCAGATCGACGCAGGTCTGCGGGATGCTGGGCGTTACCTTTCGCGATGCCGACCGCTGTCGGGAACTTATGTGCCGACATGCAATCAAGCAACGGCAAAGACGATCGCCTTTTACGGAACGCAGACACCTGCGGCAAACGCTCAACCGCGCGTCCCCGGCTGGAACGACCCTGCCGACATCACCATCAGTGCGCCCGATGCCGACGGGAACATCACCCTTTCCACTGCGCATCTCTATCAGAGCTCGCCGGTGTTCGGCTTTCTTGGAATTGACGCCATCACCCTCAGTTCCTTCCATGAAGAGAGATATATCGGATGGTGATCTTTCGGCGGGTCAAGACATTCTGGCAGGATAGCAGTGGTGTCAGCCTTGTCGAAGCATTGCTGACCTTTCCGATCGTCATGCTGGTCTTCGCCGCCTTCATCGAGTTCGGCTATGCCATGTCGCAGTGGAATCAGACGGTCAAGGCACTGCAGTATGGTGCCCGACTGGCGGCGGTATCAGATCCGCTGACGACCAATTTCAATGCCGTTTTCCCGACCGACGCTGCCGATCCGCTCAACAACGGCAAAGCCACACCGAATAATGCCACGATATCTTCAACTTGCGGACCGGCTCTTGCAAACTGCACGGCGGCATTGAACCGGATCGTCCTGGGAAGCGATGGCGTTTGCAACGCGGGAACTGATCTGCACCCCGGCATTTGCGATCTCAATTGGCGTATCCAACCGCAGAATCTGGTCGTCACCTATCAGCGATCGGGACTCGGCTATTGGGGCCGCCCTGACGGACCCGTGCTGACGATGCGGCTAGAGGTGCGCGACATCACCTTCGATCTGCCGATCCTCGGCGGGCTGTTGGGATTGAACGACGTCACCATCCCGGCCCATCCAGTAACGATCACGACGGAAGACCTGAAGACCTGCTCAACCTGCTGATTCCTTAATTAACGCGTAGGAAAGCGAAAATGACAGCGCACATGAACATTGCCGCATCCGCCAAGATTCTGGTTCTCTCCGACGACGCGGCTGCAGCGAGCTTCATGCTCGATACTTTCGGGTCGCTTTCGCGCTACGATGTCCGCCATTTCTCTCTGAAGGCGCTCGGAGAAAAGGGCCGGCTCGATCCGACGCAGTTCGACCTGATCGTTCTCGACGTCGACAACGGAAGTTTGCTGCAGCAACCGGAGCTCTTCTCGTTTCGCACCGCCTATCGGGACATTCCGCTCGTCGTCGTTTCCGAAGACCTGCCGGACGACATGCTGCGGCTGCTCTTCCGCCTGAACGGCAATGACTGGCTGAAGAAGCCGCTCGAGCGCCGCGCCCTGATCGACATGATTTCGACCCATGCGCCAGGCACCGGGGCCAGCGACAGCCGGGTGCATGCCGTGGTCTCAGCCGTCGGTGGTGCGGGCGCCAGCATGATCGCTTCGTCGCTTGCACATTCGCTGGCTCAGCCGACCAAAAACTCGACGCCGCGGGTAGACCTCTTCGATACGGATTTTTGCTCCGGGGCGCTTGGCTACTATCTCAATCTTGTGAACGACTATGACTTGAAACCGGTCATCGCCAACCCTTCCCGGGTCGATATTGAATTCATCGATCTTGTCCGAAAGCGGCATCCGGGAGGCTTTTCACTGCTTTCCTTCAAGCAGCCGTCAGTCCTTCTGTCGCCGAAGGGCGGTGAACTCGTGCTGCGTATGCTTGATGTGGCCGCCTTCGAGAGCGACCACACGGTCGTCGACGTCCCCTATTATGACACGCCGTGGAAATACGAGGTGCTCACTTCGGTCAACAGCATCTACATCGTCACCGAAATGACGGTCCCTGCGCTATCTCAAGCCAGGGATTTGTTTGCCAATCTGGTACGGCTGCGAGGCAGTTCGGACCAGATATTCATCGTCATCAATAAATACCGCGCCAAGCTTTTCGGCCTCGGCCTGCGCCGACAACAGACGGAGAAGATCTTCAAGGGCATCCCGACGCATGTCATTGCGGATGAGTGGGATACTTTGAGCGAGGCGGTTAACCGCGGTGTGCTGCCGGCTCAGGTGAATTCCCGGGCGCGATTCTGCGGCGCGGTCGGTAAACTTGGAGCATTGGTGCGATGAAGGCGATTGACCGTGGCCGCATAAGGTCCTGCGTCGGCCTTCTGGTTCTGGCCGTTCTGGCCGTTGCCGGGGATGCCGCGGCAGCCGGGCTTGTGCCACGAACCCTGGGGCCGACGACAAGCACCGTGGTGACGATCGAAAAAAGCTACGCGGCTGGAACGATCGTCATCGTCAGCGCGAACCGAACGCTGGATCTCGTCATCTCTGAAGGACGTGCGATCCGTTACAAGATCGGCGTCGGACGTGACGGATTTCGCTGGAGCGGGACCGTCAAGGTCGGACGCAAGGCAGAGTGGCCCGACTGGCGCCCGCCTGCCGAGATGAAGGCGCGCGCGGCCGGACTTCCGGACTTGGTACCTGCCGGACCGCTCAATCCCTTGGGCGCTCGCGGGATCTATCTCTTCAAGGGCGGGACCGACACGCTCTACCGCATTCACGGAACGAACGAGCAGTCGACGGTCGGCGATTTCGCCTCATCGGGCTGTTTTCGCATGAGCAATGCCGACGTCATCGATCTCTATGAGAGGGTGAAAGTCGGTTCCACGGTCATTGTAAAATAGTTCAGGGGTGGGAAGCATGGCGAACGGCATCATGGGGCGTTTCTACAAGCATCAGCAGGAGCCTGAAAGCCGGGAACATCCGGAGGCGGCCGACCTGTCTCTCGTCGCAGCTCAGAACATGCCTGCCCGACCGGTCTCTGACAGCGCCACGGCGGGTGGCGAAGAGGCGTCGCTCGGGCCGGACATGGTTTCCGAGCGGGTCAATCTGCACCGTTACCTGCTCGATCGTATCAACCTCGGGATACTCGACGCGCTCGACAATGAGGAGATCGCGACCGAGATCCGGCCGCTCGTCAAGGACTATATCCGGAGTAACAACTTTCCGCTGAATGCCAAGGAAATCAACGATCTGATCCGCGATATCACCGACGAGATGCTCGGGCTGGGGCCGATCGAGCCGCTGCTGGCCGACGAGACGATCGCAGATATTCTCATCAACGGCTACAGCAGCGTCTATGTCGAGCGGAGCGGCAAGCTTGAAAGCACCGCCGTGCGTTTCAAGGACGAGGACCATCTCCTTCGGGTGATCAACAAGATCGTCTCGGCCGTCGGCCGCCGCGTCGACGAATCGACGCCGATGGTCGACGCCCGCCTCAAGGATGGCTCACGTGTCAACGTCGCCATCAGGCCGATCTCGGTCGATGGGCCGCTCGTTTCCATCCGCAAATTCACCCGCAAGCCGCTGACATTGGAGCGCCTCGTGCAATATGGCGCCATGGCCGATGCGATGCGCATTCTTCTCAGCGCCGCCGTCAAGGGCAAAGTGTCCATGGTCATTTCAGGCGGCACCGGTTCCGGCAAGACCACCTTGCTCAACGCTCTCTCCTCGCAGATTTCTCCAAAGGAGCGCCTGATCACCATCGAGGATGCGGCCGAACTCCAACTGCAGCAACCCCATGTCGGGCGTTTGGAAACCCGACCGCCAACGCTCGACGGACGCAACGAGATCCGTCAACGCGAACTTTTGAAAAATGCTCTTCGCATGCGTCCCGACCGCATCATCGTCGGCGAAGTCCGCGGCGACGAGGCGTTCGACATGCTGCAGGCGATGAATACTGGTCACGAGGGGTCGATGACGACCATTCACGCCAACACGCCCCGCGACGCCGTCGGCCGACTCGAACAGATGGTCGGCATGGCGGGGATGCCGATGTCGCAGTTGAGCATTCGCTCACAGATCTCGTCGGCCATCACCATCATCGTGCAGGTCCAGCGCTTGAGCGACGGCAGCCGCAAAGTCGTCTCGATTTCCGAGATCACCGGCATGGAGGGCGAAGTCGTGCAGATGCAGGAGATTATGAAGTTCAAGAAAATCGGCACTGACGAAGGCGGGCGGATCCATGGCGAATTCCGCGCCACAGGCATCCGGCCGCGATTCGTCGAGGAATTTGCGGAACTCGGGATCGAGATTCCCGTGGCAATTTTTGATCCCGGTAAACCGCTCCAAACGGGACCTGTTCAATGACCCTGACTCTCGTTTACGCTGCCGTTTTCACCGCGGCCCTTGTCGCTGTTGAAGCGATTATGCGCGGCTACTTCAAGACATCCGAACGCCACCGCGCCGTGAACCATCGGTTGAGCTTGCTCGAGGTCAGCGATGATCATCGCAAGACCTATAGCGATATGCTCAAGGAGCGCGGTGTCGCCGGCGGTTGGCGGCAAACCCCCATGATGCAGCGGCTGCTGCGGTTCTACGCCCAGTCGGGAATCAAGTTCGATGCCAGGCGATTTGCTCTCTTCGCGATCGCTGGCGCACTTTTTACGTGGCTGGCAGTTCAGTTCCTCGTGCCGAGCACTCTGTTTAGAATAATCGTCTTTCTGCTGATCTGCCTGCTCATCCCCGCATTGGTCGTCTGGCGCGCCCGGGCGAGCCGCATGAAGAAATTCGAGCTGAAGCTTCCTGAAGCGCTCGATGTCGCCAATCGCAGCCTGGCCGCCGGCCACCCGCTGCCGGCGGCGATTTCTTTGGTGGCACGCGAGATGCCTGATCCGATCGGCACCGAGTTCGGCCTCCTCTCGGATGAACTCACCTACGGCGTGACGCTGGATGATGCCCTTGTGAACTTAGCCGATCGGGTCGGCGTCGAGGACCTGAATCTGCTTGCGATATCGTTGAGCGTACAGGCCGGAACCGGCGGCAATCTCGTGGAGATCTTGCAGAACCTTTCGAAAACGCTGCGAGACCGGTCGATGCTCAAGGCAAAGGTCAGGGCGATTTCGTCGGAAGGACGCATCACGGCGATCTTCATGTCGGTCTATCCGTTTTTGCTCTACGCGATGATCAAGGCGTTATCGCCGACCTACTTCGACCCCGTCTGGGACAGCGGCCACGGACCCGCCGTTGTGAGCATTCTGCTGGCCATCATGGCGATCGGGAATGTCATTCTCTACAAGATGGTCAACTTCGAGTACTGAGGCGGTCATGTCGAGCGAGTATGGAATCTACCTCATCGTCTTCTTTGCAGTGCTGATATTTTCGGCGGCAGCCTCGGAATTGTTTTTTCGACAGCGCGAGGTCTCCGTTCGGGTGTCGAAGAGCTCGGCGATGGGCGACGACTTCCATGTCGGCGATACGACGATTGCCGATCTCGGCGAGGCGGAAAACCGCCTGATCCGCCGCTATTTCGAAATTACGCGACGTGACACGAATCTGAACTCCACTCAGAACCGGCTGATTCGGGCGGGCTATTTTGCTGCCGGCGCGGTGACCACCTTCCAGGTGGTCCGCGCGGTGATTTGTATCTGCATACTGGTCGGGGCGGTCTGGGCCCTAAACCGGATCGCGCCGAACATGCCGCAGATAGGCGCTCTGATCATTGCCATGTTTGCTGCGGGCGCGACCTTTATTCTCGTCAACATTTATATCGACCGGCGTGGCACCGCCAAGGAGAGGGAGTACCGCCGCCTTTTTCCCGATTTTATGGATATGCTGATCGTCTGCCTCGATGCAGGGATGAGCATCGAAGCGGCCGCGAACCGTGTTGCCCGGGAATTCGTGGCCAAGCAGCAGGACTTCGGCCTCCATCTCTCGATCATGATGCTGGAAGTGCGGGGCGGCCGGCGACTGCGTGAGGCGCTCGCTAACCTGGCCACCCGCCTGAGAATCGACGAGGCCCGGGCCCTGTCCGTTCTGTTCCGCCAATCGGAGGAGCTCGGGACCAGCGTCACCCAGACGCTGCGGGTCTACAGCAAGGAAATGCGCGACCTGCGTATTGTGCGCGCCGAGGAAAAGGCGAACGCCTTGCCGGTCAAGATGCTGCTGCCGCTGGGCGCGTTCCTTTTTCCGGTAAGCCTCGTCATTGTGCTTGTGCCCGTTGTTATGCGTGTCATCAGTCTTCTTGTCGGCATGAAACCCGGCGGTTAAGCCAAGCGAGGTCGTATGCAGTATTCGCTCGAACACAATCGTGACGCCATCATTTCGCTCGATCCGCGTATGCCAATGGCACCGGGAAGCATAGAGCAAGCGGGATTGGATCAGTCGTTCCTGCTTCGGCTGGCCGCAAAATGTGCGGCCGAGCAGGATACGACCACGGCCTCTCATCTCGCTGAACGCATGAGATTGCCGAAAGTGATCGTCAATCTCCTGATCAAGGAACTGGTGAAACTTGCATACCTCGAGGCTCGCGGCCTGGCGGGTGAGGATGTCAGATCTGATGTCCGATATGCGCTGTCAATGAAGGGGTTCGAATATGCCCACGCGGCGTCGCGTCAATGCCAATATGTCGGGCCGGCGCCGGTGTCGCTCGACGCGTTCTGCCGGCAAATAGGTTTGCAGTCCATCCATCACGAGCGCGTGACCCCAGAGCGGCTGACCGACAGCCTTGAGGGGCTGGTGCTCTCGCACACCCTGGTCGAGAAACTCGGCCCGGCCATCAACTCCGGTCGCTCTATCCTGCTTTACGGACCGCCCGGCAACGGGAAGACCAGCATCGCCGAGCGGACGTCGCAACTGTTTCGCCAAACGATCTGGGTGCCATATGCCATCGAGGTCGGCGGTCATGTCATCAGTTTCTATGACGAGGCCGTGCATCACCCCGTATCGGAGGCTGGCGCGGACTCCCATTCGAAAGCCGATCAACGATGGATCGAATGCCGCCGTCCGGTGATCAAGACGGGCGGGGAATTGACCCTCGATCAGCTCGATCTCACCTTCAACGCCGGGCCAAATGTCTATGAAGCACCCATACACTTGAAAGCGTCCGGCGGCGTGTTCATCATCGACGACTTCGGGCGTCAGCAAGTGGCGCCACAGGCGCTCATCAATCGCTGGATTGTGCCGCTCGAGCGCGGATATGACTTTCTGACGCTGCACACCGGCAAGAAGTTCAAGGTTCCCTTTGACGAGCTGGTCGTGTTTTCGACGAATATCGCACCGAAGGACCTCTCCGACGAGGCGGGCTTGCGGCGCCTCAAATACAAGATTTTTGTCAACACTCCGTCGCGCGACGAATATCTCAGAATTTTCAAATCCTACGCCAGCGGCACTGGATTGGTTGTCTCTGACCCAGAGCTGAACTTGTTCTACGATCGCAAGTACAACGGCGATGTGCTAGCGTCTTGCTACCATCCGAAATATCTTCTCGATTTCGTCAGTTCCTACTGCGAGTTTAATGGCTTAGCGCGAATCGCGTCGCTTGATATGCTCGAACGCGCGTGGGAAGGTGTATTTACGTCGGAATGATTGCGGACTTGGCGCTGATCACGGCCTGTTCCTGGACAATGCCAACGCAGATTTGATGACTTACGGGGAGTAAGCGAATGACCGGCATCCCGAATATCGACGTCGAAGTCGACGGCGCAAAACAAAGCCATATGCGAACACCAGAGCCGAGAGTCTCAAGAAACCCGCTGCTCGTCGGTTTGATCCTCATGCTCCTGCCTGTGAATGCCGGCGTTCTCATTTATACGGCCAAGAACTCGGCCGATGTTCGCGAGAGCCGCGAGACCATCGCTGCGCTTAAAAGGTCCATCGATGGCCTGAGAGGACAAATGGAAAAGCAGTCGCGCAACATCGCGGAGAATGCCAAGGCCGACGAAGTCGCACTGATCCGCCAGGAGATGGATAGTCTGCAAAAGTCCATTCTGTCGATCAACGAAGGAATGCGCAACGACATGAGCGGTGCACGCATGGGTTCAGCGTTGGTCCTCAGTGCACCCGGCAAGGAACCGGCACAGTTTTTCGCACCCCGGGGCGTGTCAGCGGAAACACAAACTGCAGATAGCACCCTTGCGTCGATCGAAGCCGGCGGCATTTCCGTCAGTAACCTGCCGCGTTACGAACGTACACTCTCGCCGGAAGGCAAGCTCATTCTTCGGAAGGCACGGTAAACTCCGACTCGCCGAAATCTCCAAAGCAATCGGTGGACGCCGCCCGGGGCGCCGTGCCGCTGCTCATATCTAGGGCGTTCTCATCTCGACGCAGATTGCCGATCGCTGAAGGATCGATTACCGCTGAGCATACTTCACGCTGTTCTTCATGAGTTCGAGATTACGGGCAGTGACTTCGTTTCCGGGATCAAGCTCATAGGCTTTCAGGAAATAGCGCCTGGCAGTACGCAGGTCACCGCGTAACAGGTGAGAATAGCCGATATTGTTGTAGTAGACCGGGGTGTTGCCGATCATCCGCGAGAGTTGCTGATAAGCGCGGTCGGAGGTATCGAAGCGGGCAACCATATCGGCGGAGGCCGCCAAGCCTAACCAGGCGGCCGGGTCTTCCGGAAAAACGTCAACCGCTCGCTTGTAGATGGCGTAGGATTTTCCGTAATTCTTTTCCTGAAACTGCAGTTTGCCGTTGGTTATCAGCTCGTCGTTCTTGTAGAAGGCGACGGCCGAGTCATCCTGGAGAGTTTTTGCGCTGTCGCCGTAAGCAGCCAGACCATCAACGCCGGATGACTGGCAACCAGCCAAAACCGCTCCGGTCGCCAGCAAAAAGGCAATGCATTTAGTCCCAGCTCTGATCTGCAGCATTGGCAATTTGATCCCCATCAGACATTCTTACCCAAGACTCGGATGCGTTCACCGGCATCATCGTGAAAAAAAGCTAACAACTCAAGAATTTAAGCAGATACTCACAAAAAAGGCGACAGAGGCGGCTTCGCTGGCTTGCGCCATGGGCAATAAACGCCAACTACTCGGGGTAGGCAACATGTGCGCCCCAAAATCTCGGCCTGATAGAAAAACTTGGCGGCGCATGTCGCTCCGCTTACAGCAATTCCAGGAAAAGTGTGAAACGGTTTTCCCAGGCAAAGCGCGAAGCGCCTTGCCGGGAATTGCGTAAAAACAAAAACTTGGAGCGGTGCTGCGCTTCCGTGAAAAGCTGAACCGCTCTAGTCCTTGGCGCTGAGGATCTCGATCGTCCGCTCGTCGAATTTTCCTTGATAAAAACGGTCGATCGCCCGGTGGAAGGGCGACCCGTGATCGCTGATCGCTGCAAACAAGGTCATCGATGAGCGCAGCTTGAGATCATCAGGCGAGCCGAGAATGTCATGGGCCGATCGGCCATCGATCGATAAAAGAGCCTCGACGCAGCGCAGCAGCCGGCTTGAGAGCGTGGGATCGGCGAGATAGGCGGCCGCTTCCCCGGCCGAGCGTATGGCATATTTTTCCGCCATTGCAGAGGTGCCGAGACCAGCGATCTGCGGGAAGATGAACCACATCCAATGAGACGTTTTCCGTCCGGCCTTCAGCTCGGAAAGCGCCTGCTCGTAGACGCCGTTTTGGGCGTTGACGAAACGTTCGAGATTGTAATCGATCTTGCCGGCCATGGTTCTTTCCCTTTTGCTGTCAACGCAGCTTGAGTCAGAGGGGCTCCATGCCCGGCGAAGAAATTTCTCCCTGGGCGAACAACAATGTCGCCCGGGGTAGTCGGCTTGCTGTCAGCAGACCCGTTCAGCATAAGGGCTGCTGTCACGGCAATGGCCGTAAGGCTGATGATGCGGCGTATCGCCAGGGGTGGCAGCAATGGCCGATGTCGTCACCGGATCCGTCACGTTGGAAGAATATGCGGCAAAACCAACAAAGCTCAAGACAACCAACGCTGCGACCACCACGATGCGCTCGAAACCGGAAAGTTTCTGCGCGCTGACATGTTCCACATAGTCACGCTCGCCTGGACCGAGAGATTCGTCCTCTTTCACGTGGAGGGTCACCATGTCTTGGCGACGGCTTAAAGTTTCACAATCTGTCATTTTTAATTACTCCTGCAACACATGCGGCCGGTAGAAGAGTAAACTCTCACCCTCGCGTCGAACCGGCTCGGCATGCGTGCAAGCATGTGTGTCTTCAATCGTGGCAATTGAAGGGGCAATTTTCAAACTCAGTGTTCAAAAATTCGTACCAATAGATGCAAAATATCGTGAAGCTCTGGCTCGCCGGAATGATCCGGGTTAGTCATTGACTGCATCTCTCATAAGGACCGCCCCATGAGCAAATCCTTCGGCGCGATGTCGGTCGCCCAGCTTTCCGTTCTCATCCAAGGCGGCGCCGCCGATCCGGTCGATGTGGCCGAGACGGTCTTTGAATCCATTGCGAATTATCCCGACAAGGCTGTCTTCACCACACTGCTCGAAGGTCGGGCGATGGAGGAGGCGCGCGCCTCCTCCAAACGCTTGCGGGCCGGGCGCTCGCTCGGGTTGCTGGACGGCGTTCCGATCGCCTGGAAGGATCTTTTCGACATTGAAGGCCTGCCGACGACGGCGGGGTCAATCGTCCTGGCTTCCGACACACCCGCCGGCCGTGATGCGGCGGTCGTCGGTCTTCTCAGGCAGGCTGGCATGGTCGCCATAGGCCGAACCAATATGAGCGAATTTGCCTTTTCCGGTCTGGGCATCAATCCGCATTACGGCACGCCGGTCAATCCGCGCGGCACCGATCTCCCGCGCATCCCCGGCGGCTCCTCCTCTGGCGCCGGTGTTGCCGTCGCAGCCGGGTTGGTGCCTGTCGCGATGGGTACGGATACCGGCGGCTCGGTGCGCATTCCCGCTGCGTTCAACGGAATCGTCGGCTACAAGGCGACACGTGGCCGTTATACGATGGATGGAGTTTACCCGCTGGCAAAAAGCCTCGATTCGCTGGGGCCGCTCTGCCGCAGCGTCAGGGATGCCGTGTGGATCGATGCGGCGATGCGTGGCCTGACCGCGCCCGATGTCGTCGAGCGTCCGCTGCGGGGGCTGGAATTGCTCGTGCCCGAAAATATCGTTTTCGATGCGGCGGAACCAGGCGTTGTCGAGGCTTTCGAGGCAGCTTTGGAACGCCTTCAAAGCGCGGGCGCCGCTGTTTCCCGCACGGTCATTCCCGCCTTCAACGAAATTTTCGATCTTATGACAACATACGGTCCGCTGGTGACGGCGGAGGCTTTCGCCCTTCACCGGGAGCGTTTGGCGGGACCGGACGCAGAGCGTATGGACCATCGCGTCGTCATGCGCACTCGCTTGGGAAGCAGGACGACGGCGCCCGATTACATCGCGATGCTGCAGGCGCGCAGCCGCCTGATCGCCGATACCGACCGTCTCATTGGCAATCGTCTGATCGCCTTTCCCACGGTCGCCCATGTCGCTCCGCCGATCGCGCCGCTGGAAGAGGATGATGAACTCTTCTTCGCTGCGAATAACAAGACGCTGCGCAACACCGCGCTCGGCAATTTCCTCGACTGGTGCGGCGTTTCCATCCCCTGCGGGACGGGTGTAGCAGGCATGCCGGTCGGTTTGCTTCTTTCGGCGACCGCAAATCGCGATGAGGCGCTGCTGGGGGCGGCACTTGCCGCCGAGGTGGTGGTCCGCGGCGATTTCGTCTGAATTGGCAATTGAAGCACCGGGTTTTTATTGCCATTGATGGATGAGGAGATCCTGGAGGAACGCACGTGCAGGTTTTGCAGAACGGACGCTTGGCGGTTTCGACCTGGTCGTTGCATCGGCTGCTCGGCGCCGTTTATGGCTATAGCCCCGATCCCGATAAAAGTGCGGCGCCCAAAGAGCCCTACGGCCCCGGCGGTGCGGCGCTGATCGACATGCCGGCGGCGCTCGCTGCGCGTGGTATCCACCGGCTGGAGATCTGTTCCTTCCATCTGCCGAGCCTTGATGCCGCTTATCTAACTGAACTCAGCGACGCGATGGCGGCCTCGAACGTGCTGTTCCAGACCCTGCTGATCGAGGACGGCGATCCAAGCCATCCCGAAACGGCCGAACGCGATGTCAGATGGATGGCAGAATGGATCGATATCGCGGCGGCGCTCGGGGCGCAGAGGATGCGCGTCATTGCCGGCAAGCAGAAGCCGACGGAGGAAAACCTTGCTCGCGCTGCCCGCCATCTGAACTGGTTGGCCGACAAGGCCAAAGGCAGTGGGGTGCGCGTCGTTGTCGAGAACTGGTTCGACCTGCTGCCGTCGCCGGTGGAGATGAACTGGCTGCTGGAGCGGCTGGACGGCAAGGTCGGCCTTAACGGCGACCTCGGCAATTGGTCGGCACCCGCCAAGTACGAAGGTCTTGCCGATATCATGCGCCGGGCGGAAATCTGCCACGCCAAGGCCGATTACGGCCCTGCAGGTCTCGATGCTGACGATTACCGCAAGTGCCTGGAGATGTGCGAGAAGGCGGGTTACGCCGGGCCTTTCACGCTCATCTATGACTCGCCGTTCTTCGCCGATGAATGGGACGGGATCCTGCTTCAAAAACAATTCATCGAGGATTTTCTGCGCGAGGCGCCAGAGCGCAGGACGGCTTAAAGTCCAAGGACTTCGCGCTTATTCCTGACGCGGGAACCTTTGGCTCTCCTCCAGCACATTCAGATCCATGTGATTGCGCATGTAGCGCTCCGAGGCTTTCTGCAGCGGCTGGTAGTCCCAGGGATAGTAGGCGCCGTTGCGCAACGCTGCATAGACCACCCAGCGTCGCGCCTGGCTTTCGCGCACGGCTGCGTCGAAATCGCCAAGGTTCCAGCGCTGCCCGGCCTGTTCGACAAGCCGCGCCAAAGTGTCGGCATGCGCCGGGTCGGCTGCCAGATTGTCGAGTTCTTGCGGGTCGGCCTCGAGGTCGAACAGCATCGGCGGGTCCTTCTCGCAGAGCGACAGCTTGTATCGCCCATCCCTCAGGCAGACGAGCGGCGCTTCGGAACCTTCAGCGGCATATTCGATCGGCACGGGGCCGCGGCTGCCGGTGCCCTGGGCAAGCGGGGCGAGATCCGAGCCCTCGGTCCACGGCTTCAGCGAGGCGATGTCGATGCCGATGAGGCCGGCGAGCGTCGGCGTCACGTCGAGGGTGGAAACCGGCTGGTCGATGCGCTTCGGCGCCCAGCCGGGCGCTGCGATCATCAATGGAACGCGAGCCGATCCTTCGAAGAAGTTCATCTTGAACCAGAGGCCGCGATCGCCGAGCATGTCGCCATGGTCGGACACGAAGAGGATGATCGTGTTGTCGGCCATGCGGCTGCGTTCGAGCACGTCGAGGATTTCGCCGATCTTTTCATCGACATAGGAGATATTGGCGAAGTAGCCGCGTCTTGCTCGCCTGGTCTGTTCGCGGCTGATGTCGAAAGCAGCGTGGTCGCAGGCTTTCATCAGACGCTGCGAGTGCGGGTCCTGTCGATCATAGGCGATCGGCGCGACCGCAGGGTCGAGAGCCGGGCAATCCTCATAGAGATCCCAAAATTTGCGGCGCGCGACATAGGGGTCGTGCGGATGGGTGAAGCTGACGGTCAGGCACCAGGGGCGCTCGTCATGGCCACGGGAGAGATCGTAGAGTTTTCGCGTAGCGTGATAGGCGACCTCGTCGTCATATTCCATCTGGTTGGTGATTTCGGCCACACCGGCGCCGGTGACCGAGCCGAGATTGTGGTACCACCAGTCGATGCGCTCGCCGGGCTTGGTGTAGTCGGGCGTCCAGCCGAAATCGGCGGGGTAAATGTCCGTCGTCAGGCGCTCTTCGAAACCGTGCAGCTGATCGGGGCCGACGAAATGCATCTTGCCTGACAGCGCGGTCTGGTAACCGGCGGCGCGCAGATGATGGGCATAGGTCGGAATGTCGGAGGCGAATTCGGCGGCATTGTCGTAGACGCGCGTCCGGCTCGGCAACTGTCCGGACATTAAGGACGCCCGCGCCGGCGCGCAGAGCGGGCTTGCCGTATAGGTATTGGCGAAGCGCACCGAGCGCTCGGCCAGGGATTTCAGATGCGGCGCATGAAGGAAATCGGCCGGACCATCGGGAAACAAGGTCCCATTCAACTGGTCCACCATGAGAATGAGGATATTCGGGCGCGCCATATAATTTGCCTTTTGCTATTTGAAGATTTTATTGAAGCGCCTATCATTGCGCCTGTAAAGGCAGCTTTTTTCGATAGCTGCCTAAAGGGATTTTTATGGCAGAACACCCGCCTGAGCTTGGATGGATGCGCCTTTTCGTTGAAGTCGCGCGACTGGGAAGCTTTTCGGCGGCTGCAACGCTTCTCGGGCTGACCCAGCCGGCGGTCAGCTACCAGATCCGCCGGCTGGAAGAACAGTTCGGTGTCAGCCTGCTGCGCCGCCAGCATCGTGGCGTTGAGCTGACCGCGGAAGGCGAGCGCCTTCTCGCGGTGACCGCCAAGGCAGTCGGCGACATCGATGCACTCGCCCGCAGTTTTCGCGTCGAAGCTCAACGGCCGGTCGTCAGGCTCAGGACAGACTATGCATTCTCCGCACTTTGGCTGATACCACGGATGGAGAGGTTTCGCCTTCTGCATCCAGAAACGGACATACAGATCATTGCGACGCAGAGGCTTGCGGCCGGATTCCGCGATGAAGCCGATGTCGCGGTGGCTTTCGGTACGCGTAAGGAATTTGCAGCCGTCGGTACGCTCCTGCTGCCGGAGAGGGTCGTGCCCGTCTGCACGCGCGGATTTCTCGATCGCAACGGCCCCCTCGACGATCCAAGAGAGCTCGCAAAGGCGCGTCTGATCCATCTTGACGGGCCTCTGCCATCGCCCTGGTTCGACTGGCGCAGCTACTTTGCCGAATTCTCGGTCCTGCGCGACATCAACGCCGGGCGCGGCGATATCAGCTTCAATACCTATTCCTTGGTCATCCAGGCCGCCCTCAGCGAGCAGGGCGTGGCGATCGGCTGGAAGGGCCTCGTCGATACGCTTCTTTCGGCACGCATGCTCGTCGAAGCCGGTCCACCGCTGGAGGCGCCCGACCGCGGTTACTGGCTGGTGCCGCCGCGGTCTCCAAACGTTCACAGCGAGAGGCTCAGCGCCTGGCTGGCGGATGCGGTGAAGAGAAATGATTAGCGGCGGTTGCAGTTCTGTCCAGGAGAAGCCTTGTCATCGGCGATCGCGATCGACATTGTGGGGCCGAATCGATGGCGAAGGTGGCTGAAGCATGCGAACGATCGGATATGTCATAGGTCTGCTCATGGTCTTGCTCGGCCTGATCTGGATCGGGCAGGGAAGCGGCTATTTTCCCTATCCGGCGTCCAGTTTCATGATCGCTCAAAAGATCTGGATGCTCTGGGGAGCCATTCTGGCCGCAGCGGGTATCGTGGTGATCGTCATCCTCTCGCGGCTGCGTCGCAGAGGATGAATTGCTGCTGCCGTCTGGCGGCAAATCCGGCCGCTGACGGCCTGTCGAAATGAGGAGAATGGCATGAGCGCAGCTGAAATCGACGGTTTTGCCGACCGTATCAGAAAGCACCAGGGCGGCATGATCTCCGCCTGGGTCGGCATCCCCGATGCCATGCTCGTCAACCATTTGGCGCAAGAGGCTTTCGATGCCGTCGTGCTCGATATGCAGCACGGGATGTGGGATATGCAATCGGCGGCAAACGCCGTCGCTCAGGTTCGTCTCGCCGGAAAGCCGGCCATCGCCCGCATACCCGTCGGCGATTTCGCTTCCGCCTCGCGCCTGCTCGATGCCGGCGCCTCCGGCATCATCGCGCCGATGATCAATTCGGCCGAAGATGCGCGAGCGCTGGTCAGGACCACGAAATATCCGCCCCTCGGCGAGCGAAGCTGGGGGCCGTCATTGGCGCTGAACCATACCGGCCTGTCGGCCGATGCCTATCTCAGGAGCGCCAACGAGCTCACGGTCGCCATCGCCATGGTTGAGACCCGCGCCGCGCTCGACGCTATCGACGGCATTCTTGGCGTCACCGGCATCGACGGCATTTTCGTCGGCCCTGCCGATCTTTCGATAGCTCTGTCGAACGGCGATCAGGTGGCGCCGAACGCCGCCGAGATCGACAGCGCCATGCAGCATGCCGTCGCGCGCTGCCGCGCCCACGGCAAATTCGCCTGCGCCTATGCCGGCGATGGCGAGCGGGCCGGGGAACTGCTGAAGTACGGATTCGATCTGGTCATCGCCGGTGCGGAGACCGTGCAACTGCGCGCCGGCGCTCGCCGGGCGATCAACGCTGCGCGCAGAATCGCTTCCGGCGGCTGAGCTCGTCTCAGCGAGCCGGTTTGGCCGCCAGCCAGATCACGTGGCGGGCGCCGCGCTTGCGGTTGGCGCGGGTATTGACCACGTCGACGGAGAAGCCGCTGTCCTTGAGACGGCGTGTGAAATCGGGATCAGGGCCGGACGACCAGACGGCGAGCACGCCGCCGGGGCGAAGCGCGTCGCGGGTGGCGCGAAGGCCGGCGAAATCGTAGAGCCGATCATTGGATTTGCGGGTCAACCCGTCCGGGCCGTTGTCGACATCGAGCAGGATCGCGTCATAGGCAGCCTTGCCTGCATGGATCGCCTCGCCGACATCGCCCTGGTGAAGGTGGACGCGCGGGTCGTCTAGACAGCCCTTGAAGACTTCGGTCATTGGTCCGCGCGCCCAGGCGACGACAGCGGGCACCAGTTCGGCGACGGTGACGCCGGCATCCTCGGGCAGCACTGCGAGAGCGGCGCGCAGGGTAAAGCCCATGCCAAGCCCGCCGATCAAGATCCTCGGTTTCCGATGCGTCCTGATCCGTTCCCAGGAAAGGGTCGCCAGCGCTTCTTCCGAGCCGCTGAGGCGGCTGTTCATCAGTTCGTTGGCGCCGAGCATGATCGAGAATTCGCTGCCGCGCCGCTTCAGCCTGAGTTCGCCGTCTTCGCCGGGAATGGTCGCGGAATCGAGCTGGATCCAGGGCAGCATGATGGTTCGCCTCACATGAAAGGGACCGTCCCTAGCATAGCGCAAAGGGCGAGGCCAGCGAGCCGATCTTAGACCATCCGGATGAAGTGACCCTGCTCCACTTCGACGATATCATCCTGTGGCGCGGCAGAACGGCGGCGGATATCCTCGACTTCATCGGGCCTCAGCCGGGCTTTCGGGTCTTCGAAGCGGACATCGGGATCGGGCACGGCCGAGAGCAGCAGTCTTGTGTAGGGATGCAGCGGATTGTCGATCACTCGGGCGGTGCTGCCCCATTCGACGATCTGGCCGGCATACATGACGGCGATATCCTCGGCGACATAGCGGGCGGTGGCGATGTCATGGGTGATGTAGAGCAGGCCGAGATTCATATCCTGCTTCATTTCGTTCAACAGGTTGAGCACCCCCAGGCGCACCGAGACGTCGAGCATCGAGGTCGGTTCGTCCGCAACGATCACCTCCGGCTTGACGGCAAGGGCGCGGGCGATATTGACGCGCTGGCGCTGACCGCCGGAGAGTTCGTGCGGATATTTCGGCGCGACGAGATCGGGATCGAGCCTGACGCGCTGTAGCAGTCTGCGGACCGTGATGTCGATCTCAGCTCCGTTGATCTCCGGCCGGTGCAGCTTCAAGGGCCGCCTCAGATGATGGGCGATGGTATGCGCCGGGTTGAGCGAAGCAAAAGGGTCCTGGAAGATCATCTGTACCGAGCGGCGATAGCGAGCGATCTCATCTGCTCTCGCCCCTTCCACCGGGCGGCCTTTAAAGAGGATCTGCCCCGATGTCGGCTGATATTCGCGCATCGCCATCCGGGCGCAGGTGGTCTTGCCGCTGCCGGATTCGCCGACGAGCGCCAGCGCCCGGCCGGCATGCAGCGAAATGGAGATCGAGCGGGCGGCATGAACGGCGGATGCGCCGTGGCCGAAGGTCTTCGTCACCTTGTCGAGGGCAAGGATGGCATCGCTCACAGCAGCACGCCTCCATGAAGCGAGGGAAAGGAGGCCCACAGTTTTTTCGTATAGGCGTGTTTCGGCGTCCTGTAGATCGCCTTGGCGCCGTTCTGTTCGACAAGCTTGCCCGCAAGCATGATGCCGATACGGTCGCAGAACTGCACCATCAGCCCGAGATCATGGGTGATGAACAGCACGGAGAAGCCAAAGCTGCGGCGTAGCTCGTTGATGCGCTGCAGGATTTCGCGTTGAACGACGACGTCGAGCGCCGTCGTCGGCTCGTCCATGACGACTAGCTTCGGATCGAGCGCCATGCAGATGGCGATGACGATGCGCTGGCGCATGCCGCCGGAAAACTGGTGCGGATAGTCGCACATGCGGTCCGGCGCGATGTCGACGAGCTTGAGCATCTCGGCAGTGCGTTCGCGCGCTTGCGCACGGCTCATATTCTTGTGGGTGCGCAGCACATCGTAGAACTGCCTCTCGATGCGCAGCACAGGGTTCAACGAGTTCATCGCGCTCTGGAAAACCATGGCGACCTCGCGCCAACGGAACGCGCTGAGCGCCTGCTGGTCGAGGCCGAGCACGTCGCGGCCGTCGAGCAGGATCCGGCTTTCCCTGCGGATCAATGCCGGCGGCTTGTGCAGCCGGCTGATGGCAAAGGCGATGGTGCTCTTGCCGCAGCCGGATTCGCCGGCAAGGCCGAAGACTTCGCCCGGTGCGACATCGAAGCTGACATCGTCGACGGCGCGGAAATCCTTCTCCTCGCCGATGTAGTCGATGGTGAGGTTCCTCACCGAAAGCAGCGGCTGGGTCACAGGCGACCCTCCCCGGAACGGACGAGCAGGGACCAGCGCTTCAGTTGATTGCCGGTGCGCAGACGCGGATTGGCGATCTCGTCGACGGCGAAGTTTAAGAGCGACATGCCGATCCCGAGGAAGGCGAGCGCGAAGCAGGGGGTGAGGATATCCCACCAGGCGCCGACCGAAAGGGCCGAGGCCTTCTGGGCATTGTAGAGCATCGTTCCCCAGGAGATCGCTTTGGGATCGCCGAGGCCCAAGAATTCCAGCGTCGCCTCGGTGATGATGGCGAAGATGACGCTGCCGATGAAATTGATGCCGACGATCGAGATCACGTTGGGGAATATCTCGAATGTCATGATGCGCCATTGCGGCTCGCCCATCATCTCGGCCGATTTGACGAAATCCTTCTGCTTAACGGAAAGCGTCTCGGCGCGGGTGACGCGCGCGCCCCAGGCCCAGGAAGTGGCGCCGAGGATGAGGGCGATGACGACGGGGCTTGCCTGACCGATGAAGGCGGCGAGCACGAGCAGCAGCGGCAGGTTGGGAACGACGAGCACCATATTGGTGAAGAAGCTGATGACTTCGTCGGTCTTGCCGCCGCGATAACCGGAAATGATGCCGAGCGCGGTGCCGGCGAGGGTGATCAGCAGCCCGGCGCCGAAGCCGACGGCAAGAGAGGTGCGGGCGCCGTAGAGCAGCCGGGCGAAAACATCCTGGCCGATGCGGGTGGTGCCGAGCAGATGGTCGAGCGACGGCGGCTGGTGCGGCCTGCCGGTGCGGGCGGCGGGATCGTATTGCGTCAGCAGCGGCGCTGCGATCGCGACGACGACGATGAAAGCGATGATGATGAGGCCGACAAGGGCCTTGCGGTTTCGAAGCAGGCTTTTCATCTCAAGCTCCCTTCAGCCGCGGGTCGAGCAAGATATAGCTGACGTCGACGATGAAATTGGCGATCAGCATGGTCGCGGTCATGATGAGGAGCTGGCCCTGGATGACTGGATAATCGCGGGCGAGGATCGCCTGGTACAGAATATTGCCGAGGCCGGGATAGTTATAGACGACTTCGGTCACCAGCGAACCGCCGAGGATGGTGCCGATGGCGATCGCCAGGCTGGAAACGGTCGGCAGCAGGGCGTTGCGCGCCGCATACCACAGCATCACGTGCCGGTCGGAAAGGCCCTTGGCGCGTGCCATGACGATATAGTCCTCGCCGAGCAGATTGATCATGTTGTTGCGCATGGTGACGGTGAAGCCGCCGATCAGCACTGTGCAGAGCGTCACCATCGGCAGGATGCCGTGATAGGCCACACTGCCGATATAATGCAGGCTGAAGGCCGGATCGAGCGACGGGTCGGCGGCATAGCCGTTCGGAAACCAGCCGAGCGTGAAGCCGAAGATGAAGAGCACGATCAGCGAGGTGACGACGGCTGGCACCGAGGTCGCGAAGATCGCGCCGACGGAGACGATGACGTCGAACCGGCTGCCGCGCCGCCAGGCGGCGACGATGCCGAGAAAGGTGCCGAGCGCGAAGCTGACGACCGTCGCTGTTCCCATCAGGCCGACGGTCCAGACGAGAGCGTGGCCGAGCACCGAGGTGACGGGCAGCGGGAAATATTTGACCGAGCGACCGAGATCGCCGGTGAAGATGCTGCCGAGATAGGTGAGATATTGCCGCCAGAGCGGGCCGTCGACGAAGCCGAAGGTGAGCTTCAGCGCCTGCAGGCTTTCCGGCGGCAATTCGGTGCCGGCGCTTGAGAACATGATCTGCACGGGATCGCCCGGCATCAGCCGGGGCAGAAAGAAATTGATCGTCGCTGCCGCAATGAAGGCTGCAATATAGAAGACGAGGCGGCGAAGCAGGAAAGCCATGCGAACTCCGTCGTGACGAGAGCGGCGTTTCAAGACCGCTCCCGAGACCATGATGCTTTACTTCACAGGTTCCAGGGCGAGCAGGTTCAGCAGACGTGCCGGATTGGTGCGCGAGATCGACGGATTGACGAAGGGGTTTTCCTTGGTCGACCAGCCGGTGAAGCGCTTGGTGCTGTACTGATACCAGTTCGGATTGTTGAAGACTGGAATCATCGGCATGTTTTCGGCGACGATGTGCTGTGCCTTGTTCATCGCCTCCTTCTGCGTGGCAAGGTCTGCTGTCTGGGTGAATTCGGTGACGAGTTTCTCGACCTCCGGGTTGAACCAGCGCTGCGCGGTGAAGCGGGTCTTGCCCTTGTCCGAAGCGCTGAAGGCGCGCTTGTAGGGATAATAAGGTGAGGCCGAAGCCGGCAGGCTGTTGATCGCCGCATCGAACTTGCCGGCGATGAGGTTGCCGGTCCAGACGGCTTCCTCCGGTGTTTCGATCTTGGCGTCGATGCCGACCGCCTGCATGCCTTCGACGGCGATGTTGACCGTGTCGACCCAGTCCGTCCAGGAGTTCGGGACGATGATCGAGAAGGAGATCTTGCTGCCGTCGGGATTGTCACGGAAGCCGTCGCCGTCCTTGTCCTTGTAGCCCGCCTCGTCGAGCAGGGCCTTGGCGGCGTCGGCGTCATAGGTCGCGAACTTGCCGAAGTCGGCCTTGACGGACGGATCCGCCCAGCTCTTGTAGAGCTCGCCCATCAGGCCGGGGTCTTCGTTCAGCGTCGGATAGCCGTAGCCGGCGACGTCGATCATCGTCTTGCGATCGAGCGCCATGCCGATAGCACGGCGGAATTTCACATCGTTGAAGGCCTTTCTATTGTTCTCGTTCGCCGTTTCCAGATTGAACAGGAAGGCGACCATGCTGCTCGGCGAATACCAGTAATGGAAATGCGCCGGGTCCTTCGCGACATAGACGTTGTCGATATCGGGAATGAAGGAGACACCCCAGTCGAGCGTGCCGTCGGCGGTCGCCGTCAGGATCTGGTTGTTGTCGGCAAGCTGCGGGAAGCGAATGCAGTCGACCTTCAGATGCGCATTGTCCCAGTAATTCGGGTTGCGGCACTGGTCGTAGGTCTGGCCGGTGAAGCGCGGCACCTCGGTCAACGGCCCGCTGCCGACCGGGTTCTCGTTGGCGAAGGTGACAGGATCGGCGACATCCTTCCAGACATGTTCGGGAACGATCGGCAGCTGCGAGATCTGCTCGGCAGCAAGCGAGCTCGGATTGGCAAGCGCGAAGCGCACCGTCTGGCCGTCGACGGCCTGCACGTCGGTGACGAAGGTCCAGATGCTGACGAAGTCGAGCGCCGGGAACTTTTTCAGATAATCATAGGTGAACTTGACGTCGGCTGCCGTCAGCGGTTTGCCATCAGACCATTTCAGGTTCGGGCGCAGCTTGAAGTCGATGCTCTTCAGGTCGTCGGAGAGCTTGAAGCTTTCGGCCAGGCGATAGACCGGCTTGTTGCTGTCGAAGCGATTGAAAATAACCAGCGGCTCATAGATGAAATCGAGCGTCGATTGGCGCGCCGAGGTCTGGTTGAACGGGTTGAAGTTGCGAACCCAGGTCGTGGCCGGTTCGATATTCGCCGTCAGGATCGTCTGCGCCGTGGCGGATCCCGAAAGCAGCGTCAGTGCGGCGGCTGCAAATAGATATTTTTTCATGTTCCATTCCCCTTTTCTTGTGCGTGAAAAATGATCTGCCGGTCAGGCGGCCGGCACGCTGGCAAACATGTCTTCCACCTCGGCATGGGCGGCGCGGACGTCGATTTTGATATTGCCGAGGCGAGCCTTGCCGGCGGCGATACGCTTCAGAGCGGCATCCGTGAGCGGGCGGGCGGCCTTGGCGGCGGCTTCGCTTTCCCTGACGTCCCCGTGGCTGTGGAGGGCGATATCGAAACCCGCATCGAGGACTTGGGCGACGCGTTCCGGCAAGGTGCCCGTGAGCGACTGCATGAAGACGCAGTCGGAGATCAGCACGCCCTCGTAACCCATCTCTTTGCGGATCACGTCGTGCATGACAGGCGAGACGGATGCCGGCAATTCGGCATCGTAGGTCGAGTAGACGACATGGGCGACCATGGCCCAGGGCGTATCCTTCAGTGCGACGAAAGGCTTGAAATCGGTGGCGGTGAGCGTCTCACGGCTGGCATCGACGACCGGACGCTCCTTGTGGGAGTCGAGCGTGGCGCGGCCGTGGCCGGGAATATGCTTCATGACCGGCATGTTGCCGGTCTCTAGCAGCCCGTCGACCACCTCACGGCCGAGGGCAGCGATGAAGTCGGGATCGGGGCCGAAGGAGCGGGCGCCGATGACCGCACTCGTCGTCTCGAAGACGAGGTCGAGAACGGGCGAGCAGCCGCTGGAAAGGCCGAGGTCCGTCATCATCGCGCCCATGGCCTGGGAGGAAAGGCGCAGTGCTTTTTTGCCGAGATCGAAATCGCAGCGGGCCAGTTCGGCGAACTGGCCGAAGCTGCGGAAGAGCGGCCAGGGACCGGCGTCGAGATGCTGGACGCGGCCGCCTTCCTGGTCGGTGAAGACGGGCGCATCCTCTCGGCCGACGGCTTCGCGGAAGCGTTCGATCAGCCGCTTTGTCTGCTCCGGCTCGCGCTGATTGCGCCGGCCGACGAACAGGCCGAGCGGATTGGTCTCGCGAAACAGGGCGAATTCGTCGTCCGAAATCGCAGGGTTCGGGAGACCGACAAAAAGGGCGAGCGGGGTCGAGGACACTTCTGGAACTCCGGTATCAGCTGGTCATTTCGGCGCGCTTCGCAGCATGCCTTCGTAAATGCCCTTGTCGGGGGCAGGGATGGCGATCGCACCCGCGGTGCTGGCGTAGAAATCGACAGGCCCGGCATCGCCGATGAAGGCATAGGCATGGCCGAGCGTCTTCATCGTCTGAAGGCAGGCGGAAAACAGCGCGAGACCGATGCCCTTGCCACGCGCCTCGGGATCGACGCCGGTTGGGCCGAAGAAGCCGCGGGCCGTCGTGTCATAGCAGGCAAAGCCGAGCAGCTTGCCGCCGTCGACGGCAATCTGGCAGGCGACGGGTTGGCGGGAAAAAGCAACCGAAACCTCGCTTGCCCAGTTCTCACTGAATTGTTGGCGAACCCAGTTGACGACCAGGTGCAGTTCCGGTGGAAGAGCCGGACGAATGGAGGCGCGGACATTGTCGGCCCGCTCTTTCAGGTCGGCGAGCCTGTTGGAATATAACCTCACAAGCAGGTCTGGCACCTGTCTCTCCTCCAGGTATTCCTTTATAGCGTAATATATATCCGTTTAATGTCATAGACTTGGCTATCTAACTGGGCTTGTCAACAGGGATTTTCAAATGGAGCGGTGCGCCCGGCTTCGGACCAGCGCCAGCTGGCGCGAATGAAAACGGCCCGGGGAGGCCGGGCCGTTTTTCTCTCGTAATCCTAAGCCTGCGCGTTTCGGCGGGATCGGTTATTCGCCGTGCTTCCAAAGCGCATGAAAATGCTGCACCGGGCCATGTCCGGAGCCGACAGTGAGACTGCCGGCGGCGGCGACTGCATCGGCAAGGTAATCCTTCGCAATGGCGACGGCTTGCTCGGCCGATGCGCCCTTGGCAAGCTCGGCGGCCAGTGCGCTGGAGAGCGTGCAGCCAGTGCCGTGCGTATTTTTCGTCGGCACTCGCCTGGCCTCGAACCAGTGCAGGCCGTCGGCCGTGGCAAGCACGTCTGGGCTCTCGTCGCTGCCGAGATGGCCACCCTTGACCAATACGGCGGCGGGGCCAAGCGCGCGCAGCCGCTCGGCCTGCGCCGCCATCTCATCGCGATTGGTCGCGACCGGCTGGTGCAACAGGGCCGCGGCCTCGGGCAGGTTCGGGGTCAGGAGGGTTGCGAGCGGCAGCAGCCGCCGGGTCAGCACGTCGACCGCTTCGGGCGCGAGCAGGGCGGCCCCACCCTTGGCGATCATCACCGGGTCGAGAACAATGGGGATTCTCCGTCGATCGGCAAGGGCTGCGGCGACAGCCTCGGCTATGCCGGCATTGGCGATCATGCCGATCTTGACGGCGTCGACTCGCACGTCGGCGAAGACGGCATCGATCTGGTCGGCGACGAATTGCGGCGGCACCAGATGCACGCCGGTCACCCCTTGCGTGTTCTGTGCCGTCAGCGCGGTCAGCACTGCCATGCCGTAAACGCTGCGGGCGGCAAAGGCCTTTAGATCGGCCTGGATGCCGGCGCCGCCGGAGGGATCCGAGCCGGCGATGGAGAGAACATTGCGGATCATGGGCGGACCTTTCGGATTTCTGCGGCGATGCGGCGGGCGGCGGCCTCGGGGTCCGGCGTGCCCGCAATGGCGGAGACGACGGCAAGCCCTTCGGCTCCCGCTGCAAACACTTCCGCCACATGCTCCGCCTTGAGGCCGCCGATGGCGACGGACGGCACCGGCGATGCCTTCACAAGCCTGGCAAGACCATCAAAGCCGACCGGCTGCTTGTGGTCGGCCTTGGTCGGCGTCGCAAAGACAGGTCCGACGCCGGCATAATCGACAATATCAGGGTCGACGGCGGCAGCGAGCCGGGCTGTTTCCACCGAGAGACCAAGGATCATCTCGGGTCCGATCATGTCTCGTGCCCTGCGCGCATCCATATCCTCCTGGCCGACATGCAGGCCATCGGCGCCGATCGCGACCGCAGCCTCCACATCGTCATTAACGATGAGGAGGGCGCCGGTTCCAACGAGCGCCTCTCTCAAGGCGCGGCCGGTCTCGATCATCCTGGCCGTGCCGGCATGTTTGTCGCGCAACTGCACCATCGTCGCGCCGCCGGCAACGGCAAGCCGCGCAGTCTCGATCATGCCGATTCCGGCGCAGAGATCGGGATCGAGAACGAGATAGAGCGAAAGGTCGAAGCGCTTCATGCGACCGATACCCTTGCCCTGGCATCGAGCGTTTCGGCGTCGATCGCAGCCAGCGCATCGAGGAAGCGCCAGGAAAAGGAGCCCGGGCCGGCGGCGCCGAGCGCTGCATCTTCGCCGGCGACGGCGAAGGTCGAAAGCGCGGCGACAGTCGCGCCGAAGAGATCTTCGGGCGCGGTCGCGGCAAAGGCGCCGACGAGGCAGGTGAGCGAGCAGCCGAGCGCGGTGACCTGCGGCATCAGGGCCGATCCGCCCGCAATACGGACTGCCCTTGCGCCATCGGTGACGAAGTCGACAGCACCGGTGACGGCGACGATGGTCCGCTGCCTCTCCGCCAGCCGCCGTGCCGAATCCTCCGCCTGTTCGACTGGATCGCGGCTGTCGACGCCCTGACCACGGCTCTCGCCGCCGGCAAGCGCGATGATCTCGGAGGCGTTGCCGCGGATAATCGTCGGGCGAAGCTCCAGAAGGTCGGCCACCGCGGCGCGACGGAAGCCCGTGGCGTAATGGGCCACCGGATCGAGCACCCAGGGTTTGCCGGCCGCATTGGCGGCCTTGGCAGCCCCCTGCATGCCTTCGAGCCATTGCGTCGAGAGCGTGCCGATGTTGATGGTCAAAGCATTGGCGATGCCGGCGAATTCGCCGGCTTCTTCAGCGGCATGCACCATGGCGGGAGAAGCGCCCGCGGCCAGCAGGACGTTGGCCGCGATATTCATCGCGACATAATTGGTGATGCACTGAACGAGCGGCGGCTTTTCGCGCATCGCCTTCAGCATGGCTCCCGACGTGATCTTGCTCTGCATGGTGCCCCTTTCAGGCGGGGGCGGGCGCGGGGGGCTGCTCTTACGGCGATGCCCCGAGCGACTCCCTCCGCCGGCATTATCCGGTTCAGGTTCGAAGGGTTCTTCTCAGCCCGTCTGTCGACGAACGCCCCTGTCTCTCATCACGCTCTTTTTCGCAGAGAAGGGCGCGGCTGTCACTCCGAAAGTGAGTATTCCGGTATTTCGGAGCGGCTGCCCTTGGGCGTGGACATTGCTGGAGGCCTTCCCAGCGCAATCCTGAAGGCATCCAATTTTGCCTAACTCAAATCATGCAGCCCCGTCGTAATAGCCGGGCTGATTGAAAACTCCGAAAATCGAACCCTCAAACCACTCCGCTCCGGCGTACAGGCTGTCGGCCCGACCTCATAGCGATCGGCAGCCGGGAAGGGTGCTAACCGCAGCAACGGCCAGCGGCTACCGTCGCGGGAGCCCTGGATGCGCACGGCGCCGTTTGCGACCGTCACACGGATGCGGAAATCCTCCAATTCCTTGAAGGGCTGCGACACCGACCAGTCTGACTTTCCGTCGGTGACGACGGTGCTGAGGAAGGCTTCTCCGTCGGTGAATTCGACGCCCGTTTTCACCCAGCGGCTCTCGTCGATGCGTACCATCAGGCCTGCCTGATCGTAGAGGGTGCGGAATTCGCCCTGGGCGCGGATCTGTGCGGTGAAGCTGTCGCCGGTGGGAAAGGCGAGGAAGTGGCCGGTGTCGCGGGTGAAGCCGTAATAGGTCTCGCGCCAGAAATCGGTCTTTTCGCCTGTCGTCATCGTCAGGCCGGTTTCGTCGGCGTGCCAGCTGCCCGGCTCGTTCAGCCATTTCCCGTCATTGAAGTCGATGCTCATTCGCTTCTCCCTTCCTTTAATCTTGCCGCAGGGCAGTCGTCTCACTTGGCGTACCACGCAGGCCCCGTGCGGAGAACTAGCGCAGCTGAAGATGGTGCTTTTCCGGCAACGCGCTATCCGCGGCTGCATAATCGACCACTCATGCTTGACACGATAGCTCCAGCTTCTATTCTGTTACAAAAATATTAATTACATAATTGTGGAACTAAATCGGGAGCTCTCATATGAAAACATTCGTCGCATTCCTTCTCGGAACCGCGTTCGTCGCCCTGCCTTCGACCCTGCTTGCCCAGGAAAAGGGCGGCGTCATCAATGTCGCGACGATCGGCGAGCCGCCGACGCTCGATCCGATGTCGTCGACGGCCGATCTCGTCGGCATCGTCACCCAGCATATTTTCGAGACGCTCTACACTTTCGACAAGAGCTGGAACGTCACGCCGCTTCTCGCCGAAAGCCTGCCCGAGATCAGCGCCGACGGCAAAACCTATACGATCAAGCTCAGGACTGGCGTCAAGTTCCACGACAATACCGATATGACGTCCGAGGATGTGGTCGCTTCGCTTACCCGCTGGATGAAGATCGCCTCGCGGGGCAAGCAGGTGGCCGGCTTTATCGACAAGATCGCGGCTTCCGATCCTTCGACGGTTACGATCACGCTGAAGCAGCCCTATGCGCCGTTGACCTCGCTGCTTGCCTTCAACAATTCGGCGGCCATCATCATCCCGTCCGAAAAGCAGGACGAGCCGATGAAGGAGTTCATCGGCACCGGTCCCTATATGCTGAAGGAACGGAAAGCCGACCAGTATATCCAGCTTGTCCGCTTCGATGGGTACAAGCCACGCAGCGGCGAGAGCGATGGCTATGGCGGCGCGCGTCATCAATATCTTGATGAAATCCGCTTTGTGCCGGTGCCGGACCCGAACACCCGCGTCGAGGCCGCCGTTTCCGGCCAGTATGATTATGTCGACTCGATTCCTGTCGAATCCTACGACAAGCTGAAAGCTTCGACCGCCTCGCAACCGGTCATGCTGAAGCCCTTCGGTTATCCTGTCTTCGTCTTCAACACCAAGGAAGGTGCTGCTGCCAACGTCGAGGTGCGCAAGGCGATCCGGCAGGCGCTCAGCATGGAAGACATGCTGGCGGCGGCCTTCGGCAGCAAGGATTTTTATGCGCTCGACGGGGCCATCTACCCGAAGTCCTTTGCCTGGTCGACCGATGCCGGCGCCGAAGGCGCCTATAATGTCGCCGATCCGGAAGGGGCGTCCGCTGCCGCCAAGAAAGCCGGCTACAATGGCGAGCCGATCCGCATCCTGACCAGCCGCCAATACGAGTTCCATTACAAGATGGCGCAGGTCGCCGCCGAATATCTGAAACTTGCAGGCTTCACCATCGATATGCAGGTGGTGGACTGGGCGACGCTAACCCAGCGTCGCACCGATCCGAAGCTTTGGGATATCTACATTACCCACAGCCCCTTCTTGCCGGAGCCGGCGCTCATCGGCTCGCTGTCGACGAGTTCGCCCGGCTGGTGGGACACGCCGGCCCGCAAGGCCGCGGTCGATGCCTTCACCTCCGAAGTCGATCCGAAGAAGCGCGTGGCGCTCTGGGCCGATGTCCAGAAGGCCGTTTATACAGACGCACCCTTCATGAAGATCGGCGATTTCAACGCCGTCTCGGCGAAGTCGGTCAAGCTCGAGGGCGTCGATCCGGCTCCGTGGCCATATTTCTGGAACGCCTCGATCAAGAAGTAAGCATCACCGCCGGTGCCGCCCTTCGGGACCGGTACCGGTCATCTTTTCTGCCGCATCTGCAAGGGCTTGAAGGCCGGCATTCATGATACGCTACATCCTCCAGCGCCTGTTCGGCATGATCGTCGTGATGTTCCTGGTCGTCACGATCGTCTTCGTCATCGTGCGCGTGACCCCGGGAGATCCGGCCGCCGTCATGCTCGGGCCGGATGCGACGCCGCAGGATATTGCCGATCTCCGGGCCCGGCTCGGCCTCGACCAGTCGCTTGGCCTGCAATATGTCTATTATATCGGCCAGTTGCTGAGGGGGGATCTCGGCCAGTCGATCTTCCTCAACATGCCGGTCACTGTAGCACTCGTCGACCGGGCCGAACCGACCTTCTTCCTGACGCTGTTTTCGCTTGCCATCGCCAGCATCATCGCCCTGCCGATCGGCATCTATGCCGCCTATCGGCGTGGTTCCTTCATTGATCAGGCGGCAACGACCCTCGCCATGTTCGCCGCCAGTATTCCAAGCTTCTGGCTCGGTCTCATCCTGATGCAGTTCTTCGCTGTCCGATTCAACCTCTTCCCGGTCTCCGGCTATGGCGGCCCGGGCTCGACTTTCATCGACCGGATGTATCATCTGACGCTGCCGGCCTTTGCGCTCGGCATCGTCTCTTCGGCGCTGATCCTGCGCTTCACCCGTGCCTCGATGCTCGATGTGCTCGGCGACGATTATATCCGCACGGCGCGCGCCAAGGGGCTAATCGAGCGTAAGGTCATCCTCAAGCACGCTCTGAAGAATGCGCTGATCCCGATCCTGACGGTGCTCGGCCTGACCGCCGCCGTGCTGATCTCGGGCGCTGTCGTCACCGAAACCGTCTTCGGCTTGCCCGGGGTTGGCAATCTCGTGGTCTCGGCGGTGCTGCGCCGCGACTATCCCGTCATCCAGGGGGCGCTGCTCGTCATCGCCGCCCTCTACGTGCTGATCAATTTTGCGATCGACATGCTCTACCTGCTGGTCGATCCGAGGGTGCGCTACTGATGGCGGATGTCGCAATCAAACCTGTCGAAAGCGAAGGCAGCAAGTTCGTCCGCCGCCTCATGAAGCGCAGGACAGTGGCCTTCGGCCTGCTGATCCTGGTGGTCTTCGTGCTGCTCGCAGTCTTCGCGCCGGTCGTCGCGCCCTATTCGCCGTCGAAGCTTTCCATCGTCAACCGGCTGAAGCCGCCGAGCGAGATCTTCTTTTTCGGTACTGACGAGTTCGGCCGCGACGTCTTCTCGCGCACGATTTTCGCCGGCCGCCTGTCGCTGCTCGTCGGTGCGGCTGTTGTGGCCTTGTCGGCCGCCATCGGCGTGACGCTCGGCCTGCTTGCCGGCTTCTTTCAAAAGCTCGATACGCCGATCGCCCGGCTGATCGACGCGATGATGGCCTTTCCGGATATCCTGCTCGCCATCGCCCTCGTCGCCGCTCTCGGCCCGTCCTTGACGACGGTCATCATTGCGCTGTCGATCGTCTACTCGCCGCGCCTTGCCCGTATCGTCCGTGCCTCGACGCTTGTCATCCGCGAGCTGCCCTATGTCGAGGCGGCGAGGGCGCTTGGCATCTCGACCTTCCATATCATGACCCGACACGTGTTGCGCAATCTGCTGTCGCCGATCCTGGTACAGGCCACCTTCCTCTTTGCCAGCGCTATGCTTGCCGAAGCCGGCCTCTCCTTCCTCGGCCTCGGCGTCAGCCCCGAAGTGCCGACCTGGGGAACGATGATCGCTGCCGGCCGGCAATATATCGGGCAGGCCGATTGGATGACGGCTTTCCCCGGCGTGGCGATCGTCCTCTCGGTGCTGTCGCTGCAGATGGTCGGCGACGGCCTGAGAGACATGCTCGATCCAAGACTTCGCAAGGACCTTTAATCCGCCGACCAGAGGTCGCCCAATCCAAATCCGCCAATCGAAATTCGCATGACAGGAGTTCGCGTGAATCAGTTCCCCGCCGCCGCCGGCAAGGTCGAGAACTCGCCTTACCAACGGTTAGCCGCGCTCGGCATAACGCTGCCGCCGCCACCGCCGCCGATCGCCAATTTCGTGACGCATGTGATAGAAGGCAACATGCTCTATCTGTCAGGCCAGGGGCCGCGCGAGGCCGATGGCTTCCTGCATGCCGGCAAGGTCGGCGGCAGCGTTGGTGTCGAGGAAGCTTACCGGCATGCGCGGCTGACCGGCATCAACCTGCTTTCCGTCATGCATGAGGCGCTTGGCGATCTCTCCCGCGTCAGGCGGGTGGTCAAGCTGCTCGGCATGGTCAATGCCGTGCCCGAGTTCGAGGATCATCCGAGCGTCATCAACGGCTGCTCGGATCTGTTGATCGCCGTGTTCGGCGCAGCCGGCGAACATGCCCGCTCGGCCGTCGGCTTCGGCTCGCTGCCCGGCAATATCACCGTTGAGATCGAGGCCATCGTCGCCCTGCATTGCTGAACGTGTTTTCGTGTTTGGAGTGGTCTTCGGATGACTTTTTTCTATTTAAGCACGCATCCTTCCCCCGGCTGCTCGACACTGCCACATGGCAGCGCCATGTTCTGCCCTTCCTCCCAGACTTCCGGAGATCTTCATGCCCGATGATATCAGACCTTCGCTCGGCCTTCGTCCCGTCATCAATGTGTCCGGCACGATGACCAGCCTCGGCGCCTCGATCGTCGTTCCGCAGGCGATCGAGGCGATGACAGCGATCCTGCCGCACTTCGTCGAAATTAACGACTTGCAGCGCAAGGCAAGCAGCGTCATCGCCCGGCTGACCGGCGGCGAGGCGGGTTTCGTCACCGCCTCCTGCTCGGCCGGAATTTCGCTTGCCGTCGCCGGCGCAATCACCGGCGACAATCTGTTGGCGATCGAGAAACTGCCGGACGCCGTGCCGGAGAGGAACGAGGTGCTGGTGCAGATGGGCCATATGGTAAGCTACGGCGCGCCGGTCGACCAGGCGATCCGGCTTGCCGGCGGCAAGGTGGTGCTTGTGGGACAGGCGACCTCGACGCATCGTTTCCACATGGAAAGGGCGATCACCGACAAGACGGCTGCTGCCGTCTATGTCGTTTCCCACCATGTCGTCGATTATGGCCTGCTGAACCTCAAGGAATTTATCGAGATCGCCCATGCCAGGGGCATTCCCGTCATCGTCGATGCGGCCTCGGAATATGACCTGAGGACCTTCCTGGAGCAGGGGGCCGATATCGCGCTCTATTCCGGCCACAAGTTTCTCGGCGGCCCGACCTCGGGCATCGTCGCCGGCAGCAAGGAAATGGTGCGGCACGCCTTCCTGCAGAATATGGGGATCGGCCGCGGCATGAAGGTCGGCAAGGAGAGTATCTTCGGCGTCATGGCGGCGCTGGAGGCGTGGGAAAGGCGCGATCATGCCGGCATCCGCGAGCGCGAGACCGGCTATCTCAATCTCTGGAAGAAGACGCTCGACGGCCGTCGGGGCGTCACCGCGCTGATCGAGCCCGACCCGACCAACAATCCGCTCGATCGGCTGCGCCTCATCGTCGATCCCGAAGAGGCGCATATCACCGCCTGGGATCTGGCCGATGCGCTCGCCAAGGGCAGTCCGCCGATCATCGTGCGCGATCATGAGGTGGAGCACCGCTATTTCTATCTCGACCCCTGCAACCTGCATCCGGGCGAGGAGGTCATCGTCGCAAACCGCCTCGCTGAGGAACTCGACAAGGCGCGCGCCTCCAATGAAGTCATCGCCACACCGATCGAAAACCGCAGCCGGCACCGCTTCGACGGGTTGCTGCGCTGGCCGGATTAGCTGCAAGAGGAGCCGATATGGCCAGCGTTCAAGCGCAACCGATCGAAACGACCGCCACCGTTCTTTCCGTCGACCGGCTGACCACGTCCTTCCTGGTCGACGGCGCCTGGAAACCGGTCGTGCGCGACGTTTCCTTCACCGTCGCGCCCGGTGAAACTGTGGCGATCGTCGGCGAATCCGGCTCGGGCAAGAGCGTCACCTCGCTTTCGATCATGCGGCTGCTGCAGGCGGAGACGAGCCGCATCGAGGGCCGCGTCATGCTCGGCGGCCGCGACCTGCTGGCCCTGCCGGAACATGCGATGCGGCAGGTGCGCGGCAATGAGGTGGCGATGATCTTCCAGGAGCCGATGACCTCGCTCAATCCGCTCTTCACCATCGGCGATCAGATCTCCGAAGCGCTGCTCTGCCATTCCGCAATGAGCAAGGCCGATGCCAGGGCCGAGACGATCAGGCTGCTGGAAAAGGTCCGTATCCCCTCGGCCGCCTCGCGCTTCGACGAATATCCGCATCGTTTTTCCGGCGGCATGCGCCAGCGGGTGATGATCGCCATGGCGCTCGCCAGTCGGCCGAAGCTCTTGATCGCCGACGAGCCGACGACCGCACTCGACGTGACGATCCAGGGGCAGATCCTCGATCTCATCAAGCTGCTGCAGGAAGAGGAGGGGACTTCTGTTCTCTTCATCACCCATGACATGGGCGTCGTCGCCGAGATCGCCGACAGGACCGTGGTGATGTATCGCGGCGAACAGGTGGAAAGCGGCGCCACTGCCGATATCTTTCACCGCGGCAAACATCCCTACACAAGGGCGCTGTTGTCCGCCGTGCCGGTGCTCGGCTCGATGCAGGGCCGGCAGAGGCCGCTGCGCTTTCCCGTGGTTAACACCGCGACGGGCGAATCGGACATTCCCGCCGAGGCTGCCGATACGGTCGCGGCAAGGCCCGTCCTGCAGGTGAAGAACCTCACCAAGCGCTTCGACATCCATTCCGGCCTTTTCGGCCGGCTGACCAGCCGCGTGCACGCGGTCGAAAACGTCTCCTTCGATCTTCATGCCGGCGAGACGTTGTCGCTCGTCGGCGAATCCGGCTGTGGCAAATCGACGACGGGGCGAGCCATCATGCGCCTGATCGAGCCGCAGGCGGGTTCCGTTCTCGTCGAGGGCAGGCAGGTGCTCGGCCTCGACAGGAAGGAGCTGCGCGAGATGCGCAAATCCGTGCAGATGATCTTCCAGGATCCCTTCGCCAGCCTCAATCCGCGCATGACGGTGGGGGCTGCGATCGCCGAACCCTATCTCGAACACCGGATGGGCAATGCGAAACAGGCAAGGGAGGTCGTCGCCGACCTGCTGGTGAAGGTTGGCCTGTCCGCGGATATGGCGGCGCGCTACCCACATGAATTTTCCGGTGGCCAACGCCAGCGCATCTGCATCGCCCGCGCGCTTGCCTTGCAGCCGAAGGTGATCGTAGCGGACGAAAGCGTCTCGGCGCTCGACGTCTCGATCAAGGCGCAGGTCATCAACCTGATGCTGGATCTGCAGCAGAGTCTCAACCTCGCCTTCCTGTTCATCTCGCATGACATGGCGGTGGTCGAGCGCGTCAGCCACCGCGTGGCGGTGATGTATCTCGGCGAGATCGTCGAGATCGGCCCGCGCGCCGCCGTCTTCGAAAATCCGCAGCATCCCTATACCAAGAAGCTTATCGCCGCCGTGCCGGTGCCAGATCCCGACCGCCGCCACGAGAAGCGGATGGCGGCGAACGACGAGATCAAGAGCCCGATGCGCCCGGTCGACTACGCCCCTCCGATAGCCTCCTATCGCGAGGTCGGGCCGGGCCATCTGGTCATGGCCGAGCGCTCGTCCGGGCTGGGAGTTGCCTAACGGATCAGCGGCGCATAAAGCAGATGCGGAGACAAATGCTTGGAAAGCCGCACCGATGAACAAGACAGAGTATTTTTCGACGCTCGGCGGCCTGCCGCCGCAGACCCAACTGCTTTCCGGTAAGGCCGTTTTCACCACGGCTTACGCGGTCATTCCCCGCGGCGTCATGAGCGATATTGTCACGAGCCTCCTTCCGCATTGGACGGGAACGCGGGCATGGGTGCTCTCACGGCCGCTTTCCGGTTTCTCCGAAACCTTCTCGCAATATGTGATGGAAGTTCAGCCGGGCGGCGGAAGCGACCGGCCGGAGCCCGACAAACGAGCCGAAGCGGTGCTCTTCGTCGTCGAAGGCGGCATGACGGTTGAGCTCGAGGGCGTCAGCCATGCGCTGCGCGCCGGTTCCTTCGCCTATCTTCCGGCCGGCTCGGCTTGGCGCCTCAAAAATGATGGTTCGACCGCGGCGATCTTCCATTGGGTCCGGAAGGCATTCCAGGAAGTCGAGGGGCTGGAGCCGCCGCCGGCAATTTTTACGCATGAGGATGACCATCCGATCCAGGCCATGCCCGACACCGACGGCCGCTGGGGCACGACCCGCTTCATCGATCCGGCCGATGTGCGCTACGACATGCATGTCAATATCGTGACGCTGGAGCCGGGTGCGGTGATCCCCTTCATGGAAACGCACGTCATGGAGCACGGCCTCTATGTGCTGGAGGGCAAGGCGGTTTATCGCCTGAACCAGGATTGGGTCGAGGTCGAAGCCGGCGATTTCATGTGGCTGCGCGCCTTCTGCCCGCAGGCCTGCTACGCCGGCGGTCCCGGCCGCTTCCGCTACCTGCTCTACAAAGATGTCAATCGGCATATGAAGCTCTGGTAGGCGGCTCGCATAAGCCGCACACGAGGCAGGCTGGCACCTGTCCGGTTGCTTGACAGCTCTCTGGTTAACACGCATCGTCCTTCGATGCGGGATATGGATTTATGGCTGTCGGAGAAGAACGAAATCAACCGAAGAAACGCTGCCGAAGCGGTCTTCGAAGATATCCGCACGGCCATTGTGGATCAGAAACTGCCGCTCGGAAGCCGTCTTCCCTCGGAGGTGCAACTGGCCGAACGCTACGGCATCAGCCGGGCGATCGTGCGTGAAGCGCTTCGCTCCCTGCAGACGCTGGGCTTCACGCAAACCCGAACCGGCCGGGGCACCTTCATCGTTTCGGACAGCCCCGCGCGGCAGCTCGGCGGCGGCGCCTATTCCGCCCGCGACTTGATGGAAGCGCGGCCCTGCATTGAAATCCCGGCAGCCGGCTGGGCGGCATTGCGTCGTTCGGGCGAGCAGCTGGCCCGGCTGACATCCTTGTGCGACCGAATGGATGAGGAGGAGGATGTCCAGAAATGGGTGCGGATGGACGCGGCCTTTCATGGAGAAATCGCGGAGGCTTCAGGCAATGCGATCTTCCGGAAAGTCGTCGCCGATGTTCGCGGCGCGCTCTCGACGCAGTCGGAACTGGTCGAGCATGTTCGCGGGCGGCGCCAAAGGTCCAATGCGGAGCACCGCCGAATTCTGGAGGCAGTTGCTGCAGGCAGCGAGCAGGATGCGCGGGCGGCAATGGCAGAGCACCTGCTGGAGGTCAAGCGCTCCATCATCGGGATTACCGATGAAAGGCGAACTGCCCAGAAGGCATGATTTCAAATTTACGCCCGGATGTCCCGTGCGGCCGATCGAATGCAAGCGATGAACGATCTAGAAAACTGGCTGTCCGATTCCGCGACCCTCAGTCGCAAAAGCGCCTCGGAACTTGTGTTCGAGGAATTGCGCAGCCTGATCCTTTCCGGCCGTTTCGCCGCCGGTTCGAAACTTCCGTCAGAAGCCAAGCTCGCTGCAAAATATGGCGTCAGCCGCCCGATCGTGCGGGAGGCGCTGCGCTCGCTGCAGATTTTGCGGCTAACGGAGACACGAACGGGCAGCGGCACATATGTGCTTGCGGCTGCCGGCGACGGAGACATCAGTTACGGCGATTATTCGGCGCGTGATCTGAGGGAGGCGCGGCCTCACGTCGAGGTGTCGGCCGCCGGCTGGGCGGCGCTGCGTCGAAACCATGACGAACTGTCCGGGTTGCTCAGGCTTTGCGACGAGATGGAGCAAGAGGAAAATACCGAGGCCTGGGTGCAGCTGGATTCGGAGTTTCATGGACTGATCGCCGCTGCATCGAAGAATGCCGTCTTCCGCGATATCGTCGATGAGGTTCGGGAGGCGATGGCGCAGCAATCCGGCCTTCTAACGGTGTTGGGGCCGCGGCGGCAGGAGTCGAATGATGAGCATCGCGCAATCGTCGAGGCTATCCGCGCAGGCTCGGACATCGAAGCCCGGGCCGCGATGGAAATCCATCTCCAAAAGGTGGAGGCGGCCGTCAATCGCATCATCGGCGCCGAACCGCGCTAAGCGGCGCCAACGCTATCGGAGCTTTCTAACACACCGTTGCGTCCGCATCGGTAGCTGCCTGATGGGCGAACCGGCTTCCATATAATGCACATCCTCAAACGAAGGAGCTTGACGGAGGTGTATGTTTCCATTTATTCGCTAAACCTGTCAGACCGCATAGCAGATTGACATGTTGTCGGAGCTGCGCGGAGGGGCGGCCGGGGAGGCTGCCGAACCCAGGAGAGGGAGGAGAAATGACAGTGATGGAATCCGCCAGAACCGAGGCCGATGGGCAGATTTTCGCAGAGGAGGATCTCGGTTACAAAAAGGCGCTGAAGCCGCGGCAGATCCAGATGATCGCCATCGGCGGAGCGATCGGCACCGGGCTGTTTCTGGGCGCGGGCGGACGGCTTGCCGCTGCCGGTCCGGCGCTTGTGCTGGTCTATGCCTTGTGCGGCTTTTTCGCGTTCCTCGTTCTCCGGGCGCTCGGCGAACTGATCGTGCACCGCCCGACCTCCGGTTCGTTCGTTTCCTATGCCCGTGAATTCTACGGTGAAAAGCTCGCCTTCGCGGTAGGCTGGCTCTACTGGTTGACCTGGGCGATGACGGCGGTCGCCGATGTCACCGCCGTGGCTCTCTACATGAATTTCTTCAAGGCCTACGTTCCATGGATCGCCATGATCGATCAGTGGGTCTTTGCGCTGGCGGCGCTGGTCCTCGTTCTCGCCATGAACCTTCTGTCCGTAAAGGTTTTCGGCGAACTGGAATTCTGGTTCAGCCTCGTCAAGGTTCTCGCTTTGGTCGTCTTCCTGCTTGTCGGGGTCTACTTCGTTGTGACCGGCACGCCGATCGACGGCCACGCGCCGGGGCTCAATACGATTGTCGACTTCGGCGGCATGTTCCCGAACGGAATCCTGCCCGCGCTTGTCGTGATCCAGGGCGTGGTTTTCGCCTATGCCTCGATCGAGCTGATCGGCACCGCCGCGGGCGAAACCGAAAATGCGCGCAAGGTCATGCCGCGCGCGATCCGAACGGTCGTGCTGCGCCTGGTGGTCTTTTATGTGGGCTCGGTTCTGCTGCTGTCGCTGCTGCTGCCCTATACCGCCTATAAGGGCGGCGAGAGCCCGTTCGTGACCTTCTTCGGCAAGATCGGCGTCGAGGGCGCCGACGTCGTCATGAACCTCGTCGTGCTCACCGCCGTGCTGTCGTCGCTCAATGCCGGCCTGTATTCGACCGGCCGCATCCTGCATTCCATGGCGATTTCGGGCTCGGCGCCGGCCGCGCTGGCGAAGATGAACAGATCCGGCGTGCCCTATGGTGGCATTGCGGTGACGGCTGTCGTGACCGCCTTCGGCGTCGTGCTGAACGCCGTCGTTCCGGCAGAAGCGTTCGAGATCGGACTGAATGTCGCCGCGCTCGGCATCATCGCGGCATGGGGCGTGATTGTTCTGTGCCAGCTTAAGCTGTGGCACCTGTCGCGCCAGGGCAAGCTGGCGCGGCCCGAATTCCGGATGTTCGGCGCGCCCTATACCGGCGTGCTGACGCTCGGCTTCCTTGCGGTCGTCGTGATCCTGATGGCGCTGGATTATCCGGTCGGCACCTACACGGTCGCGTCGCTGCTGCTGATCATTCCGGCGCTGGTGGTCGGCTGGCTTCTGATGCGGGAGCGCATCCACATGATCGCGGCCGAACAAGGCGACGATCGCGGCGGTTTCGATATGGCCTGACCGGCGCGACAGCAAGGCTTGCCCCGGTGCCAAATGCCGCCGGGGCCGCTTCAATGGAGAGAGAAATGATCCCGAGTGAGGATTTCGTCGTCACCGACCGTGGCGGCATCGTCGAGAACCGCCATCGCGTCCATGCGGCGGTCGTCGATGCAGAAGGCCGGCTGCTTTATGCGCTGGGAAACCCGACGCGCCTGACGCTTGCCCGGTCTGCCGCCAAGCCGGCCCAGGCGCTCGCCATCCTGGAGACGAGTGGGATCGAGCGTTACGGCTTCGATGATGCGGATCTCGCGCTAATGTGCGCTTCGCACAGCAGCGAAGAGCTGCATATCGCGCACACGCGGACCATGCTGGCGAAGGTCCGGGCAGAAGAGGCCGATCTTCGCTGCGGCGGCCATCCTTCCTTGTCCGAAACCGTGAATCGCGCCTGGATCAGGCAGGACTATACGCCGACGGCGGTCTGCAGCAACTGTTCGGGAAAACACGTTGGAATGATTGCAGGCGCCCGGGCCATCGGCGCGGGCGTCGAAGACTATCACCTGCCGGATCATCCGATGCAGGTGCTCGTGAAGCGTACAGTCGCTGAACTATGCGATCTTGATCCGCAGGACGTCGAATGGGGGATCGACGGATGCAATCTGCCGACGCCCGCTTTTCCGTTGGATCGCCTGGCGCGCCTCTACGCTAAGCTTGCTTCGGCAGCAGATCGGGGCGAGGGGCAGGAGGGTTTGTCGAGGCGAGACGCAGCACTCGCTCGCATTTTCCGGGCGATGGCGCGCCACCCCGAAATGGTCGCGGGCGAGGGGCGTTACTGCACAGTGTTGATGCGCGCGTTCAACGGCGCGCTGATCGGCAAGCTCGGCGCCGATGCCAGCTATGCAATCGGTGTGCGCGCCTCGGATGACACCAGGCAATTGGGGGCGGATGGGGCGCTCGGCATTTCGGTCAAGGTCGAGGATGGCAACATCGAAATCCTCTACGCGGTTGTGACGGAAATCCTCGATCAGCTCGGCATCGGTTCGCCCGAACTCCGCCGAGAGCTTGCAACGTTCCATCGTCCCAAGCGGGTGAACACCATGGGTGTTTCGACCGGTGGCGTGTCCTTTCCGTTCAGGCTGCGCATACCGGAGCCGGAGGGGGAGTAGTCCAGTCCTGCAGCTTGATACAACGACGCTTCCGGACGCGGCAATTCTGCCGCGCCTAACCGATCATCTCTCCGGCCTGCCGCCGCAGTTCAGGTCCGCAGCGCCGCTTTCGAAAGTCCAGCCATGACTATCTCCGATATTGCGAAAATCCGCGTCGAGCATGACCTGATCGGCGATCGCGACGTCCCGGCCTCGGCCTATTACGGCGTGCATACGCTGCGTGCTGTGGAGAATTTCCCGATTACCGGTCAGACCCTGCGGGAATCGGCGGACCTGATTGCGTCGCTCGCTGCGATCAAGCAGGCGGCGGCCCAGGCCAATGCAAGCCTCGGCCTTCTGGACCGGGCACGCGCCGACGCCATTATTGCGGCCTGTATCGAGATCCGCGACGGTGCGCTGCACGACCACTTCATTGTCGATCTGATCCAGGGCGGCGCCGGCACCTCGACCAACATGAACGCCAACGAAGTGATTGCCAACCGGGCGCTTGAAATCATGGGATATGGGCGAGGGGATTATCAGCACCTGCACCCGAACGAACATGTCAATCTGTCGCAATCCACCAACGACGTCTATCCGACGGCCCTGAAGCTCGCTGCATGGATCGGCGTTCATCGTCTCGTCGACGCCATGGCGATTCTGCGGCGATCGTTCGAGGCCAAGGCGATCGAGTTTGCCGACGTCCTCAAGATGGGCCGCACCCAGTTGCAGGACGCCGTGCCGATGACGCTGGGGCAGGAATTCGGAACCTATGCGCTGATGCTGGCAGAGGACGAGGCGCGCCTTGCCGAAGCCGTCTCGCTGATCCGCGAGATCAACCTCGGCGCCACGGCGATCGGCACCGGCATCACCGCCCATCCTCACTATGCCGCGCTGGTGCGCGAGCGCCTGTCCGATATCGTCGGCGTCGATCTGGTGACGTCACCGGATCTGGTGGAGGCGACGCAGGATTGCGGATCCTTCGTGCAGCTTTCGGGCGTGCTCAAGCGCGTCGCGGTCAAGCTGTCCAAAACCTGCAACGACCTGCGGCTGCTGTCCTCGGGACCGCGCGCGGGCCTGAACGAGATCAACCTGCCGGCGCGCCAGGCGGGTTCGTCGATCATGCCGGGCAAGGTCAACCCGGTCATCCCGGAAGTCGTCAACCAGGTGGCTTTCGAGGTGATCGGCAATGACGTGACGATCACCATGGCGGCCGAGGCGGGCCAGCTCCAGTTGAATGCTTTCGAGCCGGTGATCTTCTACAGCCTCTATCGCAGTCTCAGCCACCTGACCAATGCCTGCCTGACGCTCGAGGCCAACTGCATTCAAGGCATCACCGCCAACCGTGACCGGCTGCGCCAGACAGTCGAGCAGTCGATCGGCATCGTGACGGCGTTGAACCCCTATATCGGCTATCGCAATGCCACGGAGGTCGCGCTGGAAGCACATCATTCGGGGCGGGGCGTCTATGAAATCCTTCTCGAACGCGGCCTGATGCAGAAGGAGCATCTCGATGCGGTCCTGCGCCCGGAAACGCTTACGCGGCCAAGTGAGAAGCTTTCCTTCTCGTAAGGCATACGGTTCATTTGTCCTTGCGAAGACCGGCCCATCAAGCCTGCTCGCTTCATGGGCCGGGCAACACTCATATGTGCGCGGTCACGCCGCCCTTGCTTGCGGCTTGGCGGCCTTGACATGGGTTATGCTGCGGCGGCCGTCGATGCTGACGGGAACATCGCCGTCAACCGTGGCGCGGCGCACAACACGGTGCTGGTCGTCATAATCGTTGACGGCATAGTGCTGGGTGGCGCGATTATCCCATATCGCCACGTCGCCGGCTCTCCAGCGCCAGCGCACGGTATTTTCCGGGGCGGTGACGTAGGACTGGAACACCTCGTAGAGTTTTACGGAGTCGCTCTTCGACAGGCCGACAAGGCGCTGAACGAAGTTGCCGAGCAGCAGCGATCTTTCGCCGGTTTCCGGATGGACACGCACGACCGGATGCTCGGTTTCGTAGATCGTCGACGTGAAAACTTCCTCGAAATGCTTCTTCTCTTCGGCGGTGGCGCGCGGGCGCACGGCGGCATAATCATAGGCATTGCTGTGAATGGCCCACAAATTGTCCGCTAGCAGTTTGAGCGGCGCCGGCAGGCTTTCATAGGCGGCATGGGTGTTGGACCAGATCGTGTCGCCGCCGGCCGCCGGGATGACGACGCCGCGCAGGACGGAGAATTTGGGATAGGCGTCGACGAAGGTGACGTCGGTGTGCCACTGGTCCGCTCTGCCGCCGCCGCGGCTGGAATCGAGATTGAGGATGGACGCCGTGCCGGCGACGGGCCCCTGGGTTGGATGCGGCACGAGATCGCCGAGCCGGCGTGCAAAGGCTTCCTGTTCGGAATCGTCAAGATGTCCCTGATCGCGGAAGAAGATCACCTTGTGTTTGAGCAGAAGCTGGTTGATGGCTGCCACCGTTGCATGCGAAAGATCTCCGCCAAGACGAACACCTTTGATTTCGGCGCCGACGCGGCCGGTCAGCGGGACGACATCGGACTCGGGTATGATCTGATCGACGAGAACCGGATCGCTCATGAAAATCTCCTTTTGATGTTGCAAGAAGTCGGCAGGTCACCTGCGCCCGCAGAAGGATTCTTCGGGTGTTCGAAATCTCATCGCTGAAAGTCGACAGGTCTATGGAACCGTATAATCTATAAAATCTGTAGACAATAATTTCTAATTTTGCCTGTGTTCCTGAAACAGCCGTCTTCGATTTCCTCGCCGGGAGGGAGGCTGGCGGTCGCTGGCATTTCTTCGTATCTTCCGCCGGCAACATGGGCTCGCGGAGGAAACATCGTGCTCGAGGCCGTGTATCGGCAAACCCGAAAGGAAAATCGATGGCAACAGTCAAACTCCTGTCGGACCAAGAGGCCGCAGCCATTCCAGCCGTGCAAGCGGTGTTCGACGACATCAGGGCGACTCGCAAGACCGATTTCATCAACAATTTCTGGCGTGCACTTGCAAACGATCCGGCAAATCTCAAGCGGGTATGGGAGACGCTCAAATCGGTCATGACCGTCGAAGGCGCGATTGATCCGTTGACACGGGAGATGATCTACATCGCCGTGTCGACGGCCAATGCCTGCCAGTATTGCATTCAATCCCACACCGCAGCTGCCCGAGCCCGCGGCATGACCGATGCCCAACATGGCGAACTCCTGACGATCATCGGCCTTGCCGCGCAGACAAATCATCTCGCTCTCGCCATGCAGGTTCCCCCAGATCCGGAATTCGAGGTGCGATAGGAAACGACGCGCGTGACTTCGCGACTACGGCATCGACGCACAGAACCTGCCTCTTAGAGCGCCTTCAGCACGATGCGATTACCCCCCGCTGAAAACGCTCACATGTGCCTTTGACAGGATAACAAGATCGTCCGGTTTGACGTTGAGATAGTTGCGCCGCGTGCCGCAGACGGCTCCTCCGTCGGCAAAAATCTCTAAGATGCCCTTGTCGTGGATGACTCTCAGATCAGTCGCATCGGCAATGGCCGCGGCGTAACGGATCGATCCGTCGTCTTGCGGCAGCTGCACGAAGATACTTTGATCTTCCACCACGATGGAAAATGACAATTGTCCGGCTTCGGTCGCAGTGATCCTTGTTCCGTCGAGCATCCCGTTCAATCGGATATCGATCGACGATTCGTCCAGAACATATCTGCCGGGCTCTGCGGAAGACAGAGGGGCATGAGTGAGGGCCGCCTCCACTTCTTCAGCGGGTCTCATACATATCCTGTTGCGCGCATCCAGCGACAGCTGGCGGGGTAAGGACAACTCGCCGGAATAGGGCGAGCCGGCAGGTTTGCGGAACTCCCAATTGAAAAGCCACGCAAAGGCAATCTGCCTCCCACCCGTCGCGAAACTCTGCATCGCATAATAGTCGCTACCGAAGTCGAGGAGTTGCAGCGCATCGGAGTCCGGAATGAAGCGGTCATCGACGAAATCTCCGACGAGCCCATAGAGCAGGTTGTGGCGCCCGCTGTCAGGATCACAGTGTCCGACAAGTCCCATGATCAGCACCCATTTGCCGTCGATGGGGAAAAAGTCGGGGCATTCAACTGCTCTGGCGCCCTGCTCGCGGAAGAAGGGCGGTGCACGGTACAGCGGTCCAAGGTATTTCCACTCCAGCAGATTCTCCGAACCGTAAAGCAACACTGCCGGGTCGCCATGAATAGAGGCGCCGAGCACCATGCGATAAGCGCCGGAGTCTCCGTCCCACCACACCTTTGGATCGCGGAAGTCGTGCTGGACTCCTTCGGGGCGCTGCTCGAGCACGGTCGAGATGCTTTCCGCCTTGATCATCCGCCGGTCCGGCCGGGCGATCTTCTGTATTTCTCGAATTGAAAAGGTCATAGGCGGGCAGGCGTTCTGTATAGAAGAACATCAGGCTGCCATCCCTGTCCTGAAATGCATTGCCGGAGAATGCGCCTCCGGTCGCACCGAGACGCCAGAGGTTCTGCTCCGGATGGAGAAAAACAGGCATGTGTGTCCAGCTGAACAGGTCAGGGCTAGTAGCATGCCCCCAGTGCATTGGCCCCCAGTCGCCGCCGCATGGATGGAATTGATAAAACAGGTGCCAGCACTCGCCGATCCTGCAGAGACCCACGGGATCGTTCATCCAGTTGCGACAAGGAGAAAAATGAAGTCGAGGCCGCTGAGGATCGCCTCGCAGCCATGAGCCAATTTCCTTTCCTGCGCGAATTAGAATTTCATCCGTGCTGAATTCCCATAGCTTTATGCCGGCCTCCGCAACGGTTGCCGGATCGTAGGAGTAGGCCCAGAGGAATGCTTCCGGCTGATCCCATTCAACGACAACGCTGCCGGCCTCGCGGTGGTGATAGGCATAGTATGATGGATGAGCTTCGAAAGCGGGCACATGCCAGAGGGTCTCACCATCTTGCGAAATACTGACGGCCCCGGGGCCAACGGCCCAGAATTCCAAACGCTCGCCCGAAACAAAAGAGACAGTCGCTTTAGCCATTTGGAGACGCAATCTGAGTGTAGAACGGCCGGTCCGAAGACTGACCCAGGTTTTTCTTGGAAGAGGACTTGTGGTCCCACGACCGGCGGGAGAGGCCTGGCGGCTGCGGTCTATTGCCCAGGAGCCGGAGTGCCCCTGAATGCATTTACCGTTCGGTCCATCACCACTTGTTCGACGTTTCCGCAGTCCAGGACCGTATTCCCCACCGAGTTCCTTTGCACCAGCACGGTCGTTACGTCGCGCGAAGTCGAATTCCCGATTGAAAGCAATGCGCTCACTTGTGTTGAAAAACAGGCGCTGTTTGGCGCATCGCTCCCGGCTTTTTGAGGTATTTCGGTGGTGGCCACAATGTGGTTGTTGGCTATGTAGTTTCCACTGCCGGAAACTACATTGATCATGACAGGTTTTGCTGCGGGAGGCTTGATATATTGGGTGTCAATGGTGTGCGAAATATGGTTCGCGATCAGCGAATTGTTGCTGCCGTCAATCTGCAGAAGCCCAAACAGATCATCCAAGCCATTGTCGTACTTCTGCATCGGCGCCCATGGCTCGCGATCTCGCAGAAAGTGATTTGAGGAGACCAAATTCTCGCAGCAGTTAGCAGCAAACACCAACATTCCGGGATAGAAGGAATGGAACCTATTTCCCGTGACCGAGGAACGCACCACGCCGGAGAAATGGAGACTGCTTGCTCCTCGCGGAAATACGTTGTTCGAGGATACCAGAATGCCCGCGTAATTCTCGGCGTAAATTGAGTGTCCCCTATATCCGGCGCCCACAAAATTATTTGCTATTCTTGAGGCCTGCCCCATACCTTTCAGCTCGATACAGTTGCCGCACTCTGCGATGAAATTATTATCTATCGCGAGCGCATCTGCATCATGAACAGTGACTCCATGCTCCAGGTAGATAAGGCCCATACCGGTTATTCGAAATGAGTCATTGGCGCTGCCTACATAGATTCCCGTTTTGCCATTCCTGTATGTGTTTTCTGCGTCGTCTTGCCCCGAACCATCATCGATGAAGTGCAAGCCATCGATGCAAAAGTCAGCAAACTCCACAGAGCTTACACGAGGATTTCCATTGCGCTTGACATAAAACGCGGCACCAGCAGCCTCAACGTCTGTGGCCTCTGGAGAAATGTCCACAAGGATTCGACTTCCGCCCGGCCACACCTCGTGCCAGTGGGTCAACTCGCCTGCTGGTGTGTTGAAGCGGATGCTCGACGACGTAAAACCATGCCCAGAGCCAACGATCTTCAGATAGCTCACGTCTATAACGACTTGAGTGACAAGACGATAATCGCCTGGCGGTATATAGATAACTGATCCAGGTTTTCCGCCGTCATTTGCATCGACTACCGCTTGCCTGTTCTTGATATCCGCAATGATGTTATTGATGACGGCGCCAATATCCTCACGGGGATTGCCTGATGGATACTTCGTAACGTCGTAACAGTTTTCGCTAATCATTATCATCTCCGCGGACAGCGAGGGTTAATCTTGTCTTTTGGCTGTGCCATCACCAGATGCTGGTACGGGTGCCCGGGTCAAAGAAGTGAAGTTCTTCGGCATCGACAGCGATGCGCGCGATGTCACCTGCTCGCACTGTGCTCTTAGGGGAAAAACGGGCTACAGCAGCTTTTTCGTCGCCGATGTCGGCGATGGCGTCCGGGTCGCCAGCATCCACCCAGGGTGCATCGATATTCAGATGCACCATGGATTCAGAACCCAGCGCCTCAACAAGAGTGACCGGGGCCGAGATCTCGGCCGAAGAAGGCCGGATTGAAGCGTCATTCATGTGCTCCGGCCGGATGCCGAGAAGGATTTGACGGTGAGACGCACCGTTGAGCGAGGGACGGCATTCGAAAACCCGGTCAGGAATTTCGAAACTGTTGCTGCCCAGGATCACCGTCCTTCCATTCAGGACGGCCTCGTACAAGTTCATCGAGGGCGATCCGATAAAGGCCGCAACAAAGACGTTGTCGGGGCGACTGTACAGGTTCTGCGGTGTGTCGACTTGCTGCAACACGCCGCTCTTCATGACAGCGACACGGTCGCCCATCGTCATTGCCTCGACCTGATCGTGAGTGACGTAGATCGTGGTGACGTTGAGTTTTCTCTGGAGGCTGGCAATCTCGGCGCGCATCTGCACACGCAGTTTTGCATCGAGATTGGACAGGGGTTCATCCATCAGGAAGGCGGACGGCTGGCGGACGATCGCCCGACCCATGGCGACGCGCTGCCGCTGGCCGCCCGAGAGCAGCGCCGGTTTGCGGTCGAGCAGAGCCGTCAGTTCGAGGATGCGCGCGGCCTCGTCCACGCGGCTGGCAATGTCGGATTTTGGCAACCCCGCCATCAGCAATGGAAAGGCGATGTTTTCGCGCACGGTCTTGTGCGGGTACAGCGCGTAAGACTGAAAGACCATGGCGATGTCGCGATCCTTGGGATCGACATGGTTGACGATCCTGTCCCCGATCCTGAGTTCGCCGCTCGAAATGCTCTCAAGGCCGGCGATCATCCGAAGCGCCGTCGATTTCCCGCATCCCGAGGGACCGACAAACACCATGAACTCACCATCCCTGATGTTGAAACTCAGGTCGTGTAGCGCATGAAAGCTGTTGCCGTAGATCTTGTTGACGTTGCGCAGTTCTATACCGGCCATGTCCTAGCCTCCCTCATCCTTTTACAGCGCCGAAAGTCAGGCCGCCGACGATCTGCTTTTGAAGTGCGAGCGTTACGATGATGACGGGCAGTGAATAGAGCACGGCTGCCGCCGTCATCGCTCCCCAGGCCAGGCCATAGACCGAGTTGTATTCAGCAATGACGATCGGTGCCGTTTTGGTCGACTCTGACGTCAGCAGCAGTGCATAGAGGAACTCGTTCCAGCTCGTGATGAAGGTAAAGAGCGCGGTAACGGCGATTCCGCCCGTCATGATCGGAAGAATAACCTTCAGAAAGGCCTGGAAACGGGTCCAGCCGTCCATGCGCGCCGCCTCTTCCAAATCCTTCGGAACGCCTTCGAAGAAGGCTGCCATGAGAAGAAGCGCAAGAGGTACCGCGGCTGATGTGTGGGCGAGCACCAGACCGGGAACGGTATCCAGCAGACCGAGCGACTTCAGAAGCTGAAACAATGGCACGCCGAGCGACACCGAGGGCACCATGCGCGTGACCAGCGCGAAAAGCAGGAACAGGGTGGTGATCCGGCGCCTATAGTGGGTCGCGACATAGGCGGCCGGAACCGCCACAGCGAGGGAAAGGATGGTTGTCAGCACCGCCACTACCAGCGAGCTTGCGAAGGCCCGCGGCAGGGTCGACGATTGCAGGACATCGCGAAAATTCTCGAAAGAGATCACGACGGGAAAGAAGCTCGGCGGAATCTGCTGGACATCCGCTGCCGGCTTGATCGACGTCATGAGCAGATAGACGTAAGGCAGCGCATAGGACAGGACGAGGACGAACGCGGCGGCATTGATCACGATGCCGTTGAAATTGAGGCGGCGCGCACTACGCATGGACCGGCCTCCATATCTTCCAATAGGCAGCAGCAGCCAGAGCCATCATGACGATCAGAAACAGCGTGCCGGAGGCCGAGGCCTCGCCGAGATCGCCGAAGCGCACCATGCGCTGATAGATGTTCATCGAAAACACTTCAGAAGCGTGGTTGGGGCCACCCTGCGTCTGAATCCAGATGAGGTCGAAGGTCTTGGCCGCATCCACCCCACGCACGATGACGACGACGGCGATCACCGGGCGCATCAGTGGCAGCGTGACATGCCAGAAGCGCTTGAACGCGTTCGCGCCGTCGATCCGCGCGGCCTCGAGCAGGTCTTTGGGAATGTTTGTCAATCCGGCATAGGAGACGAGGGCGACAAAGGATGTCGTCAGCCAGATATCGGCGAAAGAGACGGAATAGATGACGATATCTTCGTCGGACAACCAGGCAATCGCATCGGGATCGCTGATGACGCCCAGATGGAGGAGCCCGTAGTTCAAGATGCCGATGTTCCCGACCAGGAGAAAGCGCCACAAGAGGCCGGCGACAATGGGCGGCACCATTAATGGCAGCGTGAAGATCGTGCGGTGCCAGCGCGATTGACCGGGGAGCGCCGTGAACAGCAGCGCGGCGCAGAAACCGAAGGTAAATTCGAAGAACAGCGCAAAGATCGAATACTGGATTGTTCTGAATGCGCTTTCCGCGACACGCTTCGAGGTTAGCGCGTCGATATAGTTCTTGAGCCCGATCCATTCTCGTATGTGGGGAGTAATGGTGTCGACCTTAAAAAAGGAATCGAACACCAAAAGCCCTACCGGGTATGCGACTAGCAAGCCAAGGATGGCGAGGGCTGGCGCAAGCATGCACAGCACGAATCGGTCTTCACCCGACATGGCGCTCTCCGAAAGCTGATGATGCGAGGAGGACCACCCGTCCTCCTCGCCGCCGAGGGACTAGTCGAGGATGTCTTGGATCGTTTCCTTGGCGTCCGTCAGGACCTTGCCGACATCCGCTTTGCATGTCAGGGCCTGCTGCACAGCTGGCAGAACCGCTTCGTCGACAATTTCCTGATATTTTTCGTTCATCGGACGGCCTTGCGTCGCAGGAGCGCCCAACGTCTCAAGCAGCGGCGTGAAATGCTCATAACCGGGCTTGCTGGCATAGCCATTATAGGCCGAATTCGTGGCAGCCAATCCAAGCGGCGCTTCGATACCGAGAGCATTGTTAGCGATTGCGAAGGCTATGAACTTCTTGGCCGCGTCCTTGTGCTGGGAGGTCGACGGAACGACATTGTACCAAGGACCCGGAATTGCCGCGATTCCTGCATCGCCGGCCAGCATCGGGGCGACGCCGACCTTTCCGCTGACCTTGGAATCGGCGGGCGTCATCTTGTAGGCGTGCGCCCAGAATTTCATCATCGCCGTCTTGCCTTGATAGAACAGGTTCTGAGCTTCGCCCCAGCCAATCTCGTTGACGTTTTCGGGCACGGAATGATCGATGCAGTGAGGCGCGATGTAGAATTCGAGCGCCTTCCTATGCGCTTCGTTGTCGATGATCACCTTCCCATCCTTGTCGAGGATCACACCTGGCGAGCCCGCCTGAAGCACATGTGCCATCCACTCTTCGGAGAAGCTGCCGATGGTGTCGGTGCCCCAAAAGTCAGTCTTGCCGTCACCATCGGTGTCTCGGGTGAAGAATGTTGCGATGTCGCGCCATTGCTGCCAAGTCTTCGGCGGGGCGAGGGGATAACCATATTTTGCCTGGAATGCTTTCTGTTCTTCCGGCTTGTCGAAGAGGTCCTTGCGATAAAAAACAATTTCGGCATTGGCCCAAGCAGGCATGCCGATCAGTTTGTCGCCGATCTTCGCGTCGGCAAGCAAGGCAGGCGGCAGGTCCTTGCGAACCGCGTCGGTGAAGAGCGGCGCGAGGTCTTCGACATGGCTTGCGAATTTCGCGTTCCACACGACGTCGATCGTTACCACATCGAACGCCGATGAGCCGGAGGCGATTTCGGCGGAAAATTTGTCGAAGACGCCCTGATAGGGAACGACGGTGAAGTCCACCTTGATACCGGTCTCGGCGGTAAACTTCTCCGCGGCTGCCTTCTGCAGCATTTCGCCGCCGCCTTCCACGAGGACATTGATGGTTTCGGCCTTGACGGAGGCCGCAATGCAAACGAACGCGAGCGCGCTGGCGCCAAGCAGTTTTTTCATGAATTCCTCCCTTGTTCCGCCGGAAGCACTTGCCTCGGGCAGTTCCATTGTTGGGACCATAGGCGTGTTATGACGACGTTGTCAATTGCATTGTCGACGTTGTCAGAAAAATATGTCGACGTTGTCATGCGTGTAGTTTACAACAGACCCGCATCAGGAGAATTAGCGGACATGGTGAGCATCGTCAGCGTCGCGAAAGCGGCCGGGGTTTCGAATAAAACAGTCTCTCGCGTCATCAATGGCGAGCCCTACGTGACTGAGGAAACCCGGGAGAGGGTGGAAAAAGCCATTCGAGACCTCGGCTATATCCCGAATATGGCGGCGCGCCTCATACGATCCAGCCGTTCCAACACCTTTGGGATTATCACCGATTATGTTTCCACGACGCCTTATTCGGTCGATATTGTCCGCGGAATTCAAGACTGGGCCAATGCGAATGGGAAAACCATCCTGATAGCCAACACCGGTGGTTCTTCCGAGCGAGAGGTGGAAATCTGGAAAATGTTCCAGTCCCACCGCATTGATGGAGTCTTGTATGTAACCATGTACCGCCGCATTGTGGATCCGGAGAACGGCGATGTCAGCATTCCGACAGTGATGATAAACTGTCGGCCGCAAACAAGGGAGCTCCTGCCGTCCATCGAGCCCGATGATTATCAGGGCGCGCGAGACCTTACCCGGTACCTCCTTGAACGGGGTCATCGCAGAATCGGCTACATCCGGCTCAATCCGATCCTATTGGGAGCCGAACTGCGCCTGGAGGCATTTCGCCGAACGACAAGCGAATTCGGTCTCACAGAGAACGACCTCTCGATCAGCCTTGGCATGGATGGACCTGTGGGGGCAGAAAACAACTACGTCTTTGCGGCAGCGACCGAAATGCTCAAACAAGACGACCGTCCGACCGCGATCATGAGCGGCAACGACGAAATGGCGATTCAAATCTACATTGCCGCCATGGCACTGGGCTTGCGAATTCCACAAGACGTCAGCATCGTCGGCTTTGACGATTTTCGAACAGTCACCATGGCGCTAAAGCCAGAGCTGACCACAGCGGCGTTGCCATACTACGATCTCGGCCGAGAGGGTGCGAAGTGGCTGAACGATTTGATAGCGGGCGAGAAGATTTATCCGGGCAGTCGGGTTGTCTCTTGCAAACTGGTTGAACGTAGCTCTGCCGCCTTTGGCCCTCATTAGGCGTCGAGAGTCTCTACTGCCTGCCTCGAACGATCACGTCCGGTTTGAGCCTTGCCTTCGACAAAACGATCCGCTGCAGATCTCGCTCGTTCATTGGAATTAGTCCCATTCGCAATCTCCCACGTCATCAATGCGGGGCGAGTGACATTCCAACTTTGCAGAAACGGGACACTTCAACTTTGAACCCACCCCCGGTGGAGAAGCTAACCCAAGTGCATCATGCCTGTTTTGCAGGATAGGGGATCACCCATCTTCGCGCAAATGCGCCATAAATACCTCGGTCGGTGTCCTGTATCCGAGGCATTTGCGCGGCTGATCGTTGATATGGCGCGTCAGGTTGAGAAGGTCGTGTTGCGACACAACTGCCAAGTCTGTGGTGCCTGGCGGAAACGTCGAATGCGCTTGTTGGTGTTCTCGACGGTTCCTTTTTGCCAAGGCGCACTTGGGTCGCAAAACCAACTATGCGCACCGATCCCTTCTTCCAAAGCCCTGAATCCGGCAAACTCGGTACCGCGATCAAAGGTGAAGCTTTGACGCGCGAAGGCCGGCAAAGGCGAAAACGCTCTGATGATCTTGTCCATGATCGGGCGCGAGTGCCGGCTCGGATTCTTGATGAGAACGGT